>NZ_CP101740.1:900000-1172500 GCF_024496245.1 Sphingomonas qomolangmaensis
GGCGTGGTCGTGCTGTCGGGGAACGACGCCTGCGTCGTGCTCGCCGAGGGGATTGCCGGCACCGAGGAAGCGTTCGCCAATTTGATGAACCAGCGCGCCAAGGCGATCGGCCTGAGCAACAGCCGGTTCGGCAATTCGAACGGCTGGCCCGATGAAGGCCGCACCTATGTCACCGCGCGCGACCTGGCGACGCTCGCCAAGGTGACGATCGAGCAGCATCCGCAGCTCTACAAGAAGTTCTACACCCGCCGCGATTTCACCTGGGGCCAGACGATGGGCGGCAACGCGATCACCCAGGCCAATCGCGACCCGCTGCTCGGGCGCGTCGACGGCGCCGATGGGTTGAAGACCGGGCACACCGAGGAAGCGGGCTATGGCTTCACCGGATCGGCCGAGCAGAGCGGGCGGCGGCTGGTGATGGTGCTTGCCGGGCTGACCAGCGCGAACCAGCGCATCAGCGAATCGGTGCGCTTCATGGAATGGGGCTTCGGCGCGTGGAAATCGCGGCCGATCGTCAAGAAGGGCAAGCGCGTCGAGACCGCCGACGTCCAACTGGGCGGCGAGGCGACCGTCGGGCTGGTCGCGCCGCGCGACCTGTCGATCACCGTACCCTCGGGCACCAGTGCGCCGGTGACCGTCAAGGTGGTGTATCAGGGGCCGATCAAGGCGCCGATCGCCGCGGGCCAGCACATCGCCGACCTGGTCATCACCAGCGCCGACACCGGCGAACAGCGGATGCCGCTGGTCGCCGAAGCCGCGGTTGAGGAAGCTGGCTTCTTCGGGCGCGTCTGGGCGGGCCTGATGTCGCTGTTCGCTTGATCGGGCGCTTCATCTCGCTCGAGGGCGGCGAGGGGGCGGGAAAGTCGACTCAGGCTGCCGCGCTCGCCGCCGCGCTCGAAGCGCGCGGGCTGCCCGTGCTCGTCACGCGCGAGCCGGGCGGGAGCGAGGGCGCCGAGGCGATCCGCCAGCTGCTGATGCAGGGCGATGTCGCGCGGTGGAGCGCGCATGCCGAAGCATTGCTGTTCGCCGCGGCGCGCGCCGATCATGTCGAGAAGCGTATCCGCCCGGCGATCGCGGCGGGGACGTGGGTGATCTGCGATCGCTATCTTGATTCGACGCGTGCCTATCAGGGGGCACAGGGGATCGACGATGCCGCGATCCTGGCGCTGCACGGCTTCGGATCGAAGGGGTTGTTGCCCGATCGCACCTTCTTCCTAGCGCTGCCGCGCGCGGCGGGCCAGCAGCGGACGCGCGCGCGCGACGGCGCCGCCAACGACCGGTTCGAAGCGCGCGATGCGCCGTTTCACGATGCCGTCGCGGCAGGGTTCGAGGCGATCGCGACGAACGAGCCCGATCGGGTGCGACGGATCGACGCGGCGCGGTCGGCTCCGGAGGTGACCCAGGCGATGCTCGACGGCCTCGCCGACCTGCTGCCATGACGCCAGCGGTCGGCAACGCCGCGCCGCGCGCCGCGTTCGCCGCGGCGATGGCGGGCGGGTCGCTGCATCATGCGTGGCTGATCACCGGTCCTGAGGGCACCGGCAAGGCGGGGTTCGCGCATGATATGGCGCGGCGGATGCTGGCCCATGCCGCCGATCCTTCGCTCGACCCTACCGCCGCAGTGCCGGCGGGGCATCGGATCGGCGCGTTGCTCGATGCCGGGTCGCATCCCGATTTCCGGCTGCTGGCGCGGCTGCCCAAGGACGCCGACAAGCCCGAGCAGGACATCGCGCGCAGCATCACGATCGCGCAGGTGCGCACGCTCCAGCCGATGTTTGCGACCAAGCCGTCGATGTCGTCGCGCCGCGTGGTGCTGATCGATTCGATCGACGATCTAGAGCGCGGCGGCGCCAATGCGCTGCTCAAGAACCTCGAAGAGCCGCCGGCAGGGACGATCTTCCTGCTGGTGAGCCATGCGCCTGGGCGGCTGTTGCCGACGATCCGCTCGCGCTGCCGCCTGCTACGCTTCGCCGCGATCGAGGATGCCGAGGTGGCGGCGGTGCTGCGGCACGAACTGCCCGAGGCGGGCGACGACGAGATCGCGGTGCTGGTACGCGCAGGCGCGGGGTCGCCGGGGCGCGCGCTGCGCTTTGCCGGGCTCGACATGGCGTCGATCGAGCGCGACCTGACGCTGCTCGCCGATCGCGGCGATGCCGACAATGCGATCCGCACGCGGCTCGCCAAGGCGCTCGGGGTAAAGGCCGCGCATCCACGCTATGTGGCTTTCCTCGAACGCGTGCCCGCCTTTCTCGCCGAGCGGGCGCGGCTGCTGGAGGGCAGGGCGCTGCGCGATGCGCTCGACGCGCATGCCGCCGCCAAGGACGTGGCGGGCGCGGCGATCGGACTGTCGCAGGATGCCGGCGCAGCGGTGTTCGAAATCGGCGGGATCGTGGCCAGGCTGGCACGCTGACCAACGGGTGACAGGGCTTGTGCCACGCCCCTCCCACCCCCTAAACGCCGCGCATGGCCGAACCCTATTACATCACCACCGCGATCCATTATCCCAACGGCAAGCCGCATATCGGCCACGCCTATGAAATGATCGCCGCCGACGCGATTGCGCGCTTCCAGCGCCAGGCGGGGCGCGACGTGCGCTTCCAGACCGGCACCGACGAGCATGGGCTGAAGATGGTGCAGACCGCGCGCGACCGCGGCGTGCCGGTGCGCGACCTTGCCGACGAGATGTCGGGATATTTCAGCGACATGGCGCAACGTCTGAACATTTCATGCGACCGGTTCATCCGCACCGTCGAGCCCGAACATTACCGCGCGAGCCAGGCGATCTGGCAGGCGATGCAGGACGCCGGCGACCTGTATCTCGATCGTTACGAAGGCTGGTATTCGGTTCGCGACGAAGCCTTCTACGAGGAAAAGGAACTGACCGAGGGGGCAGGGGGCATCAAGCTCTCGCCGCAAGGCACTCCGGTCGAATGGACCGCCGAGGAGACCTGGTTCTTCCGCCTGTCGAAATATCAGCAGCCCTTGCTCGATTTCTACGCCGCCAATCCGGGCTTCATCCGCCCCGAAAGTCGCCGCAACGAAGTGCTCCGCTTCGTCGAGGGTGGGCTAATCGACCTGTCGGTATCGCGTACCAGCTTCGATTGGGGGGTGCCGGTGCCGGGCAGCGACGGCCATGTGATGTATGTCTGGGTCGATGCGCTCACCAACTACCTCACCGGCACGGGCTATCCCGATGGCGGCGAGCTTTCGCGCTATTGGCCGGCGGCGTCGCACATCATCGGCAAGGACATCGTCCGCTTCCACGCGGTCTATTGGCCGGCGTTCCTGATGTCGGCGGGGCTCGCGCTGCCAAAGGAAGTGTTCGGCCACGGCTTCGTGCTCAACCGTGGCGAGAAGATGTCGAAGTCGCTCGGCAACGTCGCCGATCCGATGGCGCTCGCCGATGCGTTCGGCGTCGATGCGCTGCGCTATTTCCTGCTGCGCGACATTGGTTGGGGGCAGGACGGCAGCTATTCGCCGCGCGCGATCGCGATGCGCGCCAATGCCGATCTGTCGAACAGCTTCGGCAATCTGGCGCAGCGCACGCTGGCGTTCATCGCCAAGAATCTCGACGGCGCGATGCCGGGGGCGGGGCGCGGCGACCCTGCCGACGCGGCGTTGCTGGCGACCGTGGGCGAAGCGAACGCCGAGTTCGTCCGGCTGTTCGGCGATCACGGGCTCACCCAGGCGCTCGAGGCCTGGATGCGCGGGGTGTTCGCCTGCAACCAATATATCGATGCGCAGGCGCCCTGGGCGCTGCGCAAGACCGATCCCGAGCGGATGGAGGCGGTGCTCGGCACGCTGATCCGCGCGATCCGGCTGTGCGCGATCACGATCCTGCCGGTGGTGCCAGCTGCCGCCGGCGCGATGCTCGACCAATTGGGGGTCGAGGATCGCAGCCACGCGGCCCTTGCCGACGAAGGCTGGTACGCCGCGCACGCAGCGACGGGGTTTCGGATCGCGTCGCCAACCCCCATCTTCCCTCGACTGGAAATCCCCGAGGAGGAACCGGCGGCATGATGCTGGCCGACAGTCACTGCCACCTGAACTACAAGGGGTTGGTCGACGAACAGCCGGCGGTGCTGGCGCGGGCGCGGGCGCGCGGGGTGGGGGCGATGCTCAACATCTCGACGCGCGAGAGCGAGTGGGGCGACGTCGTCGCGACCGCCGAGCGCGAGCCCGATGTTTGGGCGACGATCGGCGTCCACCCGCACGACGCCGATGCGCACCCGCATGTCGATGCCGATGCGCTGACCGCAGCGGCCGACCATCCGCGCGTCGTCGGCCTGGGCGAATGCGGGCTCGACTATCACTATGGCCATAGCGACCGCGCGGCGCAGGCGATCATCTTCCGCGCGCATTGCGCCGCCGCGCGCGCAACCGGGCTGCCGATCGTCGTGCACAGCCGCGACGCCGAGGACGATACCGTCTCTATCCTGCGCGACGAGCTGGGGAAGGGGGCCCTTGGCGGGGTAATCCACTGCTTCACCGGCACTAGCGGCTTTGCAGATCAAGCGCTTGCGCTGGGTTTCTACATCTCGATCTCGGGTATCGTGACCTTCAAGAGCGCGCGCGAACTGCAGGCGATCGCCGCACGGCTGCCGCTCCATCGGCTGCTGATCGAGACCGACGCACCTTTCCTGGCGCCGGTGCCGCATCGCGGACGGCTGGGCGAGCCCGCGTTCGTCGCCGACACCGCAGCGTTCCTCGCCGAGCTGCGCGGGGAGCCGGTCGAGGTGCTGGCGAAGGCCACCGCCGAGAATTTCCACACCCTGTTCGGCAAGACCCACGCGTGAAAATCCGCTTGCTGGGATCGGGCACGTCGAGCGGCGTGCCGCGGATCGGCAACGACTGGGGCGCGTGTGATCCGGGCGAGCCGCGCAACCGCCGTACCCGCTGCGCGGCGCTGGTTTCCACGGCGACGACGCGTATCCTGATCGACACCGGTGCCGACATGCGCGAGCAGCTGCTGCGGGCCGATGTCGGCGACGTCGATGCGGTGATCTGGACGCATGATCATGCCGATCACACCCACGGTATCGACGATCTGCGCCAGATCGCGCACAATCGCGGTCGGCAGGTCGCAGGCTATGCGCGGCCGCACACTTTCTCGGGACTGGAAAGGCGGTTCGCCTATGTCTTCCACGGTCGCGGCGCGTATCCGCCGACGGTCGGGCTGCAACCGTTGGATGATAGCGTGACGATCGGCGATGTCGTGGTGCGCGTGGTCGATCAGCCGCACGGCGACATCACGAGCGCCGGCCTTCGCTTCGACCATGGGGATTCATCTATCGTATATTCGACAGATTTCCATGAGCTTACGGGCGATATGGAGACTTTGTATCAAGGATGCGACGTCTGGGTGGTCGATGCGCTTCGCCACCAGCCGCATCCTTCGCACCCCCATCTCGAGGCCACGCTCGACTACATCGCGCGTATCCGGCCGCGTTTTGCCGCGCTGATCCACATGGACCAGTCGATGGACTATGCGGCGCTGCGGGCATCGCTGCCGCCGGGGGTCGAACCCGGCTATGACGGGATGGAAATCATCGCATGACCGAGGACGACACGCTCAACCTGGTGCTCGGAATCGGGGTGCTGGTGTTGGTGCTGAGTTCGCTGAGCTTGCGCCGGATGTCGTTGGGGCTGTTCCTGCGGTCGCTGATCAGCTGGGTGCTGATCATCGGGCTGATCTATGTCGCGGTACTCAACCGCGACAGAATCGAGATGGCGCTGGGCGGGGTCGGTGAAAGGCTCGGAATTTCGGGCCAGTCGGTCGAGGGCGATACCGTGCGGATCCGCCAATCGCCCGACGGCCATTTCTATGCGCGCGTGTCGATCAACGGCGAGCCGACGCGGATGCTGATCGATAGCGGTGCGACGATCACTGCCTTGTCGGTGGAAACCGCCGAGCGCGCCGGCATCGACGTATCGCGCGCCGGCTTGCCGGTGTTGCTCAACACGGCGAACGGCACCGTATCGGCGCGGCGCGGGGTGGCGCAAACCGTGTCGATTGACGGGCAACTCGAAACCCGCGACCTTTCGGTAGTGGTGGCGCCGAGCTTCGGCGACGTGAACGTGATCGGCATGAACTTCCTGTCGCGATTGGGGTCGTGGCGCGTCGAGCAACGCACGCTGATCCTCGAGCCCGACCGCCAACCGTGATCTTGTATTTAACATAATATATATTATCAGTTCGACGGATAGCGTCACTCGGAGGTCAGATGATTGAGCGATTGACGGCGATCATGGCACGGCTCCGCGACCCCCAGCATGGCTGCGAATGGGATCTTGCCCAGAGCTTCGCCTCGATCGCGCCCTATACGATCGAGGAAGCCTATGAAGTCGCCGATGCGATCGATCGCGGCGATATGATCGACCTCAAGGACGAACTCGGCGACCTGTTGCTCCAGGTCGTGTTCCACAGCCGGATGGCCGAGGAAGCCGGTGCTTTCGCGCTGCCCGACGTGGTCGCTGCGGTCAGCGACAAGATGGCGCGCCGCCACCCGCATATCTTCGGTGACGCGGTGGATTTCCCTGGCTGGGAACAAATGAAGGCCGCCGAACGCCATGCGCGTGCCGATTCGGGCGCGCTCGACGGCGTGGCGCTGGGGATGCCTGCCTTGCTGCGCGCCGAAAAGCTGCAGAAACGCGCCGCCCGCGTCGGCTTCGACTGGCCCGACGCCAGCGGCGCGCGCGCGAAGATCGACGAAGAGCTCGCCGAGGTCGAGGGCGCATCGCCGAGCGAGATCGAGGGAGAGATCGGCGATCTGCTATTCTCGGTCGTCAATTGGGCGCGGCACCAGGGCGTCGATCCCGAAGCCGCGCTGCGCGCCGCCAATGCCAAGTTCGAACGCCGTTTCCGCGCGATGGAGCGGCAAGCCGGCAGCGATTTCCCCGGCCTGAGCCTCGACGAAAAGGAAGCGCTGTGGCTTGGCGCAAAGGCGAGCGAAGCCCGGTGCTGACGCTTCAGCGCTGGGCGAACCGCACGCGATCGGCGGGCGCCATCCGGACTTCGTAGATCGCATCGCCCTCCTCGATCCAGTGATCGAGCACTTCGCCGTGCTGGTGGAGCCAGGCAGCCCCCGCCCCGTCGCCGGCTTCGAGCGTCAGATGATAGCGCCGATGCCCCTGCGTCAGCCGCGCGGCGGCGACCTCGATCATCGCATCGACACCCTCCCCCGTCAGCGCGGACAGGATCGCGACATCGTCGCGCGCCGCCGCCTTGTTGGTGAGATATTCGCGCGCTTCGTCGTCAAGCAGGTCGAGTTTGTTCCACGCCTCGAGCCGCGGCGTCGTCTCGGCAACGCCGATTTCGCTCAGTACCTTTTCAACATCGGCGCGCTGCGCGTCGCTGTCAGGGTGCGCGACGTCGCGGACATGGATCAGCAGGTCGGCGGAGATGACCTCCTCGAGCGTCGCCTTGAACGATGCCACCAACTGAGTCGGCAGGTCCGAGACGAAGCCGACGGTGTCCGACAGGATCGCCTTGTCGACGCCGGGCAACTGGATCTGGCGCAAGGTCGGGTCGAGCGTCGCGAACAACAGGTCTTCGGCCATCACCGCGGCGCCGGTCAGCCGGTTGAACAGCGTCGATTTGCCGGCATTGGTGTAGCCGACCAACGCCACCACCGGCCACGGTGCACGCTGCCGCCGATCGCGATGGAGCGAGCGTGTACGGCTGACCTGGTCGAGTTCGCGCCGCAACCGCGCCATCCGATCGCGGATCAGCCGACGATCGGCCTCGATCTGCGTTTCGCCCGGACCGCCGAGAAAGCCGAAACCGCCGCGCTGGCGTTCGAGATGGGTCCAGCTGCGCACCAGTCGCGACGATTGATAGTCGAGATGCGCCAGCTCGACCTGAAGCCGGCCTTCGGCAGTGCGCGCGCGCTCGCCGAAGATCTCGAGGATAAGCCCGGTGCGGTCGATCACCTTGCAGCCGAGCCCGGTCTCGAGGTTGCGCTGCTGTACCGGGGTCAGCGCCGAATCGAACACCGCGAGGGTGATGGCGTCGTCGCGCACCTTCTCGGCCAGCTGTTCGACCTGCCCCGCACCCAGCAACGTCGCGGGCTTGGGCGCGCGGATGCGGAAGGCGATCCGCTCGCGCACCTTGACGCCGATTGCTGCTGCCAGGCCGGCAGTCTCTTCGAGCCGCGCATCGGTGTCGCGGGTCGATCCGCCTTGGTCGGGCAGCACCACGATCGCCCGCGCGCCACGCGCGAAATCCTCACCGTCGCGTTCGAAGCCGGTGCTCAAGTCGCGTCCGGCTGGGTTTGCTCGTCAGCCAGGTTCAGCGGGTTGGCTGGCTGCACCGTCGATACCGCATGCTTGTATACGAGCTGCGACATGCCGTCGCGCTGGAGCAGCATGCAGAACAGGTCGAACGCCGCGATCTGGCCCTGCAGCATCACGCCATTGACCAGGAACATCGTCACCGGCTCAGCCTGTTTGCGCACCGCGGTGAGGAAGATCTCCTGCAAAACCGGCTGCTTGGCCTGCGAAGCTGCCACGCTTTCGATGATCGGTGCCAGGTCCATCTGGCCGGTAGGCATGATCGTCGAGATCGCATGCTTGTAGATCAGCTGCGACTGGCCGTCGCGGCGGAGCAGCACCGAAAAATTGTCGAACCAGGTGACGATGCCCTGCAGCTTGACGCCCTTGACCAGGAACATGGTGACCGGAGTCTTGGTCCGGCGGAGCGCGTTCAGGAACTGATCCTGCAGCGAGGTTTGCTTTTCGGCCATGATGGCTGCCTTTGTTTTTGGCGGGACATGTCCCGCGAATGCGCCGTTCCCCGACGTCGGTCGCGCGCGCATCGCTGCGCCCGCGCCGTTAATCTAGGAAGCCGGCCCGCGAACGTCCAGCCGGAGGCTCATTCGTCGCGCGTTTCGGTGATCCCGAGCAGCTTGAGCTTGCGGTGCAGCGCCGAGCGCTCCATCCCGATGAAGCTGGCGGTACGCGAGATATTTCCCGAAAAGCGGCGGATCTGGACGCGCAGATATTCGCGCTCGAAGGTTTCGCGTGCCTCGCGCAGCGGCGTTCCCATGATCGCCCCCGCGCCCATCCCCTGCCCGCCGTCGCTGCCGGTACCGAGCACTTCTGGCGGCAGCAAGTCGAGATCGATCCGGCCGATCCGGTTGCCCGGCGTCAGGATGACGGTGCGCTCGACGACGTTGCGCAGCTGGCGGACATTGCCCGGCCATTCATAGGATTGCAGCGCGACCATCGCGTCGCCCGCGATGTCGGGGGTCGGCACGCGGCGTTCGGCGGCATAATGCGCGACGAAATGCTCGACCAGCGGGGGAATATCCTCGCGCCGTTCGGTGAGCGACGGGATCGCGACCGGCACCACGTTGAGTCGGTAATACAGATCCTCGCGGAACCGCCCCTCGGCGATCTCGTCGATCAGGTTGCGCGCGGTCGCCGATACGACGCGGACATCGACCTTGACGACGCGCGTGCCCCCTACCCGGCTGAAGCTCTGGTCGGTCAGCACGCGCAAGATCCGCGCCTGCGTCGCGATCGGCATGTCGGCGATTTCGTCGAGGAACAGGGTGCCGCCATGCGCCTGTTCGAGCAGCCCGGGGCGGACGAGGTCATTGGCATCCTCGATCCCGAACAATTCCTCGTCGACGCGCTCGGGGGTCATCCGCGCCGCGCTGACGATCACGAAGGGCGCCGCGGCGCGCAGGCTCCAGCCGTGCAACAGCCGCGCGGCGACTTCCTTGCCGACCCCTGCCCCACCCGAGATTAGCACGCGGCTGCCGGTCCCCGCGACGCGTTTCAGCGTCGCGCGCACGGTGTTGATGGCCCCCGAATTGCCCGTCAGGTCGGTCTCGCGGCCCGCCGAGGCGCGCAGCGACGCGATCTCGCGCTTGAGCCGCTCGGTCTCGGTCGCGCGTTCGACCATCAGCACCAGCCGCTCGGCCTCGAACGGCTTTTCGATGAAGTCAGACGCGCCGCGCCGGATCGCCGCGACCGCGGTGTCGAGATTGCCGTGGCCCGAAATTACCAGCACCGGCACCGTCGGGTCGCGCCGCTTGATTTCTTCGAGCAGTTCGAGCCCGTCGAGCTTCGATCCGTGCAGCCACACATCGAGCAGCACCAGCGATGGTCGCCGCGCGGCGATCGCCTCGAGCGCCGAATCGCTGTCGGCGGCGGTGCGCGTGGCATAGCCTTCGTCTTCCAAAACGCCGGCCACCAGTTCGCGGATGTCGCGTTCGTCGTCGACGACGAGGATATCTAAACTCATGATTCAGGTCCGATTTCGGGTAAGCATGATCGGCAGGTCGTCGTCTTCGTCGTCGCTGGCGCCGTCGCTGGTGAGCTTGGCGAGCAGCTGGGCATCGAAGCTCATCGTCACGCGGGTGCCGCCCGCGGCGCGATCGGAGAATTCCATCGTGCCGAAATGCTCCTCGACGATCTTCTTGACGATCGCGAGGCCGAGCCCGGTGCCGCGGTTGCGGGTCGACATATAGGGCTCGACGATCCGGTCGCGCTCGACCGGCAGCCCGACGCCATTGTCGGTCAGCTCGATCACCGCGCGGCCATCGGCCTCGACGCGGAGCGACAGAGCGATCTCGCCCGCGGGCAGGTCGTCGCCGGTGCGCGCCTCGATCGCCTCAACCGCGTTCTTGATGACGTTGGTCAGCGCCTGGCCGAGCTGGCGGCGATCGCACACCAGCGCCTCGGGCGCATCATCTTGGTCGAGCTCGAAGCCGATCTCGGGATGCGCGACCTCGTGCAGGAACAGCGCCTGGCGAGCGATATCGACCAAAGATTCGCGCTCGAACACCGGCTTGGGCATCCGCGCGAACGACGAGAATTCATCTACCATCCGGCGCAGATCGCCGACTTGGCGGACGATCGTCTCGGTCAGCCGCGCAAAAGTGCCGTCCTCGGGGTCGATCTGCTTGCCATAGCGGCGCTGGAGCCGCTCGGCGGCGAGCTGGATCGGGGTGAGCGGGTTCTTGATCTCGTGCGCGATCCGGCGCGCGACGTCGGACCAAGCCGCACGGCGCTGGTCGAGCAATTGCTGGGTGATGTCGTCGAAGGTGAGAATCAGGCCCATATCGTCGTCGCGCGCGATCTTGACCGCGAGCGTCTTGGCCTCACCGCCGGCGTTGAGCTGCACCACCGCCTCGCGCTGGTCGCTGTCGAGCAATGCCGCGAGTTCGGGCGCGACGTCGCCGAGCGGGCGTCCCACCGGGCTGTCGCTCGCCTTCAATAATGCGATCGCCGAGCTGTTGATCAGCCGGACGGTGCGATCGGCGCCGATCGACATCACGCCGGCACTCACCCCCGACATCACCGCTTCGATCAACGCGCGCCGGCTCTCGATCTGCGCGTTGGCGTTGACCAGCGCGTTGGTCTGCTGCTGCAGCCGCTCGGTCATCTGGTTGAACGCGCTGGCGAGCGTGCCGACCTCGTCCTGCGATTTGGGCTGCGCCACGCGCACATCGAGATCGCCGCTCGCGACCCTCCGCGCGGCACCCACCAGCTCGCCGACCGGGCGCACCAATCGATCGGCGACCGCGAGCGCGACGAACACCGCCGCCGCGACGATCACCAGCGAGATGCCGAGCAGCGCCAGGTTGAACAACAGCTGCAATTCACGCGACCGGGCCTGCAGCGCGCGATAGTCGGCCACCACCGATTCGGCGCGCTGTTTGCGCAGCATCAATTCGCGTGCGCCGACCACGCGGCTCGAGGCGATCAGATATTCGGTATTGGGCACCGGGGCGAGCGACTGGATCCGCTCGCCATTGACGCTGACGACGCTCGGCTTGCCCGCGCGGATCGCCCTGACATCGGCGATCTTGATCTGGCCCGCCAGGCCGTTCTCATACGGATCGAGCAGCGCGAAGGTGAGGATCTCGTCCTTGGGGGTAACCTTGAAGACGATCGATTCGGCGAGGCTGCGCTGGAGCACGCTCTGGCCGTAAATCTCGACGAACTCGGGGGTATCGAAGCCATAGCCCTGCGACAGCAGGTTATAGACGTCGGTCCCGACCGCGATATTCTCCTTGTCGACCCATTGGGTCATCTCGGTATAGGATTCGTTGGCGAGCGTCGCGGCGCGCTCGATCATGTCGCGCGCGCGGTCCGAATAGAAGAATTCGACGCCATATTGGAACAACAGCGACGCGACAATCGTCACCAGGATCAGCGGCACGCTGGCCAGGACCGAAAAGAGCGCGACCAATCGGACGTGGAGCTGGCCCCCGCCGCCGATCGGCGAACGCGCGGCGCGCGCCTTGGCGATGCGGCGGCCGAGCAGCACGAGCAGCCCTACCCCCGGCAGCATGTTGGCGATCAGCAGCAGCGCCACCACCGGCGGCGACAAGGGCCGCGCGCTCGCGGTACTGCCGGTGATGATGAAATAAGTGGCGATGCCGATCGCGATGGCGCCCGCAAGGACGGCCCATTCGATTACCGGCGTTACCGCGCGGCGCTGGTCGCTCGGCGCGGCATGATATCCGGGGTCGATCATTGCCTCCATCGTTGCAACGGTACAACGAGAGCGTTGCCTAGAAAACACATATTCTGCCGCTTCGCCGATCGGGTGGCCGCTACTCGGTCACCGTCCGCCGCGCGGTATCGATCTCGAGCGTGTCGAGCCGCTTGCGCAGCGTGTTGCGATTGATCCCCAGCACGCGTGCCGCGCGCAGCTGGTTGTTGCCGCACCGCGCCAGTACCGCCTCGATCAATGGGCGTTCGACCTCAGCGACGATCCGGTCGTACAGCGTGCCGTCCTCGAACGCGCGCGGCTCGTCGCGCGCCATGCGCTCGAGCCGTGCGTGGATCGCGGCGGCAAGGTCGGGATCGGGTTCGGCATTGGTCGGCGGTTCCTTGCCGAGGTTCGATCGGATCTCGTCGGCGCCGATTGTTTCGTCGCGGCCCAGCGCCGCCACCCGCCGCATGAGATTCTCGAGCTCGCGGACATTGCCCGGCCAGTCATAGGCTTCGAGCGCCAGCAATGCACCACGATCGATCCCCTTGCGCGGCAGGCCATTCTCGGCGGCGCGATCGAGGAAGTGGCGCGCAAGCAGCCCGATATCCTGCCGCCGTTCGCGCAGCGAGGGCAGTGCGACGGGCACCACGTTGAGCCGGTAGAACAGATCCTCGCGAAACTGCCCCTGCCCCACCTGCAGCTGCAGATCCTTGTTGGTCGCGGCGACGATGCGGACATCGGCGCGGATCGTCCGCGCGCCGCCGACGGTGGTGAACTCGCCCGATTGCAGCACGCGCAGCAGCCTTGTCTGCGCCTCCATCGGCATGTCGCCGATCTCGTCGAGGAACAGCGTGCCGCCTGCGGCCTGTTCGAACTTGCCCGCGACGCGCGCCGCTGCCCCGGTGAAGGCGCCGCGCTCGTGCCCGAACAGCTCGGCCTCGATCAGCTCGCGCGGGATCGCCGCCATGTTGAGCGCGATGAACGGCGCGTGCCGGCGCGGGCCAAGATCGTGGATCGCGCGCGCCACCAGCTCCTTGCCGGTGCCCGATTCGCCCGAGATAAGCACCGTCAGGTCGTTCGCCACCACCCGCGCAATGACGCGATACAATTCCTGCATCGGCGGCGAACGCCCGATCAGCGGCACCCCGGGGTCTTCGCCATCGATTGCGTCGATCGGTCGCCCGACGCGCCGCGCCAACGCGCTCCGGACGGTGTCGGCAAGCACGTCGAGGTCGAATGGCTTGGGCAGGTAATCGAACGCCCCCGCCTCGGTCGCGCGCACCGCGGTGGTCAGCGTGTTCTGCGCCGACAGCACGATCACCGGCAGCCGCGGATGCTCGGCAGTGAGCGTCGCGGCGAAATCGAGGCCGTTGCCGTCGGGCAGAATGACGTCGGTGACGACCACGTCGGGAAGCCCGCTTGCGAGTTCACTGCGCAACAGCGCCAGCGTGCCGACGGTGACGACGCGATGGCCTGCGCGCCGCAGCGCCTGCGCGATCACCGTGCGGATCGCGGCGTCGTCGTCGCACACCAGGATGCTGCCGACCGGATTCATTCGGGCGCCCGTGGCAACAGCAACCGCAACACCGTCCATTCGGGCTCCCCTTCGCGCGCATAGCCGACGATCCCGCCCATATCGCGCACCAGCTTCTCGACCAGCGGCAGTCCAAGCCCCTGCCCCTCGGGCTTGCCCGATACGAAGGGTTCGAACAGGTGCGCGGCGATGTCGGTGGGGGCGCCGGGGCCATTGTCGAGCACGCAGATCTCGATCGGCAGCGGCTGGCGCGGGCGACCGGGGCCTGCGCTCGCCGACATGCCGTGGCGATAGGCGGTGGCGATCACGATCCGCGCATCGTCCTGCCCCGCCACCGCCTCGGCAGCGTTCTTGAGCAGGTTGAGCATCACCTGGAGGAAACGATCGCCGTCGAGCATCACCGGCGGCAGCGAGGGATCGAAGCGTTCCTCGATTACCAGGGCGCGCGCAAAGCCTGCGCTGGCGACGCGGCGGGCATGCGCCAGCAACGGATAGATATTCGCGGATTCGAGCGCGGGGGTGCGGGTGTCGGTGAAATCCTGCATCCGATCGATCAACGCGGCGATCCGATCGACCTCGGTGGTGATGAGTTCGGTCAGTTCGCCGTCACCGCCGCCCGATCCGAGTAGCTGCGCCGCGCCGCGTATCCCCGACAGCGGGTTCTTGATCTCGTGCGCGAGCATCGCCGCGGCGCCGACTGCCGCCCGCGCGCCCGCCCCGCGATCTCCCGCGCTGTGCCGCCGCGCTACCGCCAGATCGTGCAGCGTCACGATCCGCCAGCCTGGATGATCGCCGAGCATCGCCTCGATCAGGTCGACGCGGATCCGGTGCCCGCGCTGCGTCGTGAGGTCGGTGTCAAACAGCGCGAGCCCGCGATCGCGCCGCGCGGCATATTCCTCGGGCACGTCGAGGATCTGGTGAAACCCCAGCCCGCGCATCGATCGCTCGGACTGGTTGAGCAGTTGCTCGCACGCGCCATTGGCGAACACCACGCCGTCACCGGCATCGAGCACCAGCACCGCTACCGGCAGCGCGGCGAACAGATCGGCAAATGCAGGCGAACCCGCCCCCGCCATCACGCCGCGGCGCGCGATCGCCAGGGGGCGTAGAATTCGGCGAGCATCGCCTGCACGGTACGCGGGTCGGCGATCTGATTGACGCGATTACGGAACTCGGCCGAACCGTGCAGCCCGCGGGTGTACCAACCGATATGCTTGCGCGCCATATTCACACCGGTTTCGATGCCGTAATGGCTCAGCATCGCGTCATAATGCTCGGCGATCATGTCATATTGGTCGCTGATCGACGGATCGGGCACTTCGCGGCCGGTGGCGAACCACTGCATCACCTGCCCCAGCAGCCACGGCCGGCCATAGGCACCGCGGCCGATCATCAGCCCGTCGGCGCCCGATTGTTCGAGCGCGGCTTCGGCATCGGCGATCGAGCAGATGTCGCCATTGGCGATCACCGGCAGCGACACCGCGTCCTTCACCCGGCGGATGAAGCCCCAATCGGCCGAGCCCTTGTACATCTGGTTGCGCGTGCGGCCATGGACGGTAATCAGCTTGACCCCCAGATCCTCGGCGATCCGCGCGAGCTCTGGCGCGTTGAGGCTGTCATGGCACCAGCCCATCCGCATCTTGAGCGTCACCGGCACCTTCACCGCCTTCACCGTGGCATCGATGATCGCGGCGGCGTTGGGCAGGTCGCGCATCAGTGCCGAGCCGGCGTCGCCGTTGACGATCTTCTTGACCGGGCAGCCCATGTTGATGTCGATGATCGCCGCGCCGCGATCCTCGTTGAGCTTCGCCGCCTCGGCCATCTCGTACGGGGTGCAACCCGCGAGCTGCATCGAGATCGGCTCTTCGACCGCATCCCAATCAGCCTTCTGCAGCGACTGGCGCGTCTCGCGGATCATCGCCTGGCTGGCGATCATCTCGGTAACGTTGAGCCCCGATCCGAAGCGGCGGACCAGCGTGCGGAACGGTCGGTCGGTGACACCGGTCATCGGCGCCAGCAGCACCGGGCTGTCGATCCGCACCGGTCCGATCTCGATCGGCCGGAAATTATGGAGATTGGGTGTCTGCATGATGTGCCTAAAAATCGGGCAAGCCGTACAGCGCAGGCCCGCTAATGGCAAGACTGGCGGCGGTCTCCGGCTTGCGCTAGGCGGCAGCGATGGCCAACCACCGCACCGCCGCGCTGATCGTCGCCGCCGGCCAGGGCATTCGGGCGGGCAGCGAACGCCCGAAACAATTCGCCATGCTCGCAGGCAAGCCGATGCTGGTACATTCCTATACGGCGCTGCGTGATCATCCCGCGATCGAAACAGTGCTGGTAGCGATCGGCGATGGCCAGCAAGCGGATCTGCACGCGGCGCTGGGTGATGTCCGCTTCGTCCTTGGCGGCGCCACTCGGCGCGATTCGGTGCGCAACGGCATCGATGCGCTGATCGCCCAGGGCTTCGACCAGGTGCTGGTGCACGACGCCGCGCGCCCGTTCCTGCCGAGCCGCGTGATCGACGCATTGGTCGCGGCGCTCGGCGACTATCCAGGCGCGGTGCCTGCACTGCCGATCGCCGACACGCTCGCGCGCGCCGGCGCCCTGCTCGGCGACACGGTATCGCGCGACGGATTGTGGCGGATCCAGACCCCCCAGGCATTTCGCCTGCCCGAACTGATGGCGGCGCACCGCGCCTGGCCTGCCGATGCCGAAGCGACCGACGACGCGCAGATGCTGCGCGCGATCGGTCATGGCGTCTGCATCGTCGAAGGAGATCGCATGCTCGAAAAGATTACCCACCCCGCCGATTTCGCCGCCGCCGAGGCGGCGCATGGCACGGCGCTGATTAGCCGATCGGCCAGCGGCTACGACGTCCACCGGCTCGAAGCAGGCGAGGAACTGTGGCTCGGCGGCGTACTGATCCCGCACGACAAGGGATTGTCGGGGCATAGCGATGCCGATGTCGGGCTCCACGCGATCACCGACGCGCTGCTGGGGACGATCGCGGCGGGCGATATCGGGATGCATTTTCCGCCGAGCGATCCGCAGTGGAAGGGTGCCGATTCGGCACAGTTCCTCCAGCACGCTGCTGGCCTCGTTTCGGCACAGGGGGGGATCATCGATTTCGTCGACCTGACCCTGATCTGCGAGGCGCCCAAGATCGGCCCGCATCGCGATGGGATCCGCGCGCGGATCGGCGAGCTCTTGCACCTGCCCGTGACGTGCGTCAGCGTGAAGGCAACCACCACCGAGCGCCTGGGCTTCACCGGGCGGGGTGAAGGCATCGCCGCGATGGCGACCGCAACCGTTCGCCTACCAGGAGTAACCTGATGCGTCTCATGCATTTTTTCGCGGCGGTTGCAGCTATTGCGCTCCCCGGTGCCACGGTTGCGCAGACCGCGCGGCAATGCGTGCCCCAGCGCGAGGCCGAAGCATTGTTCCTCTACATGGCGCCCGAGGTGATCCGCCAGACCGGACAGACTTGCGCGGCCAATCTGCCCGCCAACGCACTGCTGCGCCGTCAGTCGGGGCCATTCCTCGCCAAGTTCCAGACCGAGTCGGCGGGTGCCTGGCCGTTGGCGCGGAGTGCCATCGCGCGCATCGCCGGCGCCGATGTCCGTCAGATCCTCGATTCGCAATTCGCGCAACCGGTGGTCGCCGCGATGGTGGCACCGCTGCTGATCCAGCAAATCCGCGCGCAGGACTGCGGCAGCATCGAGCGTGTCGTCGCGCTGGTCGAACCCCTACCCGCGCGCAACGCGGCATCGCTGGTCACCACTATCCTGCAGCTCGCGGGCGACAATGGCGCCGAAGCGCGCCGCCGCCTGCCGATCACCATCTGCCCCGCCGGAGCGACCCGATGACCCATCGCGACACCTTGCTGCCACAGGAGCTGATCGACAGCGCGACCCGCGTGATCGAGGCCAATCGCGCGATCGGTCGCCGCATCGCGCTCGCCGAAAGCTGCACCGGTGGACTGGTCGCCGCGGCGCTGACCGAGGTGCCGGGATCGTCCGACGTGTTCGATGCGAGCTTCGTCACCTATTCGAACGAGGCCAAGAAGATGATGCTGGGGGTGAGCGGCGACGTACTCGACACCTTCGGCGCGGTATCGGTCGCGGTCGCGTGGCAGATGGCGCAATCGGCGATCCAGCGATCGAGCGCCGACATCGCCGTCGCAATCACCGGGGTCGCTGGTCCCGGCGGCGGAACCGAGAAGAAGCCCGTCGGTCGGGTCGTGTTCGCGGTCGCCGAGCGCAGCGACGAGCCGCGCGAGGTCATGGCCGATTCGCGTGATTTCCCCGATACCGGGCGCGGCGGCGTGCGGCTTCAGGCGGCGCTTTGCGCGCTCGAACTGTTGATGCCTGCGCCGGTCGAGCCGTAAAGCACCGCCGCGCGATCCTCGAACGCGCCGATCATCTTGCGCAACGCGCGATCGAACACCTGCCCCGCGAGCATTTCGAACATCCGGTTCTTGAACTGGAAATCGACGCAGAAATCGACCAGGCAACCGCCCTTGCCGTCCTCGCGGAACTTCCAGTCGTTGTTCAGATACTTCATCGGTCCGTCGAGATAGGCGACGTGGATATGATCGGGGCGTTCGAGCTGCACCTTCGAAGTGAAGGTTTCGCGCAGCCCCTTGAAGCCAACGATCATGTCGGCGACGAGCTCGCTGGCGTTGCTCGATCGCACCCGAATCGCGCTGACCCAGGGCAGGAATTCGGGATAGCGGCCGACATCGGCCACCATGTCGAACATCTGCTCGGGGGTGTAGGGCAGATGGCGGGTTTCGGTATGCTTGGGCATCAGGCGCGCACGCGCCCCAACTTTGCCTCGCGCGCCGCACGCAGCCGCGCGAAATCCTCGCCGGCATGGTAGCTGGAGCGGGTAAGCGGTGACGAGGCGACCAGCAGGAACCCCTTGGCGCGTGCGATCGCGGCATAGGCATCGAACGCCTGCGGGGTCACGAAATCCTCGACCTTGGCGTGGCGCGGGGTCGGCTGGAGATATTGGCCCATCGTCAGAAAATCGACATCGGCCGAGCGCATGTCGTCCATCACCTGGTGGACTTCGAGCCGCTGCTCGCCCAGCCCCATCATCACCCCCGATTTGGTGAAGATCGTCGGGTCGTGGCGCTTGACGCTTTCGAGCAACCGCAGCGAGGCATAATAGCGCGCGCCCGGGCGGATCGTCGGGTACAGCCGCGGCACCGTTTCCAGATTGTGGTTATAGACGTCGGGCCGCGCGGTGACGATCGCCTCGACCGCCGCCTGCGCCTTGTTGCGGAAATCGGGGGTCAGGATTTCGATCGTCGTATCGGGGGTGGTCCGTCGCAGCGCCTCGATCACCTTCACGAACTGCGACGCGCCGCCATCGGGCAGATCGTCGCGATCGACCGAGGTGATGACGATATGCTGCAGCCCCAGTTCGGCGGCGGCGTCGGCGGTGTGCTGCGGCTCGAGCGGATCGACCATCCGCGGCATGCCGGTCTTGACGTTGCAGAAGGCGCAGGCGCGGGTGCACACGTCCCCCAGGATCATCACCGTCGCGTGTTTCTTGGTCCAGCACTCGCCGATATTGGGGCAAGCCGCTTCCTCGCAAACCGTCGCCAAGTTCAGGCGGCGCATCAGCGCCTTGGTCTCGGCAAAGCCGGTCGAGGTCGGCGCTTTCACCCGGATCCAGTCGGGCTTGCGCGCACGAGGCGGGCTAATTGCGGGGTTTGCGAGCGCGATACCGTCGTTCATGATGGCCAGATAGCCACCAACGGGCTGCAAAACAATGCCGGGAACCGCCGCGTATCCCGTCCATTTGTTAGGTAGGGCTAACTTCGAGTAAGTCCCGCTCAACCCATTTCGAGAGGAGAACGATGACCTATTTCGCGAACCTGGTAGAAGGCTATCACCGCTTCCGCACGTCCGACCTGCGCCGCCAGCGCGACCGTTGGCTCGAGCTGCGCGAAGGGCAAAGCCCTAAGGTGATGGTGATCGCCTGCTCGGACAGCCGCGTCGAACCCGCGCAGATATTCGATACGCTGCCCGGCGAGATCTTCGTGGTACGCAACGTCGCTGCGCTCGTGCCGCCATTCGAAACCCGCGCGGGCTTTCATGGGGTGTCGGCAGCGCTCGAATTCGCGGTGACCAAACTGAAGGTCGAAGAGATCGTCGTGATGGGCCACGGCGCCTGCGGCGGCTGCGCCGCGGCGCTCAGCGGCGCGTTTCGTGATGCCGAACCCGGCGAAGGCGGCTTCATTGCAAGCTGGGTGACGATCCTCGACGAGGCACGTGCGACGGTGAAGTCGCGTTGCGGCGAGAACGATGATGCCGGGCGCGAGATGGAATATGAGGCGGTCCGCACCTCGCTGACCAATCTCAAGAGCTTCCCGTTCGTCCAAAAGGCGATCGACGACGGATCGCTCACGCTGCACGGCTCTTATTTCTCACTCGAGGACGGACAGCTTCGAGTGATGGGAGACGATGGCCAGTTCGAGTTCCAGCAGCCCGAGCAAGTCGAGGAAAGCCCTCTCCCCCCGATCGACATCGAACCGGTGAAACTCGCCGACTAAGGTTTCGCCAACGCCGCCCGCGCCATGCCCTCGAAATCGGGGTCGAGCGTGGGCGGCGTCATCGGCACCCTTGCCTCGAGCGCGTCGGCGATCGCGATCAGTGCGGCGATCCTCGCCGCCTTGCGGTTGTTGCCGTCGATGATCTGCCACGGTGCCAGCTCGGTCGAGGTGCGCGCGAGCATCTCGTCGATCGCCACCAGATAATCGCCGCGCCGCGCGCGGTTGCGATAATCCTCGGCGCCGGTTTTCCACTGCTTCCACGGATCGTCGAGCCGCTCGGCAAATTCGCGGTCCTGCGTTTCCTGCGTGATATGGACGAACAGCTTGACGATCGTGGTGCCGATCGCCGCCTGCTGCGCCTCGAACGCGTTGATCTCGCCATAGCCGCGCTGCCATTCGGGTTCGCTGGCATAGCCCTCGACGCGCTCGACCAGCACGCGGCCATACCAGCTGCGATCGGCGATATAGATATGGCCGTGCGCGGGCAGGTGCTGCCAGAAGCGCCAGAGGAAATGGCGCGCCTTTTCGGCAGCCGAGGGCGCGGCGATCGGCACCACTTCGAAGAAGCGCGGATCCCAGTTCGACGTCAGCCGCTTGATGATGCCGCCCTTGCCCGCGGCATCCCAGCCTTCGAGCACGATGATCGCCGCGCGCTTGTGGACGATATGCGCGACCTGAAGCTGCCATAGCCGCTCCTGCACCGCGTTCAGCGCATCGGTATAGTCGCCCTTGAACTTCTTGCCGCGCTCGTGGTCGGCTAGGTTCAAATCGCCCTTGCGCTTGGGTGGCGATTCATCGTGTGTGGTTTTCGACTGTTTGGCCATGCCGCGCAGCATGCCCACCCCCGCCCCCTCCCGCAAGCGGGAGGGGGGATGCGATCACGGCTTGGGCGCTGGCTCGACCACGCGGATGTTGAGTTCGCGCAGCTGCTTGGGCGACACCGCCGACGGCGCGCTCATCATCAAATCTTCGGCGCGCTGGTTCATCGGGAACAGCACCACCTCGCGGATGTTAGGCTCGCCTGCCAGCAGCATTACCATCCGGTCGATCCCCGGCGCCGAGCCGCCATGCGGCGGTGCGCCGCATTTGAAGGCGTTGATCATCCCTGCGAAATCGCGATCGACATCTTCCTGCGAATAGCCGGCGATCTCGAACGCCTTGTACATGATCTCGGGCTTGTGGTTCCGGATCGCACCCGACGACAGCTCAACGCCGTTGCAGACGATGTCATACTGGTACGCCAGGATGTCGAGCGGGTCCTTGCCCTCGAGCGCGGCCATCTCGCCCTGCGGCATGCTGAAGGGGTTGTGGCTGAAATCGACCTTCTTGGCGTCTTCGTCATATTCGAACATCGGGAAGTCGACGATCCAGCAGAATTCGAAGCGGTTCTGGTCGATCAGCTCGAGCTCCTCACCGATCCGGGTGCGCGCCGCGCCTGCGAGCTTGGCCGCCTGCAATTCCTTGCCGGCAGCGAAGACGATGCCGTCGTCGGGGCCGAGGCCGAGCGCCTCGACGAGCTTGCGCGTCGCTTCCTCGCCATGATTCTTGGCGATCGGACCGCCAAACTCGCCGCCCTTCTGGGTGATGTAGCCAAGCCCCGCATGGCCTTCGCTGCGCGCCCAGTCGTTGAGGTCGTCGAAGAATTTGCGGCTCTTGCCCGCGGTGTTCGGCGCAGGGATCGCGCGCACGACGCCGCCGCCTTCGACGATCCGGTCGAACAGTCCGAAGCCGCTCCCGCGGAAATGATCGGTCACGTCGGTGATGACGATAGGGTTGCGAAGATCGGGCTTGTCGCTGCCATATTTCAGCATCGATTCGCGGTAGGGAATGCGCGCGAACGGGAGCGGCGAAACCTGGCGGCCCCTGCCCTGCCAGTCGGCGAACTCCTCGAACACGCCGTGGAGCACCGGCTCGATCGCCTGGAACACGTCTTCCTGCGTGACGAAGCTCATCTCGAAGTCGAGCTGGTAGAACTCGCCTGGGCTGCGGTCGGCGCGCGCGTCCTCGTCGCGAAAGCACGGCGCGATCTGGAAATAGCGGTCGAAGCCGGCGACCATGAGCAGCTGCTTGAACATCTGCGGCGCCTGCGGCAGCGCATAGAACTTGCCCGGATGGACGCGGCTCGGCACCAGATAGTCGCGCGCTCCCTCAGGGGAAGACGCGGTCAGGATCGGGGTCTGGAACTCGGTGAAGCCCTGGCCGATCATCCGGTTGCGCAGCGAAGCGATCACGTTCGAGCGCAGCATGATGTTGGCGTGGATCCGCTCGCGGCGCAGATCGAGGAAGCGATAGCGAAGGCGGATATCCTCGGGATAATCAGCTTCGGCCGATACCGGCAGCGGCAGGTCGTGCGCCATGCTCTGCACCGTCGCATCGACCGCCCGCACTTCGATCGCGCCGGTCGGCAGATTGGGGTTCACCGCCTCGGGCGAGCGCGCGACGACCTTGCCGGTGATCGTCACCACCGATTCGCTGCGCAGCGATTCGATCACCGCGAAGGCTGGGCCGTCGACTTCGGTGACGATCTGGGTGATGCCATAATGGTCGCGCAGATCGACGAACACCAGGTCGCCATGGTCGCGCTTCTTGTGAACCCAACCCGATACGCGAACTTCCTGTCCGACATCTTCGGCGCGAAGGGCACCGCAACGGTGCGTGCGATAGGCGTGCATGGCTGTTCTTCCGTTTTTCGTCACCCCGGCAAAGCCTGGGGTCTCGCGCCGCGAGCACGACGCCGGTGGCACGAGACCCCAGCTTTCGCCCGGGTGACGGATAATTCCGTGGTGGCCGCGCTTTCCCTTCCACCCCCACTTTGTCAACCCGGCAGACCTCGCTATGGGGGCCCGATGCACATTCATGGTCTTATCGACGACAACGCCGCCATCGCCAATCTCTGCCATCGCCTGGCGCAGTCGCCCTATGTGGTGGTCGATACCGAGTTCATGCGCGAAAACAGCTATTGGCCCGAGCTCTGCCTGATCCAGATCGCCGACGCGAACGAAGCCGCGGCGATCGATCCGATGCAGCCCGGGATCGACATGAAGCCGCTGCTCGACCTGCTGACCGAGAATCAGGACGTGCTGAAGGTCTTCCACGCCGGCGGGCAGGATATCGAGATCGTCTACAACCTCACCGGCAAGACCCCGCACCCGCTGTTCGACACCCAGGTCGCGGCGATGGCGCTGGGGCAAGGCGAGCAGATCGGCTATTCGAACCTGGTCGACAGCTATCTGGGGATCACCGTCGACAAGGGCGCGCGCTTCACCGACTGGTCGCGCCGCCCGCTCGACGCGCGTCAGATCGACTATGCGATCGCCGACGTGACGCACCTTGCCGAAATCTTCCCTAAGATGCTCGAAAAGCTTCGCAAGACCGGCCGCGGACTCTGGCTCGACGAGGAGATGGAGCGTCTCGCCGATCCGTCGAACTACTTCAACGACCCCGAAGACGTCTGGCGCCGGGTGCGGATCGCCAGCCGCAAGCCCGAAGTGCTCGGCCGGCTCAAGGCACTTGCGAAATGGCGCGAGATCGAGGCGCAGGCAAAGGATCTGCCGCGCGGACGGATCGTCAAGGACGAGACGATCGCCGATCTGGCGGGCAATCCGCCGCGCAAGCAAAGCGACCTTTCGCGCGTCCGCGGGCTTTCGACGACCTGGGGCGGCAACGACATCGGCGCGCGGCTGATGGCGGCGATCGAGTCGGCGGTGCCGATGCCTGCCGACGAAATGCCCGGACGCGATGATCGCAAGAACGGCATGGGCAAGGACGGCGCGCTGGTCGCCGACCTGCTAAAGCTGCTGCTCAAGATTCGCTCGCGCGACATCAACGTCGCCTCGAAGCTGCTCGCGCGGAGCGACGATCTAGAGGCCTTGGCGGGCGGCCAGCGCGAAGGGCTCTCGATCCTCGAGGGTTGGCGGTTCGAACAATTCGGCCGCGACGCGTTGGCGCTGGTCGAGGGGCATCTTGCGTTCGCGGTGAAAGGCGGCAAGTTGAAGATGACTCGGGCGGAGGATGCCGAATGACCCGTATGCTTACCTTCTTGCTGGTGCTCGGCTGCGTCGGTTGCGCGCCGGTCCAGCCAACCGCGGTTGCGCCTGTGGCGCCTGGCACCGAATGCAACGTCAGCAAGATGATCGACTTGATCGGCGAGCGCGCGACACCCGCTGTCGTTGAACGGGCGCAAAAACGGTCGGGCGCGAATACCGTTCGCCGCTACGAAACCGGGTCGATGCTGACCCAGGACTTTCGCAGCGACCGGCTGAACGTCGAAGTGGGCGAACTCGGCCGGATCATGAAGCTGAGCTGCGGTTGACCGACACGCTCCTGATGCACGCCGCGGTCAAATCGAATACCGCTGCGAGCGCCTTGTGGCGGCGCTCGACCGCTTCGCCGTAAAGGTCGCCAGCGCCGTCTTCGAGCCGTAGTTCGAGCGCGGTTGCGGTCTGCACCAGCGCGCTCGAATGCAGCGGCGATGCGACGCCGCCGCTCAGCCGTTGGCCCAGACGCATCGCCAGACCCCAGCGCATCGCAGTTTCGAGCGAGTCGGGATCGGCCAAGCGTACCAATGGATCGGGCGATTCGGTGCCGCCGCCGAAACAGGTGAACAACGCCTGCGCCAGCAGCGCGCGGCCATGCGCATCGATCGCTACCCAATTGCCGTGCAGCGCGACCTCGAGCCCGCGCTCGGCGCGGAAATCGGGATTGGCGAGCCAGGCGACGTCGGCGAGCAAACACGCGGCGTGGCGCAACCGCGCGAGCGCTTCGTCCTCGTCGCCGAACAAGGGCGCGATCCAGCGATCGAGCAGGTCGCCATGTTCGGGGAAGCGGCCCAGCCGTTGCCCCTCGGCACGCGTGGCGGCGATCAGCGGGTCTTGCGCCTGGGTTTCGGCATCGAGGCCTTGGAACAGCAGCCCCTCGCGTAGCCCATAGGCCGAGGCGACGGCTTCGGTGGTCCCCAGATGCCGCATCAGCGAGCTCAGCACCGACGCCGCATCGCGCATCGTCGGGATTCGCCCGCTCGACAAATTGGGGATCGCGCGCAGTTTCCCCTTGGAAAGGTGGCCGAGCGTCCGGATGATCCGCGCGATCGTGTCGGCGCTCATCGTATATCCGTGGATCACCGGCAGCGGATAGCCGGTGCGATACATGTCGAGCCGCGCCAGCGCACGCCACGATCCGCCGACGAGATACAGTGGCAGGTCCACCCCCTTCCCCGCCCAACCAGCATCGCGCAGCCGCTGCGCGATGTTGCGATCGAGCACACCCTTGCCCTGATCGCGCAGCGCACCGATACGCAGCACTCCGAGCGGGAACGACACGCGTTCATGGATTGTGCCGCCGCGGACGCGCACCAGCTCGAGGCTGCCGCCACCCAAATCGCCGACGATGCCGTCGGCATCGGGGATCGCCGAAAGGACCCCATGTCCCGCCGCCATCGCCTCTTCCTCGCCAGACAGGATCTCGACGTTTAGCCCCGATCGCTCGGCCATCGCGATCAGTTCGCCGCCGTTGCTCGCGTCGCGCACCGCTGCGGTGGCGACGGTGCGGACTTCGGTCACGTCCATCTCGCGCGCCAGCATCGCGAAGCGCGCGAGCGCCGGGCGGGCGACCGCCAGCCCCTCATCCGAGATTCGCCCGGTCTCGGCAAGCCCGCGCCCGAGCCCCGCCATCACCTTTTCGTTGAACAAGGTCGCTGGCAGCCGCGGCGGCCCTTCATAGACGACCAGGCGGATCGAGTTCGATCCGATGTCGATGATCGCGGTGCGCTTGCGCTCGGTGCGCGCCTCGGCGTGCGGCTTGCGGAAGAAGAGGCTCACGCCGCCCCGCCGTCACCGGCGGGGGTCCGCCGGCGCCGCAGCGACAATTTGGGCACCGCCTCACGCGCCGACAACGCGGCGCCGCGGCCCGACAGCGATGGGTTGGTCATGAAGTAGCGATGCAGGTTGAACGGCCGCGTGCCGGGTTCGTCGCGCTCATATTGGCCATCGGGCTGCAGCTCCCAGCTTTGTTCGGTGTCGAGCAGATTGGCGACCATCACCTGGTCGAGAATCTGGTCGTGGACGGTCGGATTGAGGATCGGCAGCATATATTCGACTCGCCGATCGAGGTTGCGCGGCATCCAGTCGGCCGAGGAAATATACAGCCGCGCGCCGTCATTAGGCAGCGCCTTGCCGTTGCCGAATGCCCAGATGCGGCTGTGCTCGAGGAAGCGCCCGACCACCGACTTCACCCGAATATGGTCGGACATGCCGACGACGCCGGGGCGTAGGCAGCAAATGCCGCGGATGATCAGGTCGATCTCGACCCCTGCCCCGCTCGCTTCGTACAATTTCTCGATCACCGCCGGGTCGACGAGCGAGTTCATCTTCGCCCAGATCGCGCCGGGCTTGCCCGACCGCGCATTGGATATCTCGCGATCGATCAGCTCGATCAGCGAATTGCGCAGGTCGCGCGGGCTGATGCTCAGTTGTTCGAGCCCGACGGGTTCGACATAGCCGGTGATGTAGTTGAAGATTTTCGCAGCATCGCGCCCCAGCCGCGGATCGGCGGTGAAGAAGCTGAGGTCGGTATAGATCTTGGCGGTGACCGGGTGATAATTGCCCGTGCCGAAATGGCAGTAGGTGCGGAATTCATTGCCCTCGCGCCGGACCACCATCGACACCTTGGCGTGGGTCTTCCAGTCGATGAAGCCATAGACCACCTGGACCCCTGCGCGTTCGAGCGCCGAGGCCCAGAGCAAGTTCTGCTCCTCGTCGAACCGCGCCTTGAGCTCGACAACGGCGGTTACCGACTTGCCCGCCTCGGCCGCCGCGATCAGCGCGTTGACCACCGCCGATTGCTTGCCGGCGCGGTAGAGCGTCTGCTTGATCGCGACGACGTCGGGATCGCCCGCCGCCTGCTTGAGGAACGCGAGCACCACGTCGAAGGATTCGTACGGGTGATGGACGACGATGTCCTTCGCCTTGATCGCGGCGAAGCAATCCCCGCCATATTCGCGGATCCGCTCGGGGAAGCGCGGCGAGAAGGGCGGGAATTTGAGATCGGGGCGATCTTCCTCGACCAGCGCGGCAAGATCGCCGATCCCGAGGAATCCACCGGTTTCGGTGAGCAAGGCGTCGCTGCCGCCCAGTTCTTCCTTCAATACCGCTTCGAGCTCGGGGCTGATGCCGGTTTCCATCTCGAGCCGGATCACCCGCCCGCGCCGCCGCCGCTTGATCGCGGTGCGGAAGTACAGGACCAGATCCTCGGCTTCTTCCTCGAGCTCGATATCGCTGTCGCGCAGCACGCGGAACGACGCCGCCGCCTTGATGTCGTAACCGGGGAACAGGAGTGGCGCGAACCGCTTGAGCATCGCATCGACGGTGACGTACCGCGCGGGTTCGGTCGGAAGGCGGATGAAGCGCGGCAGCGTCGATGCCAGCAGCACTAGTTCGCGGATCGCCTGCCCATCGGACTTGCGCACCAGGTCGAAGATGACGCTCGACCCCTTGTTGGGGATGAACGGGAAGGGATGCGCTGGATCGAGCGCCTGCGGGGTGAGAATCGGGAAGATCTGTTCGCGGAAATGCCGTTCGAGCCACTCGCCCGATTCGCCGCCGATCGTGTCGGGCTCGAGCACCTCGATCCCGGCGCTTGTCAGGTCGCCGCGGATATCGTCCCACACCGATTGCTGCGCGTCCGCCAGGTTGCTCGCATCGGCGACGATCGCGCTCAATTGCTGGCTGGGAGTCAGCCCGTCGACCGAGCGGAGCTCGACCTCCTGCAATTGCTGGCCCTTCAGCCCCGCGACGCGGACCATGAAGAATTCGTCGAGGTTCGATCCCGAGATCGACAGGAAGCGCAGCCGTTCGAGCAGCGGGTGGGCGCGGTTGCGCGCTTCCTCCATCACCCGGCGGTTGAACGCCAGCCACGACAGTTCGCGGTTGAAATAGCGGCTGCCGGTGCGCGCGACGAAGGGATCATCGTCGGTGATGTCGACGCCGGGCGTTTCGAAATTGGGGCGTACCGGCCGGGTCATGCTTCCTCGCGCGGTGTGGCGACCGGGCGATCGCCCAGGTCCAGTTCGCCGCGCATGTGGACCAGCAGCCCTGCGGCTTGCAAGGCCGATCGGGCCAAGGGCAGCGATATCCGCCGCGTATCGCGCGCCATCGCCTCGTTATCGAGCGCATCGACGATCCGCGTCAGCGCCAGATAGGTGCGCTCGACCCGCTTGAGCATCCACGCGATCGCTTCCTCGCGGACGTCGAGTTCGTGCCGGTCGAATTGCTGACGCAGGATCGCCGCGAACAGCCCGTCATCGGGTTCGTCGATCCGCAATACCGGGGTGGCGGCAAGGCGCGAGCGCAGGTCGGGAAGCCGCACGCTCCATTCGGGGGGCGCGAAATCGGCAACGAGCAGCAGCGGCTTGTGATCGGCCTGCGCCAGGTTCCAGGCGTGGAAGATCGCGGTTTCAGACGCGCGCTCGGCGTCGTCGATCATCTGCCCGCCCGCGCGCTTCGTGAACAGCCGCGCCAACAAGCTGCGGCCCGACTTGCGCGGACCGACCAGCAACGCCGCCATAACCGGCCAGGTGCCCCAATGTTCGAGATGGTGGACGACGCGGGCATTGGCGTCGCCGACGATGAACTCGTCCTTGCGCGCTCCCTCGGGTCGTTGGAGCGGCAGGCGAAGCTGGGTCATTCGTCCTCCGCCGCCTCCGCCGGGACCGGGGGTGTCGCGGGCGCGGGCGCGGGCGCTGGGGCCGCTGCCGGCGCGCGCCGGATCCGCAAGGTGGTACCGCTTTGGTCGACTTCCCACCCGCGCGCAGCGAGCGCCGCCGCCAGCCCCTCGGCGCTGCCGTCATAATTGACGCGCATCACCGATACCCCGCCGAGCGCCAGGCTGCCCGTGATCGCCGACTGCACGCCGGGAATGCCGCGCAGCGCCGCCTCCGAAGATGCGACCGCCGCCGCCGACGGCGTATCGAACTGGATGCTGAACGTCGTCGCGGTAGCGGTGGGCGTTTCGAACAGCCCCTCGAGATCGACCGGCGCGATCGTTTCGGTGGGCGCTACGACCGCGTTGGGGTCGGGCGGGCTGATTCGCAGCAAGGCGTCGGGCTGCAGCATACCGCTGCGGAGCCCGGCCTGATAGGCCTCGTCCATCCGCTTCACGCCGGCGTCGAGCAAGGCGGGCAAGCCGTCACCGTTCTCGACGCGCAAGGTGAAGCGCGTGAGCTCGCGATTGTCGGGGCCATAGCCCGCGCGGAACGCGCCGATCACTGGCCCGCCGGGCCATTGGCGATACAGCCGCACTTCGGGGAACAGCACATCGTCGGCGCCATATTGATCGAGAATCGTCCGCCACCAGCCGCGGCCCGGTCGTTCCTGCTGCCCCGCATTGAGCAGCAGCGAATCGGGGCCACTGCCCGCCGGGCGGATGTAATCGACCGAGCTGTTGCCGGTACGGAAGCGGGCCCACGCGGCCTGCCACGGCGTCGCGGCTTCGAAGGTCGTGCCGACCCCGCCCGACCATTGGATCGGCATCACCAGCATCGGCGGCGAGCGCACCAGGCTGTTCGACACGCCCAGGATCTGCGCGGCGCGCGCGCGATTGAACAGGATGCCGAGCTTGGCGATGTAGCGCTTGGGGCCGATCTGTTCGCTTTCGACGATGATTCCGGTCACCAGCGAATCGAGCGCCGAATCGGATAGCGATCCGTTGCGCCCGGTCAGTCGCTGCGACAGCTGCGCCCAGCCCTTGCGCTGCGCCAGCCGCCAGCCGCCCAGCCGTGCCGCCTCGGCATTGCCGGCAACAACGTCGACCGGGACCCCCGACACTTCGAAGCTGCCCGAACTGTCGATCGGCGCCGCGCCGCGGCTGCCCTCGATCTGGGCAAGCGCGAACCCGCCCGCCCCCATCAGGGCAAGGCCCGCACCGAGGCGGAGAGCGAGGGAAATCGATGGCTTGCGCATATCGGCGCCCTTTTGGCGAAGCGGACGTGGAAATCCAAGGGCGATATGGCTAGGCGCTGTTCGATGAGCGATTCCGATCGGAGCGGCGGCTCCTATACCTACGCACAAGCAGGCGTGTCGATCGCCGCGGGCAACGCCTTGGTGCGCGCGATCGCGCCGTTGGCCAGGGCGACGCGGCGGCCGGGTGCCGATGCGTCGTTGGGCGGCTTCGGGGGCGTATTCGACCTCAAGGCGGCGGGGTTCACCGATCCGCTGCTGGTGGCGGCGAACGACGGCGTCGGCACCAAGCTGAAGCTCGCGATCGAGCATGACCGCCACGACGGGGTCGGGATCGATTTGGTGGCGATGTGCGCGAACGATCTGATCGTCCAGGGTGCCGAGCCGCTCTTCTTCCTCGATTATTATGCGAGCGGAAAGCTCGACAACGCCGTCGCAGAGCGCGTGATCGCCGGGATCGCCGAAGGGTGCCGCCAGGCCGGATGCGCGCTGATTGGCGGCGAAACCGCCGAAATGCCGGGCATGTATGCCGATGGCGATTACGACCTGGCGGGCTTCTGCGTCGGTGCGGTCGAGCGCGAGGCGTTGCTCGACGGGAGCGCGGTGGCGCCCGGCGACGTCATCCTCGGGCTCGGCTCGGCGGGGGTGCATTCGAACGGCTATTCGCTGGTGCGCCGGCTCGCCGCCGATCGCGGGTGGAAGCTGGATCGCCCGTCGCTGTTCGATCAGGACGTGCTGCTGATCGACGCGCTGATGGCGCCGACCCGGATCTACGTCGCCAGCCTGTTGCCGCTACTGCGCGCGCGCCGGATTCATGGGCTGGCGCATATCACCGGCGGCGGCTTGCTCGAGAACGTCCCGCGGGTGCTCCCCGAAGGCTGCCACGCGATGATCGACGCCGATAGCTGGCCGCTGCCGCGGCTGATGGCGTTCCTGCAGGCGCAGGGGCGAATCGAGCCCGAGGAACTCGCGCGTACCTTCAACTGCGGGATCGGGATGGTGGCGATCGTCGCCGCGGATGAGGCCGACGCGGTTCGCGCCGAGCTCGAAGCCGCTGGCGAAGTGGTCCACCGGATCGGTCGTATCGATGCGGGCGACAAGGGCTGCACTGTCGCCGGATCGGTCGAAACCTGGAGCGCGCGCGCCGCGTGGACTGCGACTCATGCGGGATAAGGCCCGCGTCGCGATCCTGATTTCGGGCAGCGGCACCAATATGGCGGCGTTGCTCTATGCGTCGCGCGCACCCGCCTGCCCCTATGCGGTGGTGCTGGTCGCATCGAACAATCCCGACGCGGCGGGACTGAAGCTGGCGGCGGCAGAGGGTGTTGCCACCTTTGCGCTTTCGCACAAGGGAATGGACCGCGACGGCCACGACGCCGCGATGGACGAAGCGATCCGCGCGAGCGGCGCCGATCATGTCGCGCTGGCAGGTTATATGCGCATCCTCACGCCCGGCTTCGTGCGCAAGTGGGAGGGGCGGATGCTCAACATCCATCCCTCGCTGCTGCCCAAATACAAGGGATTGCATACGCACCAGCGCGCGCTCGACGCGGGCGATGCGCAGGCCGGGTGCAGCGTGCATCTGGTGACCGCCGAGCTCGACGACGGGCCGGTGCTGGGGCAGTGCGCGGTCGCGATCCAGCCCGGCGACACCACCGATACACTGGCCGCGCGCGTGCTGATCGCCGAGCATCAGCTATATGCTCGGACCCTCAGCGACTATGTGTCGCGCGAGGCCGACCCTGACTGGATCGTCGCCAAGGTCGGCGAACTCGCGCTCGCGCTGCCCGAAACCGACGCGCGGCCCTCGCATGGCGCCCCCGGCTGGCGGGTAGGCGGCGAGAAGACGGGCAAATATTTCGCCTATGTCTCGATCCACCATCATGGCGAGGACGCGATCGCGTTGCTGGTCAAGACGAGCGGCGGCGACGAGCAGGCGGCGGTCGTCGACCAGGACCCCGAGCTATATTATCTGCCCAAATTCTACGCGCCCTCGGGCTGGATCGCGATCCGCCTCGATACCGGTCGCACCGATTGGGACCATATCGCCGACTGGCTCGGCCGAAGCTGGCGCAGCGTCGCGCCCAAGCGGCTGACGAAGCTGATGGATGTAGCAGCCGAGTTCTAACGCCGCACGAACCAACTACCTGCGCGTCGCGCGATCAGCTTGGGCAACCATTCGAAAGCCATCGACGTGCTGGTGCGGCGATTGGCAACGCCCTCGAACCGATAATGCGCAGGCTGGCTATCGACGAAAATTTCACCGTCGACATATTGCCGGTCGTCGCGGAACAGCCCCGCCGAAACCGCCAGTTCAGGGCCATCTATCGGCCTATGAAAAATATGGCTTCCGCATGTCCGGCAAAATCCCCGCTCGGCAAAGCCTGAAGACCGGAAAATCGCCATGTCATCGCCCTCGACAACGGCCTCGGGCACCTGAAGCGCCATCCATGGTCCGCTGGTCCAGGTACGGCACTGACGGCAGTGACATACACCAACGTCATGCACGGGCTTGGGCAAGGTGACCCGGACGCCGCCGCACAGGCAGCGTCCGGTTGTCACATCGCCGGTTTCAGCCAACGATTTCTTCAGGCTTGAAGAAATATGCGATCTCGATCGCGGCGTTCTCGTCGCTGTCCGAACCGTGGACGGTGTTGGCTTCGATGCTCTCGGCCAGTTCCTTGCGGATCGTGCCGGCTTCGGCATTGGCTGGGTTGGTCGCGCCCATGATGTCGCGGTTGCGCTGCATCGCGTTCTCACCTTCGAGCACCTGGACGACGACCGGGCCCGAAATCATGAATTCGACGAGCTCGCCGAAGAACGGACGCTCCTTGTGGACCGCGTAAAACCCTTCGGCCTGTTCGCGGGTCATCTGAATGCGCTTCGAAGCGACGACGCGCAGGCCGGCTTCCTCGAGCATCTTGGTGACCGCACCGGTCAGGTTGCGGCGGGTGGCATCGGGCTTGATGATCGAAAACGTGCGGGTCGCGGCCATGGCCGTTCGGCTCCTGCTATAAGGCGTGAATGGAATGGCCGCGCCTTAGTCGGGCACAGGTAGCGATGCAAGCGCGCTCAGGCGGCCTGTTCCCAGCCGCTTTCGGTCTGCTTCCAATACCGCCGCTCGACGCCCTCGCGTTCGGCCAATCGCTTCCACGCGGCGCGGGCGGGATGGATCGCGTCGTCGTCGAAGAAATGGAACGCGCGCTCGAACGCCAGCGCCTCGTCGCGCCAGGTGCCGTCGATCAGCGCGATCATCCGCGCGGCGTTGGCGGGTGCCGGCTCCAACCCGATCAGGATCGGCTGCACCGTGTCGTCGCCCGACCCCGCGCAGGCGTGCGGCAGGAAGCTGTCGGCGGCATAGGTCCACAGCAGCCGGTCGATCGCGCCGCGCTGTTCTTCGCTATCCGACACGATCAGCAGCCGCTGCCCGCTGCCAAGCACCTTCTGCGCGATCTGCGGCAGCGCGCGTGCGAGCGGCGTGAGCGTCAGATGATAGAAATCGACCTGCATTCGCGCCCTACCCTTCCTTCCCGCCGAGTTGGCCTCGGGCGGGACATACCCTGCCCCGCCCAACCTTGCCCGCTATCAGCAGCGAAGCATCACCCTTCGAAATTGTCGCGCACCAGCCGGTCGAGCACGCGCACGCCGAAGCCGGTCGCACCCTTCTCATAGGTGTTGCCCGGCTTGTCCGACCACACCATCCCCGCGATATCGAGATGCGCCCAGCGCACGCCCGGATCGACGAAGCGCTGGATGAACTGCGCCGCGGTGATCGACCCCGCGCCGCGCGGCCCGACATTCTTCATGTCGGCGATCGGCGAATCGATCAGCTTGTCGTAGGCGGGCGACATCGGGAAGCGCCACAGCGCGTCGCCCGACGCCCGGCTCGCCGCCAGGATCTGCTCGGCGAGCGAATCGTCGTTGGCGAACAATCCGCCATGCTCGCTGCCCAGGCTGATGATCATCGCGCCGGTGAGCGTCGCCAGGTCGACGATCGCCTTGGGGCGATGCGCGTGCTGGACCCAGGTGATGACATCGGCAAGCACCAGCCGCCCTTCGGCATCGGTGTTGAGTATCTCGATCGTCTGCCCCGACATCGACGTCACGACGTCGCCCGGCCGCTGCGCATTGCCGTCGGGCATGTTCTCGACCAGCCCGACGACGCCGATCACGTTCGCCTTGGCCTTGCGCGCAGCGAGCGCCTTCATCGCCCCCGCGACCGCGCCCGCGCCGCCCATGTCCCACTTCATGTCTTCCATGCCCGGCCCCGGCTTGAGCGAGATGCCGCCGGTGTCGAAGGTCACGCCCTTGCCGACCAGCGCGATATCGGGATCGCCGGTGCCGTCGGTGCCGTTCCAGTGCATCGCCAGGATCCGCGCCTCGCGCGCCGAACCCTGGCTGACGCCGAGCAGCGCGCCCATGCCATGCTCAGCCATCGCGGCTTCGTCGAGGATCGTCAGCGTGACGCCGAGTTCCTCGAGGTGGCGGCAGCGGTCGACGAAGCTTTCGGGGTACAGGATGTTGGGCGGCTCCGAGACGAGCGTCCGTGTTAGTTCGAGCCCCTCGTTGAGCGCCTTGGCCTTGGCCCACGCCGCATCGGTGCCGTCGGGGGCGCCGGCGATCGTGATCGCGGCAAGCGTCGGCTTCTGCCGTTCGGGCTGCTTGGTACGATAGACGTCGAACCGCCAGGCGCGTGCCGCCGCCGCGCCCGCGAAGCGCGCGACCGCTGCGGGGCTTGGGCCGGTGCCCGCGAAATCGACGACGATGCCGGCGATACCCGCCGTGAGGAATCGTCCGGCAAGCGCGCCGCCGGCCTTTTCGTGCTCGACCTCGTCACCCGAACCGATCCCCACCAACAGAACCCGCCCGTTGGGCACGAAAATTTCGGCGATCGTCCCGGCTTCGCCGTCGAAGCGCGCAGCGGCGAACGCACCGGCGATTAGCGACCGCGTCGCTTCATCGAAGCGATCGAGCGCGGCTTTGCCGTCGCGCCCGACGATCAAGGCGATCGCTTCGGCGGTTTCGGGGGCGGTGGCGGTAAAGTCGATCTGCATGCGCGAATGCTCTCTCCATCGGGCGCGGGGTGCGCTGGGTTGCCACCATCTAGGGACTGGCGGCGCGACACGCAAAAGGCGCCGATTGCGGAAGCCAGCGCGCGGTGCGATAGGGCGCTGCTGGCCGCTTGTATTTCGCGGCAAAAGGGGACCCTGACCATCGTGAAGCGCCTGGCCCTGTTGCGTACCGCCGCGCTGCCGCTATCCCTCGGCCTCGCGGTCGCGGCGCAGGCGCAGGATCTGCAGGATCGCGTGGTCCCGCCGCCTGCCCCCGAGCAGACCGGCGCCGACCCGCGCACCGATGACGAAATCGATTTCAGCGCCGACCTTCTCGAATACAACACCGATGGCGACGTCGTCGATGCCAGCGGGGACGTCCGACTGTCGCGCCAGGGCGAACGGCTGCGCGCCGACAAGGTCACCTGGAACCGCACCACCGGACAGGTCGTCGCCGAAGGCAATATCGCGGTCACCAACCCGCAGGGCGACATCGCCTATGGCGACCGGATCGAATTGACCGACAGCCTGCGCGACGGGGTGGTGCAGAACATGCTGGTGGTGCTCGAACAGGGCGGGAGGCTCGCCGCCGAACGCGGCGTGCGCGAGGAAGGCGGTATCATCCGCGTGACGCGCGCAGCCTATACGCCCTGCACCGTCACCACCGCCGCGAACTGCCCCAAGGAACCGAGCTGGAAGATCAATGCGCGCGAGGTCACCTACGACCCTGCCCGCAGCCGGGTGCGCTACAAGGGCGCGCGGATCACCCTGCTCGGCCTCACTCTGCCGCTGCCCAGCTTCTCGCACACGATCGGCGGCAAGAGCGCGGCAGGCGTGCTCGCCCCCGAGATTCGCTATGGCCGGGTCAACGGGCTCGAATTCGCGCTGCCCTATCATTTCGAAATGGGGCCCAATCGCGACCTGACGATCACCCCGCGGGTGTTCACCGGATCGCTGCCGATGCTCCAGGCTGATTATCGCGAACTCAACAGCCTCGGCGCGTTCCGCATCAATGCCTATGGCACCTATAGCCGGCGCAGCGACGACCTGATCGTCACCGACGTGCCGGCCACCAGCGAGAACGCGTTTCGCGGCTATGTCGATGCTTCGGGCCGTGCGCAATTCACCCCCGAATGGAGCGCCTATGCATCGATCCGGGTAGCCACCGATCGCACCTTCCTGCGACGCTACGATATATCCCGCGACGACCGGCTGCGCAGCAATGTCGGGGTGATGCGGATCACCCCCGACAGCTATTTCGCGATCAATGGCTGGGCGGTGCAGTCGCTCCGGCTTGACGGTACCGGCACCGCGCAGCCGCTGGCGCTGCCCGAGATCGATTATCGCAAGCGGATGGAAGACAGCTTGCTCGGCGGCCGCTTCACCTTCCAGCTCAACAGCCTCGCGATCGGTCGCAAATCAGGCCAGGACACGCAGCGCGCCTTTGCCTCGGCGCTGTGGGAATTGCGCCGGGTGACGACACTCGGCCAGGAAGTGACATTCAGCGCGCTCGCCCGCGCCGATGTGTACAACACGCAGGACACGCTGCTGACCAGCGTCGTGTCGTATCGCGGTGACGAAGGCTTTTCGGCGCGCGCGATCGGTGCCGCCGCGGTCGACGTCAAATGGCCGTTCATCGGCGAGGCGCTGGGGGGCACACAGCGCTTCACGCCGCGCGTACAGATGGTGGTGGCGCCGCATGTCGAAAATCTGTCGATCCCAAACGAAGACGCACGCGCGGTCGACCTCGAGGATTCGAACCTCTTCGCGCTCAATCGCTTCCCCGGCTATGACCGGTTCGAGGATTCGACGCGGTTTACCTACGGGCTCGATTATGCGCTCGACCTTCCTGGCATCGCGATCAATGCCAATGTCGGGCAAAGCTATCGTCTGACCGAGCGGTCCGCCTTGTTCCCCGACGGCACCGGGCTCAACGATCGCTGGTCCGATTTCGTCGGTCGCACCGAAATTCGCTTTCGACAGTTCGTCAGCTTCACCCATCGCTATCGTATCGACAAGGATGGGTTCGCGCTTCGCCGCAACGAGATCGACGCGACGATCGGATCGCGCCAGACGTATGCCCAGATCGGCTATCTCCGCCTGAACCGCGACATCGGTATCGAACTCGAGGATCTGCGCGACCGCGAAGAGGCGCGCGTTGCGGGCCGGGTCGCGTTCGCGCGGCTGTGGTCGGTGTTCGGTTCGGCGACGGTCGACCTCACCGACCGCAGCGAGGACCCGCTGTCGCTGTCGGATGGCTTCGATCCCGTCCGCCATCGGATCGGGGTCGAATATGAGGACGATTGCCTGCGGCTCGGCATTGCGTGGCGACGTGACTATACCGACATCGGCGATGCACGCCGCGGCAACAGCTTCCTGCTGACGCTGGCATTGACGAACCTGGGGCGCTAAGGTGAGGTTCAGGCTCGTAATGACATGGCAACGCCGCCGGCGGGTATTCGCCTCGGCGCGTGATGGGGTAACCGGATTTGGGTACGAAGATGAAGCGCCTCGGCGCACTTGCCGCCGCCACGATGCTCGCGGGTATCGCCGCTGCGCAGACGGTGAGCGATCCGCAGGCGGGAGCCGGACAGGACACGCCGGCAACCAACCTCAACCTGCCGAGCAATCTGCAGGTGTTCGGCAAGGTCGATCCCAACATCCGCAAGGCGACCGCGATCGTCAACGAAACCGTGATCACCGGCACCGACGTCGATCAGCGCCTGGCGATGATTACCGGGCTTCGCGGCGTAAAGGTGAGCGATGCCGAGCGCGACCAGCTGCGGCTGCAGGTGCTGCGCGCGATCATCGACGAGACGCTGCAGATCCAGGCCGCGGCCAACGAAGACATCAAGGTCGCACCCGCCGAGATCGAACAGAGCTTCACGCGGGTCTCGCGCAATTTCCAGCGCACGCCCGAACAGATGAAGGCGTTTCTCGAACAGATCGGTTCGTCCGAGCGGTCGCTGCGGCGGCAGATCGAGGGCGAGCTCGCTTGGACGCGGCTGCTCCGCCGCCAGGTCGAGCCCTTCATCAGTGTCGGCGAGGAAGAGGTGAAGGCGATCATCGCGCGCCTCGAGGCAGCCAAGGGGACAGAGGAAGCGCATCTGAAGGAAATCTACCTCAGCGCCACCCCCGATCGCGCGGCTGAAGTGCTCGAAAACGGTCGCAAGATGATCGAACAGATGCGCGGTGGCGCGCCGTTCGAGTATTTCGCGCGCAACTTCTCCGAGGCGACGACCAAGGCGGTCGAGGGCGATCTGGGCTGGATCAATCCCGCCGTGCTCCCCGATCAGCTGGCGGCGGCCGCCAAGACGATGCAGGTCGGCCAGATTGCTGGCCCGATCGCGATCCCGGGCGGCTATTCGATCCTGTACATGGTCGACAAGCGGCAGGTGCTGACCGCCGACCCTCGCGACGCGCGGCTCAGCCTGCGGCAGATGTCGGTGAAGTTCCCCACCGCGCTCACCCAGGAGCAGATCCAGGCGCGGGCCGCCGAGTTCGCGCAGGTGACGCAGAAGATCCAGGGCTGCGGCAACGTCAATGCTGTGGCGCAGCAGATTGGCGCCGAGGTCGTCGACAACGACGCGATCCGCATTCGCGAGCTGCCCGCGCAGTTGCAGGACCTGATGATCAACCTGCAGGTCGGCCAGGCGACGCCGCCGTTCGGTTCGCCGACCGAGGGCGTGCGCGTGCTGGTGCTGTGCGGTCGTGACGATCCAGCGACCGCCAATGCGCCCAATCCCGAGCAGATCCAGGCGGGGCTCGAGCAAGAGCGCGTGAACTTGCGCGCCCAGCGGATGCTGCGCGATCTTCGCCGCGATGCGATCGTCGAATATCAATAACCCCGCGACCCCCGGCGCGATGATCCGCCCGCTCGTCGTACCGCTGGGCGATCCCGCGGGGATCGGCCCCGAAATCGTCGCCAAGGCGTGGGCGCATCGCCAACTGCACGGGCTCGCACCGTTCTTTGCGGTGGGCGACCCGCGATCGATCGAGCAGGTCTGGGACGGCCCCGTGGCGCGCATCGCCTATCCCGACGAGGTGGCGAGCGTATTTGACACCGCGCTGCCGGTGCTCGCGGTACACGATGCCGGCATGGTGACCCCCGGCAACCCCGATGGCGAGGGCGCGCGCAGTGCACTTGAATCACTTGAGCTCGCGGTCGGCCTCGCACGGTCGGGGGCGGCGGGTGCGCTGGTGACCGCGCCGGTATCGAAGACGCAGCTGTATCGCATCGGCTTCCAGCATCCGGGGCAGACCGAATTCATCGCCGAGCGGTGCGGCCTGGCGCCCGAGAATACGGTGATGATGCTCGCCGGGCCGACGCTGCGCGTGGTGCCGGTGACGACACATGTCGCGCTGTCGGCGGTGCGCGGGTTGCTGTCGATCGAGCTGATCGTCGCCAAAGCGCGGGTGACGGCGCGCGGGCTGACCAAGAATTTCGGGATCGAACGGCCGCGGCTCGCCTTTGCGGGACTCAACCCGCATGCCGGCGAGGACGGGGCGTTGGGCAGCGAGGAGATCGAGATCATCGCCCCGGCGATCGAGCAATTGCGCGCCGAGGGGATCGACGCGGTCGGGCCGCTTGCCGCCGACACGATGTTCCATGCCAGGGCACGCGCCGGGTATGATGCGGCGATCTGCTGCTATCATGACCAGGCGCTGATCCCGCTGAAGACGCTGCACTTCGACGAGGGGGTGAACATCACTTTGGGGCTGCCGATCGTGCGGACTTCGCCCGACCATGGGACCGCGTTCGGGATTGCGGGGAAGGACTGTGCCGAGCCCGGCGCGATGATCGCGGCGATCCGGATGGCGGCGAGCGCTGCCGAGCGTCGTCTGACCCGCAGCGCATGACGGTGGCCTTGCCGCCGCTGCGCGAGGTGATCCGGGCGCATGGGCTGACCGCGAGCAAGGCGCTGGGGCAGAATTTCCTGTTCGACCAGCAATTGCTCGACCGGATTGCTCGGGTACCGGGCGATCTTTCGGGAGCCGAGGTGCTCGAAGTCGGGCCGGGTCCGGGCGGGCTTACCCGGTCGCTGCTGGCCGCCGGGGCGCGGGTGACGGCGATCGAGCGTGACCGGCGGTGTATTCCGGCGCTCGCCGAACTGGGCGAGGCGTATCCGGGGCAGCTGACCGTCATCGAGGGCGATGCGCTGGCGATCGACCATGCGGGGCTGTTCGAGGGCAAGCCGCATGTGGTGGCCAACCTGCCCTACAACGTGGGCACTGCGTTGTTCGTCGGGTGGCTGTCGGCCGGCTGGACGCCGTGGTGGGAGAGCCTGACGCTGATGTTCCAGCGCGAGGTGGCCGACCGGATCGTGGCGCAGGCCAATGACGACGCCTATGGGCGGCTGGCGGTGCTGGCGCAGTGGCGCAGCACCCCGCGAATCGCTATGCCGGTGCATCGATCGGCCTTCACCCCGCCGCCCAAGGTGATGTCGGCGGTGGTGCATGTGGTGCCCGGCGACCAGCCCGATGGGGTGCGGCTGCGCACGCTCGAGACGCTGACCGCGGCGGCGTTCGGGCAGCGGCGCAAGATGCTGCGCGCCAGCCTGAAGGGGATGCCGGGGGCGCTGGCGGCGGTCGAGGGGTTGGGGATCGATCCTACGCGGCGGGCGGAGACGGTTAGCGTAGGCGAGTTTTGTGCGATTGCGCGGGTGATCGATGCGGGGAAATAGGGGCTTGGGCTAACCCCCTGCCCCGTTCGCCCTGAGCTTGTCGAAGGGCGGCCCGCATTTTCGGCTGGACCGCACTTTGAAGGTTCGGGGCGTGCTTCGACAAGCTCAGCACGAACGGATTAGTTTTTGCCTGCCACCGGTGGGGCCGTCGTAGTCGCTGCCGCGGTTGCCGTTACCGGCGGGCCTTTCGCGATCACCGCCGCCAGCCTCGTCGCGTCGCCGCACTCGGCCTTGCAGAGCGTGCGGATCTTGGCGAGATTTTCCTTCGCCTTCACCACCGCGCCCTTTTGCACCAGCGCCTCGCCCTGGCCGCGCAGTGCGGCGACGTCGTTGGGCTCGAGCGACAGCGTCTCGCGGTACAGGCGGATCGCCTTGCCGGGGAGGTTCTGCGCGCGTGCGACCTCCGCCAGCACGACGAAGGCTTCGCGGTTGCGCGGATCGACCACGAGCGCGGTTTCGAGCAGGTCGTTCGCGCCGGTCAGATTGCCCGCGGCGCGTGCCGTCTTGGCGCGTTCGACCAAGGCCACCGATCGCGCGTCGATCTGGTCGTCGGGGCGCTGGCCGTGGAGCGAGGTCGAGATGCTGACCGCTGCGAGCGACAGGGCGATGGTGACGGTGGTGAACCGCATGATCTTCTCCGAAACAGACACAGCTAGCTGGCTATCATGTGGTGCGCAGCATCGCGACAAAAAAGCCGTCGGTCGAATCCGATGCCGGCGTCAGCCGCATCCCCGCGCCGTGGCGGGTGCCCGCGGGCAGGTCGATCGCCGCCGCCTGCCAGCCGGGATGGCGTTCGAGGAAGGCGGCGGCCTGGTCGGCGCCCTCGGCATCGAGCAGCGAGCAGACGACATACACCACCGCGCCGCCGGGCCGCACCAAGGTTGCCGCGAGATCGAGCAGGCGTGCCTGCGTCGCCTCGAGCTTGGTCAGCCGATCGGCGGTGAGCCGCCAGCGCGCCTCGGGATTGCGGCGCCAGGTGCCGGTGCCCGAACAGGGCGCATCGATCAGCACGACATCGGCGCGTGCGGTCTCGTCGGCGAGCATCTCTGCCTCATGCCCCGGATTGAGCAGCAAGGTGCGCGCGATCGTCACCCCGGCGCGCTCGGCGCGCGGCGGCAGGCGTTGCAGCCGCCCGCGATCGGTATCGGTGGCGAGCAGATCGCCCTGGTTCGCCATCGCCGCGGCGAGCGCGAGCGTCTTGCCCCCTGCCCCCGCGCACAGATCGATCACGCGCATCCCCGGCGCGACGCCGCAGGCGAGCGTCACCAGCTGGCTGCCGGCATCCTGCACCTCGATCAGCCCCGAATCATAGGCGGGATGCTTGTCGACCGAGGTATCGGGGGGCAGCCGCAGCGCATCGGGGGCGAAGGCGAGCGGCTGCGCACCCTCGATCGCGATATCGTCGCGCGCGGCGAGCAGCCGGTTGACGCGGATGTCGAGCGGCGCGCGTTCGAGCAACGCTTCCTGCTCGGCCTCGCCCAGCCCTGACGCGGCGAGCGCGGTGACCAGCCAGGCGGGGGCGACGCCGGGGACGGCGGCCTTTTCATTGGGGTTGATCGCGGGCGGGCCGTAGGTGGACCCGTCGAACGCCGCGGCGACGCCGGGGAGGCGCTGCGCCAGCGCGAGCATCGCCGCGCGCCCGTCGCGCGGCAGCTCGCCGCACAGCCGGATCGCGTCATAGACCAGGTTGCGCACCGCGCGCCGATCCTTCGACCCGGCATAGCGCCGCGCGGCGAATCCGCGCGCGATGATCGTATCGGCCGCCGCCCCGCCCTCGCGCGCCGCGGCGATGATGAGGTCGAGCAGGTCGATCGCGGCCTGGACGCGTGCCGGCGGCGTCATGCGGGGCGGCCCGAAAGGGTCGGAAGGCTACAAAAGCTACAGTACGTACCCCCCGGATTCGCCCCTTCCGGGTGGTGGCGGGGGGTGCGGATGGCGGCGCGGCTTCGCGCGCGCGGGGTATGGTGGGGCGGGTTCGACGGGGTGGTCGTGGTGCGGGTGTGGAGGGGGTGCATGGGTTCGGGCGTAGCCGAATGGGGGCTTGTAGGACAGGGGGTTGGGGGTTGAGGCAGGGCGGGGATCATTTGCCCCGTTTCACTGTTGTGCCGACAATACCCCGGCGTCGCCATTATAGCAGCTTGTCGAAGTCATCCCAGGTGGTAGAGAAGTTGAGGTCCGCAATCAGTTTGATAGGATGTATCCATCTGATCTGACAGTCGTTGCAAACGTCTGGAACATGGCGACGAGGTCCGCTTCTTGTAGGCTTGGAAACTTCCGCCGTCACGATACACCTATCAGAGTGCCCAAGACCCGCAGCGATAAGGAATGGGTCTTGCCCAATCGTAATCAAATCGGCCTCGGTCAGAGTTTTACCATATTGGGCGAGAACAGTTTGAACATTGCGCGCGTCAATCTCCTCGTCCAGTAGCAAAGTACGTTTGGTCTCAGACTGCTTCATCCAAGCTGCTAGCTCATCATTCCCGCTCTCGACCTCCGAGTAAATTTCGGCTGGCATCTTCAGGGAACTCATAGCCCCGTGATAGTGAAGCCACTTCCAAAATTCTGGCACCCGGTTGAGTCCGTACCATGTGTTATGCGCCGTTATGAGTGCATTTGCATCGAGAAGATACAACATCAGGCGAAGGCTCTCGGTGGGCCCGCCAAAAGTGGGTATATATTCATTGGTTTGACTCCGAGCATCCTTGCCGCGCGGGTCGGAGTGAGCGAGCCATCAGCCATTCCTTGGCGGGCAACGGCGAGTAGCGCGGCACCTAAGCGATGTCGGCGGACGACATACCAGTTCGGGCCGCCTTCTGTCTGTCGACTACGCTCTTTTTCCCTTGCCTTGTGTGCAAGCCAGTCGCCCCGAAACTCGTCGCGTAAACCTTCCCATTGGGCGGTGGAAATCCGGCCTCCACGATAAAGTTGATATGCTATCATCGACCTGCTGACCTTAGCGCGGTTCGCTAAAGCGCGAATTTCACTTACATCATCACTATCGCCAGTAATTTGTAAGCGCTCAATCTCCACCATCGATATCAGCGTAGCTGCCGCCGCGTCGTTGCAAAGGCGTTCAACGCCTCCCTGAGGTAAGCCGCCGCTGATTCCTCCTTCACCAATCAAAAGGTGAGCGAGCTCGTGGAGCAACGTAAACGACCAAGCGGATTTAGCGTCTTGGTCGTTGACCACTATGAACGGCGCGAGCGCATCTGCTATAGCAAAACCACGAAAAATACTGACATCGATTGCTGTCGACCAATGACCGCAATCGCCTGCCAGGAGAACAAATATCCCTTTCGCTTCAATCAGGTTCCGTAGGTAGGAAAAAGCCTCATCGATCGACGATTTGTTGCGGAATGTGTCACGATCAAAAGCGATAGATTGCTTAATAGCGCGCGCCAACTGACTCGGATCTCGCACGCCCGCTTCTAAACCGACGAGATCAATAGGATTGTATTCTTCGTCGTCCTCTAAAGCTTCCCGAACGAGCGCCTGCCGAGCTTTTACATCGCGCAAAAGGGTAGAAAGCAAAACGTTAGACGGATCGCCACGATCCGGTAACGTTCGATAGTCCTCGCCGATGTCGGCAGGAGCGGGCGCCTCGGCCATATAAAATGTTAGCAGAGGGCGATGATACTGCCGCGCCATCCGCTTCAACAACGCCGGGCTTGCGGCGTTTTCCCCTGCCTCCAACGCAGCTAAACGATCGGCCCCAGAAGTGCCCCGCGCGTCGCCTAGCGATATTTTGCGGGCAGCAGTTTCCAAATCAAGCCCAGCGGTCACGCGCGCCCATTTAAGGATATCGGGGTTCACCGTACTCATCGTGATACCATGCACTGAGAGGAGTAAACGTGCCATTGCCAAATTCGGAGGACAAGCAAGGCCTAGGCGGTTAATCGACCATGATATGCTCGGCGCTCAAGGATAGGGCCCTACTGCCTAAGTGCGGGGCCCCCTCCCCCCCTAGCCCTCCCCCGCCTTCCGCATTACCCCCTCCCCCATGACCACCGAAGCCGCCGACCCGCATCCGCTCCTCCATTGGTGGCGCAACCACGTCATCACCAGCGTCGATCACCGATCGGTGGTGGAGAAGGTGGAGGACGAGGAGGCGTTCGACGGGCGCTATGCCTTCATGATCCTGATGTCGGCGGGGATCGCGGTGCTGGGGCTGTTGCTGTCCTCGCCCGCGGTGATCATCGGCGCGATGCTGATCTCGCCGCTGATGGGGCCGATCATCGGGCTGGGCTTCGGCGTCGCGCTGTTCGACGCGGTCGAGATCCGGCGCGCGCTGGTCGCGATGGTGCTGGGCACGATCATGGCGATCCTGTTCTGCGCGGCGATCGTGTCGATGTCGCCGCTGCAGACGGTTACCAGCGAGCTGGCCGCGCGCACCCGGCCCAATTTGTTCGACCTGCTGGTGGCGCTGTTTTCGGGGCTGGCGGGGGCCTATGCGATGATCCGCGGGCGCGAGGGCGCGATCGTCGGGGTGGCGATCGCCACCGCGCTGATGCCGCCGCTGGCGACCGTCGGCTTTGGCCTCGCGACCGCGAACTGGACGGTGTTCTTCGGCGCGCTGCTGCTGTTCTTCACCAACTTCATGGTGATCGCGCTGTCGGCGGCGATCATGGCGCGGCTATACGGCTTCGGCCCCAGGCTGTCGCCGCGGCAGACATTGTTCCAGACCGCGGCGATGCTGGCGGTGTTCGCGGCGCTGGCGGTGCCGCTGGGGCTGACGCTGCGCCAGATCGCGTGGGAGACCAATGCCTCGCGCCAGGCGCGCGACATCGTGTCGCAGCAATTCGGCGACAATGCGCGGGTGAGCCAGCTCGAGATCGACTATACCGCCGAGCCGGTGCGCGTCGATGCGACGGTGCTGACGCCGAGCTTCGTCGCGCAGGCCGAGCGAAGCGTGAAGGCGAAGCTCGAGGCGACGCTGGGGCGGCCGGTGGGGCTGACGATCGAGCAGTTCCGCGTCGGGGTGGGCGATGCCGAGGCGACGCAGCTGGCGCGCGCGCAGGCGAGCGAGCGCGCCACCCGCGAGGCGCGCGCGGTGACGCAGATCGGCGAGCAATTGTCGCTGGTGGCGGGGGTGCCGACCGACCGGGTGCTGGTCGACCGCGACCATCGCCGCGCGGTGGTGACCGCGACGCCGCTGCCGGGCGCGGGGCTCGAAGTGTATCGCGCGCTCGAGGCGCGGGTGGCGGGGGCGGCGGAGGGCTGGACGGTCGAGCTGGTGCCGCCGCCCGCGGTGCCGGGGGGCGTCAGCTTCGGTGAGGACGCGCCCGATGCCGAGGGTAGCCGCGCGATCGCCACCGCGATCTGGGCGGCGCGGCGGCTGCAGCTGCCGATCGGGGTATCGGGGGCGCAGGCCGATATGGTGGTGGCGGCGCTGACCGAGGCGGGGGTGGCCGCCGAGCAGGTGGGATCGGGCAATGGCGCGGTGACGATGCGCTGGCTCGCGCCGCGGGTCGAGCCGGCGGGGTGAGGTCCAGGGACTAACCCTAGTCCGTTCGTGCTGAGCCTGTCGAAGCACCGTTTTTCTTTTGCGCGCGGGTCACAGAAGAAGGACAGTGCTTCGACAAGCTCAGCACGAGCGGTTGAGGGGTGTGGGCAACCTTTAGCCGGAGGCCTTACCGCGTCGGGTAGTTCGGGGCCTCGCGGGTGATCGTGACGTCGTGAACATGGCTTTCGCGCAGGCCCGCGCCGGTGATCCGCACGAAACGCGCCTTTTCGCGCAGCTCCTCGAGCGTCGCGGCGCCGGTATAGCCCATCGCCGCCTTCACCCCGCCGACCAGCTGGTGGATCACGTCGCGCGCGGGGCCCTTGTAGGGCACCTGGCCCTCGATCCCCTCGGGGACGAGCTTCAGCTGATCCTTGATGTCCTGCTGGAAATAGCGGTCGGCCGAGCCGCGCGCCATCGCGCCGACGCTGCCCATGCCGCGATAGGATTTATAGGCGCGGCCCTGGTAGAGGAAGGTTTCGCCGGGGGCTTCCTCGGTGCCCGCGAGCAGCGAGCCGACCATGACGGTCGATGCGCCGGCGGCGAGCGCCTTGGCGATGTCGCCCGAGGTGCGGATGCCGCCATCGGCGATGACGGGAACGCCCGACTTGGCCGCCTCGCGCGCGCTTTCCATGACCGCGGTGAGCTGTGGCACGCCGACGCCGGCGACGACGCGGGTGGTGCAGATCGATCCGGGGCCGATGCCGACCTTGATCCCGTCGGCGCCGGCGTCGATGAGCGCGCGGGTGGCTTCGGCGGTGGCGACGTTGCCCGCGACGACCTGGACCGAGTTCGAGAGCTTCTTGACGCGCTCGACCGCGCGCGCGACGTCGCGGTTATGGCCATGCGCGGTGTCGATGACGATCAGGTCGACCTCGGCATCGACGAGCTGTTCGGTGCGGTCGAAGCCCTTGTCGCCGACGGTGGTCGCGGCGGCGACGCACAGGCGGCCGGTGCGGTCCTTGGTGGCGTCGGGGTAGAGCACCGCCTTTTCGATGTCCTTGACGGTGATGAGGCCGACGCAGCGATAGGCGTCGTCGACCACCAGCAGTTTCTCGATCCGGCGATGATGGAGCAGCCGGCGCGCTTCCTCCTGCGACACCGCGGTCGAGACGGTGGCGAGGTTGTCGCGCGTCATCAGCTCGGCGACGGGCTGCGCGGGGTTCTCGGCGAAGCGGACGTCGCGGTTGGTGAGGATGCCGACGAGCTTGCCCGAGGCCTCGACCACCGGGATGCCGCTGATCTTGTGGCGCTGCATCAGCGCGCGCGCTTCGGCGAGTGGGGCCTGCGGGTGGATGGTGATCGGGTTGACGACCATGCCGCTCTCGAAGCGCTTGACCTGGCGCACCGCCGCGACCTGTTCGGCGACCGACAGATTGCGGTGGAGCACGCCGATGCCGCCAAGCTGCGCCATGACGATCGCCATGTCCGATTCGGTGACGGTATCCATCGCCGACGACAGGATCGGGATGTTGAGGCTGAGTTCGCGCGAAACGCGGGTGCGGGCATCGGCCTGGCTCGGCACCACGTCCGACGCCCCCGGGTACAGCAGGACGTCGTCGAAGGTGAGGCCGAGGGGAATGTCCATGAGGTGCCGAATCCTGCGCGGGGGAGAGGTTGGCGGCCCATGTAACCAAGGGGGGGCGCTGGCGCTAGGGGGCGCGTGGCGTGCCGGTGGTGGTGCTGGGCCGGTTGTGCTGGCCTGACGCGGCGATCCTGCTAGCATCGCCGCAACGGGCAAGCGGGGATGGCGGCATGGATGTGATTGCAGGGCTGTTGACGGTGATCGTCGCACTGGTGCTGGCGTATCTGTTCGCGAGCATCAAGATCGTCCGCCAGGGCTATAACTATACGATCGAGCATTTCGGGCGCTTCACCACCGTCGCGCGGCCGGGGTTCAACCTGTATCCCGCCTTCTTCTATCGCGTCGGCCGCAAGGTGAACATGATGGAGCAGGTGATCGACATTCCGGGGCAGGAAATCATCACCCGCGACAATGCGATGATCTCGACCGACGGGGTGGTGTTCTTCCAGGTGCTCGACGCGCCCAAGGCGGCGTATGAGGTGTCGGACCTGTACATGGCGCTGATGCAGCTGACGACGACGAACCTGCGCACCGTGATGGGATCGATGGACCTCGACGAGACGCTTTCGAAGCGCGACGAGATCAACGCGCGGCTGTTGAGCGTGGTCGACCAGGCGACGACGCCGTGGGGGGTGAAGATCACCCGCGTCGAGATCAAGGACATCCGCCCGCCCGCCGACATCGTCAACGCGATGGGCCGCCAGATGAAGGCCGAGCGCGAGAAGCGCGCCAACATCCTCGAGGCCGAAGGCACGCGCGCGAGCGAAATCCTGCGCGCCGAGGGACAGAAACAGGCACGCATCCTCGAGGCCGAGGGGCGCAAGGAATCGGCGTTCCGCGATGCCGAAGCGCGCGAGCGCGCCGCCGAGGCCGAGGCCAAGGCGACCGAATTGGTCTCGATCGCCATCGAACAGGGCAGCCCGCAATCGCTCAACTATTTCATCGCGCAGAAATATGTCGAGGCGATCGGCAAGTTCGCGACCAGCCCCAATGCCAAGACGATCCTGTTCCCGGTCGAGGCGACGCAATTGATGGGGACGCTGGGCGGGATCGGCGAGCTGGCGAAGGAGATCGTCGGCGGTGCGTCGTCGCCCCCTGCCCCGCCGCCGCGCCCGCGGATCGAAGCGGCGGAAGACTGAGCCCAAATGGACTGGGACAATCCGGGGCTGTGGTGGATCGCCGCCGGGGCGCTGCTGGCGGGGGTCGAGCTGCTGGTGCCCGGGGTGTTCCTGGTCTTCGTCGCGATCGCCGCGGCGATCACCGGGGCCTTCGTGCTGCTATTTCCCGACCTGCCGCTGGCTGGCCAATTGGCGAGCCTTGCCGCGTGGAGCGCGGTGACGATCGCGATCGGGCGGCGCTGGTATCGCGACTATTCACCCGACAGCGCCGATCCTTTGCTCAACGATGTCGGCGCGCGGATGCTCGGCGCGACGGTGACCGTCGTGTCGTCGGGTGCCGATGGCAGCGGACGGGTGCGCGTCGCCGATGGCGAATGGCCCTCGCGCGGCCCGGTGCTGCCGGTGGGCGCGATCGCACGCGTCGTCGGCGTCCAGAATACCACCCTCATCATCGAACCGATCGTCCTGGAGTGACTGCATGAATCTCGACCGCCGCCAATTATTGCTCGCGACCGGCGCGAGCGCCGCGCTCACCGCCTTGCCGCTGCGCGCCGCGCAAGCCAGCGCGGACGTACGCGCACAGGCGCTGATGGACGCGATCGCCGAGGAATATCTGCTGCGCTCGCCCGAGAGCGCGACGGGGCTTGGCATCGACACCGGCGCGCGCGCGGGGCTCAAGGCACGCTCGTCGGATCGATCGAGCGCGGGGAGGCTGCATAGCGCGGCGTGGACGAAGAGCGCGCTCGACCGTCTGCGCGCGGTCGATACCGCGGCGCTGTCGCCGGGGATCCGGACCGATATCGAGGTGGCGACCACCGCCTATGCGACCGCGATCGACGGCTTCGCCTTTCCTTACGGCGCGGTGGCGGTCGGCGGGTGGCGCAACGGACCCTATGTCGTTGCGCAAAATATGGGCGCGTATCTCGACGTGCCCAAGTTCCTCGACGCGACGCACAAGGTCGCGACCAAGGCCGATGCCGACGCCTATCTGTCGCGGCTGGCGGCGTTCGCCGACAATCTGGATGGCGAGACCGAGCGGCTGCGCGATGCGCGGGGCCGCGGGGTGATCGCGTCGGACGTGCTGATGGACAAGACGCTGGCTTCGATCAAGATGACGCGCGAGGGGCCGGCGAAGGACTGGCTGATCGTCGAGTCGCTCGCACGGCGCACCAAGACGATCCCCGGCGACTGGGGGGCGCGCGCCGAGAAGATCGCAACCGCCGACGTCGCGCCTGCGCTCGATCGCCAGATCGCCGAGCTCGAGCTGCATCGCAAGGCGGCCAATGCCGATGCCGGGGTATGGAAGTTCAAGGACGGCCCCGATTATTACGCCTGGACGCTGCGCGCGGCGACCACGACGCGGATGACCCCGGAAGAAGTTCACGCGATGGGCCAGGAGGAGCTCAAAAGTCTGCAGGGCGAGATGGACGGCATCCTCAAAACGCTTGGCTATACCAACGGCAGCGTCGGCGAGCGGATGACGGGGCTAGGCAAGGACCCGCGCTTCCAGTTCGCCGCGGGGGACGCAGGACGCGCGGAAATCATGGCGATGATCCAGGCGACGATCGCCGATGTCCGCACCCGCCTGCCCCGCGCGTTCGGCGCGCCGGTGAAGGGGATCGTCGAGGTCAAAAGGATCGCGATCGCCGAGCAGGAAGGCGCGCCGCTCGCTTATGGCGGCGCGGGGACGATCGACGGATCGGTGCCGGGGCGTTTCTGGATCAACCTGAAAGACCCCGCGCTCCACACCAAATACAGCCTGCCGACGCTGACCTTCCACGAATCGATCCCCGGCCATGTGTGGCAGGGCGAATATGCGCAGAAGCTGCCGCTGCTGCGCTCGCTGATGGGGTTCAGCGCGATGGGCGAAGGCTGGGCGCTGTATGCCGAGCAACTGGGCAACGAATTGGGGGTGTATGACGACGATCCCGTCGGGCGGCTGGGCTATCTGCAATCGATCGCGTTCCGCGCGTGCCGGCTGGTGGTCGATACCGGGCTGCATACCAAGCGCTGGACACGCGACTATGCGATCGACTGGTTCGCACGGACCAACGGATCGTCGGTGGGCGAAGTGACCAGCGAGGTCGATCGCTATTGCGCGTGGCCGGGCCAGGCCTGCGGCTACAAGATCGGGCATAGCGAGATCAACCGGCTGCGGACCAAGGCGCAGGCCGATCTGGGTACGCGCTATGACTTCAAGGCGTTCAACGATGCGGTGGTCGGCGGCGGCGGGGTGCCGCTGACGGTGCTGGCGGGGAATATCGACCGGTGGATGGTGACGCGGCGGGGGTGATTGCCGCTTCTCCCCTCCCTGGAAGGGAGGGGTTGGGGGTGGGTCGGCGCGTGGCGGGCGTTCCGGGTGCCTCGAACCTACCCACCCCCGCCCCCTCCCTTCCAGGGAGGGGAGGTATCGGGGCGGTCGGTCGTTGCCCTCACCGTTCCGGGCGGGGCGAAATCGGCTCGACCAGCGCGCGCGTTCTCGGCAGCGCTTCGGGCATTTCGTCGCGGACGAACGCCAGCAGCGCCTCGCGGATGTCGCAGCGCAGGTCGAAGGTGGTGCCGGCGTCCTTGGCGGTGGCGAGGATGCGGACTTCGATCGCGTCGGGCTTGCTGTCGGTTACCTGCAGCCCCTGCGCGCGGCCGTCCCAGCGCGGGTTGGCAGCGATGACTTGCTCGGCCTTGGCGCGCAGGCGGGGGATGTCGGTGGCGGGGTCGAGCCAGAGGAATACCGATCCCAGGAGCTTCGAGGTGTTGCGCGTCCAGTTCTGGAACGATTCCTCGAGGAATTTCGAGACGGGCACCACTAGCCGCCGCTCGTCCCAGATCGCGATGACGACATAGGTGAGGCGGATTTCCTCGACCCTGCCCCATTCGCCGTCGACGATCACGACGTCGTCGATCCGGATCGGTTCGGTGAAGGCCATCTGGATGCCTGCGATGAGGTTCTTGAGCGCGGGCTGCGCCGCGGCACCGACCGCGAGGCCGGCGATGCCCGCCGACGCCATCAGTGTGACCCCGACGTTGCGGATGCTCGGGATGCTCAGCAGCATCAGGCAGATGGTGATGAAGCCGATGAGGAAGATGACGATCCGCCCGAGGATCGCGCTGCGGGTGCGGCGGCGGCGCGCGCGGAGATTGTCGGCGACGCTGATGTCAGCGTTGAGCTCGACGGTGCGGCCGACCGCGCGGACCATCGCGATCGCGAGCCAGCCGAGGATGCCGGGGACGATGAGGCCCGCGAGCTGGTTCCACAGTGCATCGCTGGTGGGGGATAGATCGACGAAGCGGCGGACGAATGCCAGCGCGATCGCCACGGCCAGCCAGCGCGAGGGGCGATGCGCCTCCTCGGCGAACACGTCGTCGGACGAGGACGGGGTGCGCGAGGTGAAGCGGCGCAGCAGGCGAAAGCCGATGGCGTGGAGCACCAACGCCGCAACGACCGCGAGCGCAGTGATCGCGAGCGTGGGCAGCGGCTCGGGGATATTCCAGGCGGCGATGTCGAATGCGGGCATGTGCGGGGGAACGGCGGGTGCGGGGCTGGGTTCCGGTTGGGGCGCCCTTCGTCACCCCCCGGAGCGCGCTTAGGCCGGGACCACCGCCTTTGGCGCGCTGGCGCGGACGCCTTCGTCGACATGGGCTTCGAAGGGCGCGAAGTTCTCGACGAACAGGTCGACGAGCTTGGCGGCGGTTTCGTCATAGGCGGCCTTGTCGGCCCAGGTGTCGCGCGGGTCGAGGATCGCCGGGTCGACGCCGGGGACCGATACCGGAACCGCGAAACCGAAATTGGGGTCGGTGCGGAAGTCGCCGTCATTCAGGCTACCGTCGAGCGCGGCGTTGAGCAGCGCGCGCGTCGCCTTGATCGGCATGCGGCTGCCGACGCCATATTTGCCGCCGGTCCAGCCGGTGTTGACCAGCCAGCAATCGACCTGGCCGCGCGCGATCCGCTCCTTGAGCAGATTGCCGTAGACCGAAGGATGGCGCGGCATGAAGGGGGCGCCGAAGCAGGTCGAGAAGGTCGCCTCGGGCTCGGTGACGCCCATTTCGGTGCCCGCGACCTTGGCGGTGTAGCCCGACAGGAAGTGGTACATCGCCTGGTCGGGGGTTAGCCTGGCGATCGGCGGCAGCACGCCAAAGGCATCGGCGGTGAGCATCACGATGTTGCGCGGCACCGGCCCCATATTGTCGGCGCTGGCATTGGGGATGAAGTCGATCGGATAGGCGGCGCGGCTGTTCTCGGCGAGCGTCGCGTCGTCGAGGTCGAGGATCCGCGTGTCGGGGTCCATCACGACGTTTTCGAGCACGGTGCCGAAGCGCTGCGTCGTGGCGTAGATCTCGGGCTCGGCCTGCGCCGACAGGCGGATCGTCTTGGCGTAGCAGCCGCCTTCGAAATTGAAGACATGCGTATCCGACCAGCCATGTTCGTCGTCGCCGATCAGCGTGCGGCTGGCATCGGCGCTCAAGGTCGTCTTGCCGGTGCCCGACAGCCCGAAAAATACCGCGGTGTCGCCCTTGGGGCCGATATTGGCCGAGCAATGCATCGGCATCACGCCCTGTTCGGGGAGCAGATAGTTGAGCAGCCCGAACACCGACTTTTTCATCTCGCCGGCATAGCGCGTGCCGCCGATCAGGATCAGCCGGTCGGTGATGTTGACCGCGATCACGGTCTCGCTGCGGCAACCGTGGCGCGGCGGATCGGCGCGGAAATCGGGAAGATCGATGATCGTATAGCCCGGAACGAAATCGGCGAGTTCGTGCGCTTCGGGCCGCACCAGCATCGTGCGGATGAACAGGTTGTGCCACGCCAGCGTGTTGATGACGCGGACGTTCACGCGATATTCGGGCTGCGATCCGCCGAACAGATCCTGGACGAACAGCGTTTCCTGGCCGGCCAGATGGTCGAGGAAATCGGCCTTGAGCCGGGCGAAGGCATCGGGCTCCATCGGCTTGTTGCTCGGGCCCCACCAGATGCTGTCGGTGGTGGCGGCATCGCGGACGGTGAACTTGTCCTGCGCCGAGCGCCCGGTGTGGCGACCGGTTTCGACGACCAGCGCGCCATGGTCAGACAAATGCCCCTCGCCGCGGCGTAGTGCCTGTTCGACCAAGGCAGCGTTGCCAAGGTTCCAATGCTGTGCGGCGTCGGTAGCGATACCCTGCGCCGCCAGATCGTGGCGCGCGATCGGCTCATTTATCATATCATTCCTCTCCCACGACTATGTTCGTCGCAGCTGTTATATTGTTAGCGCGCGCTTATGGGTTGCGCTGCTATCCGTCAATTGAACGCGCCGCGCGGGGAATTGAGCCGCGAGGGGGTTTGGGCTACGCCGTACCGATGGGCCGTACCACCGCGTGGAACCACGCATGACCACCGCATCGATCGCGCTCGTCGACGACGATCGCAACATCCTCACCTCGGTCTCGATCGCGCTGCAGGCCGAGGGGTTCGTCACCCGCGTCTATTCGGACGGCGAGGCGGCGCTGAAGGCGCTGGTCGACAATCCCCCCGACCTGGCCGTGCTCGACATCAAGATGCCGCAGATGGACGGGCTCGAACTGCTGCGGCGGCTGCGCGAGAAGTCGGCGGTGCCGGTGATCTTCCTGACGAGCAAGGATGACGAGCTCGACGAGGCACTCGGCCTGGCGATGGGCGCCGACGATTATATCGCCAAGCCGTTCAGCCAGCGGCTGTTGATCGCGCGGATCCGTGCGATCCTGCGCCGCACCGAAGTCGCGGTGCCCGGCGAACATGGCGAAGCCGCGCCGCCGCCGCAGCCGGTGATCGAGCGCGGGCGGCTGGCGATGGACCCAGCGCGCCACCGCGTGACCTGGGCGGGCGCCAACGTCACGCTGACGGTGACCGAGTTCCTCATCCTCGAGACGCTGGCGCAGCGGCCCGGCATCGTGAAGACGCGCAACCAGCTGATGGATGCCGCCTATCACGACGACATCTATGTCGACGACCGGACGATCGACAGCCACATCAAGCGCGTGCGGCGCAAATTCCGACAGGTCGATCCCGAATTCGACGCGATCGAGACATTGTACGGAGCGGGCTATCGCTTTTCCGACGACTGACGAGAGCGAGTTTCCGCTTCGCTGGTCGGGCCGGCTGTCGCTCACGCCGCGCATCCTGTTCGTGAACATCTTCGCGCTGGCGCTGCTGGCGGGGGGTTTCTTCTACCTCGATTCGTACCGGTTGCGGCTGCTCGACAGCCGGATGGAACAAGCGAGCCGCGAGGCACGGCTGGTCGCGCAGGCGCTGATGGCGACGCGGCTGTCGGACGAGGAAGCACTGGTCACCCGGCTCGCGCGGCAGACGGGCACGCGGATTCGCACTTTTGCCGCCGACGGGGTCGAGCGCAGCGACAGCCGCTCGCTCGGGGTGCGCAACTTCCTGCTGCGCGATCCCGACAAGGATCGCTGGCAGACCGAGGCGGCGCGCGTGCTCGACGCCGGGATCGACACCGTCGTCGGCGCGGCGCGCGCGCCGCTCTATCGCGAGCGCCCGCGCGCGCGCGGCTTCGACTGGCCCGACGTGCGCGCCGCCTATCAACACCACACCGCCCCCTCGACATTGTGGCGCGCGCCCGATCGCACCCCGGTGATCACCGCCGCCGCCCCGCTGGGGTCGCGCGGCACGCTGCTGACGACGGTCAACGCGCGCGACATCACCAGCGTGGTACGGGTCGAGCGCTTCCGGCTTGGGGTGGTGCTGGCGATCGTTTCGTTGGTGTCGGTGCTGCTGTCGCTGTTCCTGGCGCGAACGATCGTCCGCCCGCTGCGGCTGCTGGCGCGCGCCGCGGTGCGCGTCCGGCTGGGGCGCGCGCGCGAAGTGGTGGTACCCCGCCTGCCCTCGCGCCGCGACGAGATCGGGATGCTCGCGCGTGCGCTGTCGGACATGAGCCTGGCGTTGCGCGCGCGGATCGACGCGACCGAGGCGTTCGCCGCCGATCTGGCGCACGAGCTCAAAAACCCGCTCGCGTCGCTGCGATCGGCGGTCGAGGGGCTGGGCAATGTCCGAGATCCCGACCTGCAAGGCCGGCTGCTGGCGATCGTCCGCGACGACGTGCTGCGGCTCGACCGGCTTATCTCGGACATTTCCGAGGCCTCGCGGCTCGACGCGCAACTGAGCCGCGCCAAGTTCGAGCCGGTCGACCTGGGGGCGATGCTCGCGGCAATGGTCGCGGGGTGGCACGCGCGCGGGATCGAGCGCGGGGTGGAGCTGCGCTTCGATCGCGACGCCGATGTGGCGCTGACGGTTCAGGGCGAAGGCGTGCGGCTCGAGCGCGTGTTCGAAAACCTCATCGAAAACGCTATCTCGTTCTCGCCCGATCGCGGGATCGTTACCGTCGCGGTTACCACCGGCGACGCGGCAGTCGTGGTGTGCGTCGAGGATCAAGGCCCCGGGGTTCCCGCCGAGGCGAGCGAGACAGTGTTCCGCCGCTTCCATTCGGTGCGCCCCGAGGGTGAAGGCTTTGGCCGCCATTCGGGGCTCGGCCTTGCCATCGCGCGCACGATTGTCGAAGGACATCTGGGCACGATTCATGTCGAATCGCGCGAGGATCAGGCGAGCGGCGCGCGGTTCGTGGTACGGTTGCCGGGGCCGCCTGCCCCATGAGCGCGGAGCATGCGGTGAGCCAGTTATCGTCCGAAACGCTGCATGCCTCCTGCGTCGCGATCGACGGCCATGCGGTGCTGATCGAGGGACCATCGGGGGCGGGCAAGTCCGACCTGACGCTGCGACTGATCGACCGCGGCGCGGTGCTGGTGAGCGACGACTACACCTTGCTGCTGCGCCGCGACGGCGTGCTGTACGCCGCCGCCCCGCAGACGATCCGTGGCCAGATCGAAGTGCGCGGGATCGGCGTGGTCGAGCTGCCCTGCATTGCAGAGGCACCGGTGGCGGCGGTGATCGTGATCGATCCCAATCCCGAGCGGATGCCCGAGCGCGATAGCGTCCGCCCGATCGCGGGCATCGCGGTACCCCAATTCGCGCTGCCCGCGCTCGAGCCTTCGGCACCGATCAAGGTCGAACTGGTAGTCCGTCGGTTGCTGGCCACCCGCGCATGAGCCCCGCGTCGCGGCCACGCCGCCTGCTGCTGGTCACCGGCATGTCGGGGGCGGGCAAGTCGACGACGCTGCGAACGCTCGAGGATCTCGGCTGGGAAGTCGTCGACAATCTGCCGCTGTTGCTGCTCGACCGGCTGCTCGCGACCGAAATACCCTCGCATAGCGAGCAGGACGACCGCCCGCTGGCGCTGGGGATCGGTGCGCAGACGCGCGGCTTCGACGCCGAGCGGATCGTGCGCCGAATCCGCACGCTGAGCGAGGACCATGGCTTTGCGGTCGGTACGTTGTTCGTCGACTGCAGCGGGGTCGAGCTCGAGCGGCGCTATTCGGAAACGCGGCGCCGCCACCCGCTGGCGCAGGATCGCCCCGCCAGCGACGGAATCGCGCGCGAGCGCGAATTGCTCGCGCCGCTGCGCGACTGGGCGAACCGACTGATCGACACCACCGATCTGACCGCCAACGCGCTGGCGCAGACGATCCGCGATGGCTTTTCGGGCGATGGCCTGGGCGAGCCGACGCTGTCGATCCTGTCGTTCGGCTATTCGCGCGGGCTGCCGCGCAACGCAGACCTGGTGTTCGACATGCGATTCCTGCGCAATCCGCATTGGGTGCCGACGCTGCGCCCGGGGACCGGGCGTGATGCCGACGTCGCCGAGTATGTGATAGGGGACCCGGCCTATGCTCAGGCGTTCGGATCGATCGCCGCGCTGCTCGAACTGCTGCTGCCGCGCTACCGCGCCGAGGGAAAGGCGTATGTTACCATCGCCTTTGGCTGTACCGGCGGGAGACATCGATCGGTGCATGTCGCCGAACGCATGGCGTCACAGTTGCGTAAAGCTGGATTTTCGCCCACGGTGACGCATCGCGACCTCGGGTCGGCGCCGCAGGACTCGCTCGCCATCGCCCCGGTTACGCCATGAAGGCTATGGAAGAACAACATTCGATGATCGGCTTGGTACTCGTGACCCACGGGCGGCTCGCGGTAGAATTCGTCGTCGCGATGGAGCATGTCGTCGGCGCGCAGGAGCGGATCGCCACGGTGTGCATCGGCCCCGACGACGACATGGAAGAACGCCGCGCCGACATCGCGCGCGCGATCGACGAGGTCGACGACGGCAAGGGCGTGATCCTGCTGACCGACCTGTTCGGCGGCACCCCTTCGAACCTGGCGATCTCGCTGCTCGACACCGGGCGGGTCGAGGTGATCGCGGGGATCAACCTGCCGATGCTGATCCGGCTGGGCGGCGCACGCAAGGCGATGAAGGTTACCGAAGCGGTCGCGGCGGCGCGCGATGCGGGGCGCAAATATATCTCGGTCGCGTCCGAAGTGCTGGGCGAGGCGGCGGCTTGAGCGCGGTCTCGCGCAGCGTGCTGGTGTCGAACCGGCGCGGATTGCATGCGCGCGCGAGCGCCAAGTTCGTGACGCTCGCCTCGGCGCAACCGATCGAGATCACCGTCGAGAAGGACGGATCATTCGTCACCGCCACCTCGATCATGGGGCTGATGATGCTCGGCGCGGCGATGGGCGACACGATCACGATCAGCGCCGAGGGCGAGCAGGCCGAGGGCGCGGTGGCGGCGCTCTGCGAACTGGTCGAGGCGCGGTTCGGCGAGGATTGAGGTCATTCCTCCCCTCCCGCTTGCGGGAGGGGTCGGGGGAGGGCATGTGCTGATAGCGTCACGCGAAACCGACATCCCCTCCCCTAGCCCCTCCCGCACGCGGGAGGGGGATTAAAAGACAATATGCCCCGCCAGATCACCGCCTTTTCCAACCCGCTCGTCAAGCGTATCCGCGGGCTGCGCGACAAGCGCCACCGCCGCGAGGAAGGGCTGTTCCTCGCCGAGGGGCTGCGGATCCTCACCGAAGCGCGCGAGGCGGGGATCCTGCCGCAGTTCGTCTTCTACGCCGCCGACAGCGCACAGCATCCGCTGGTGGTGGCGCTGGTCGAGGCGACCGAGGCGCATGGCGGCGAGGCGATCGAGACCGATGCCGATATCCTCTCGAAGCTGTCGGGAAAGGATAACCCTGGATCGGTCGTAGGGGTTTACGCCGAATTCCTCACCCCGCTCGACAGCCTTGATCGGACGCGCGCAGACCTTTGGCTCGTCGCCGAGCGGCTGCGCGATCCGGGCAATCTGGGGACGATCCTGCGCACCGCCGACGCGGTGGGTGCGGGCGGACTGATCCTGATCGAAGAGTGCGTCGATCCGTTTTCGGTCGAGGCGGTGCGCGCGAGCATGGGGGCGCTGTTTACCGTGCCGATCGCGCGGGCTGCGTGGGGGGAGTTCCTGCCGTGGCTGCGGAGTGGGCCGGGGCAATTGGTGGCGCTCAGCCTCGATACCGAGGTCGACTACCAGGCAGCGCGCTACGCCGCGCCGACCTTCCTGCTGACGGGGAACGAAGCGCAGGGGTTGCCCGCTGCCTATGCGGCGGAATGCGATTTGCGGGTCAAGATGCCGATGCTGGGCAAGGCGGATAGTTTGAACGCCGCGGTGGCGACGGCGGTGATGGCGTATGAGGTGCTGAACCAGCGGCGGTGAGCGACTTGTTCCTCCCCCGCCAGGGGGAGGTGGCGGCCCGCAGGGCTGACGGAGGGGGAGGACACGAGCGGCCCTTGGTAATCTGCCACCTCCACCAGCTTCGCTGGTCCCCCTCCCGCTGGCGGGGGAGGATTGCCCCCCTACTCCGCCTCGGCCCCGATCAGCGCGGTCTTGAGCTTCGACAGCGGGCGCGGGCTGCTCTCCACCATCGGCAGCGAATCGATCGCCTTGTCGCCGGTGTCGACGTTGAGCGTCTCGAAGCGCTTGGCCGAGGTCATCACCTGGCTTTCTATCGAGCCGACGAAGGCGTTGTACGCGCTGTTCGCGCTTTCGAGATTCTTGCCCATCCGCGCGATATGGTTGCCCATCGTCACGATCCGCGCGTGGAGCTCGCGGCCCAGATTGGCGATCTCGCGCGCCTCACCCGCAAGCTTCTCCTGCCGCCACACCGCCGACACCGTGCGGGCGATCGCAATCAGATTGGTCGGCGTCGCGATCAGCACGCGCTTTTCGAAGGCGAAGTCCCACAGGCCGGGTTCGTGCTCGAGCGCCGCCGATACGAAATGCTCGCCGGGGACGAACATGATCACGAATTCGGGGGTGTTGGCGAACTGGCCCTGATAGGCCTTGCTGCCGAGTGCGTTCACATGCGCCTTCATCGAGGCGACATGCGCGGTGAGGTGGCGCGCGCGTTCGATCTCGTCGATCGCGCCATAGGCGTCCTGATAGGCGTTGAGCGACACCTTGGCGTCGATCACCAGCAGCGAATCGCCGGGAACGCGGATCGTCGCGTCGGGGCGCAGCCGACCGCCCTCGGCATCGACCGAGACTTCCATGTGGAAATCGGTGTGTTCGGTGAGGCCGCAGGTTTCGAGCACGTTCTTGAGTTGCTGCTCGCCCCAGCGCCCGCGCGCCTTGGGTGCGGCGCGCAGCGCGTTGACCAGCTTGGCGGCTTCGCTCTTCACCGATTCCTGGCCGATCCGCATCGCTTCCATCAGCCCGGTCAGGTTGCCATAGGCTTCCGACCGCTCCTTCTCGACGCGCTCGACCCCCGATTCATAGCGTTTGAGCGTCTGTTCGACCGGGGCGAGCAGCGCCTTGATCTTCATCTCGTTGTTTTCGCCCGCCTGATGGAAACGCTCGTCGGCGCGCGCAAGGAAGGCCTTTTGCGCATCGCCGAGCAAGCGGTTGGCGACGTCGGCGAACTGGTTGGCCATTGCGTCCTTGGCCGCCTTGAACTCCTCGAGCCGCGCCTCGAACGCGCGGGCGTCGGCCTTGAGCGTCGCCAGATCGAGCCGCGCGCTGTCGCGCTCGATCCGCAGCGTTTCGTTTTCGGCGACCAGTACGCCGACGCGCTCGGCGCGGTCCGACGCCAGCGCGAGATCGGTGATCGCCTTCTTGAACTCGGCCTCGCGCGCGTCGCGTTCGGCGCGCACGCTCTCGAGCCCGCGATTGCCGAGGAACCAGCCGAGCACCGCGCCAACGACCAACGCCGCCACCACGAGCAAAATTGCGAAAACAGGATCCATAAGCGGCGGCACTCCGGGTGAACGAAGCGCGAACCTACCGCGTCATGGCGTCACGCTCAAGCCGCCGCCTTGCGCGCCTTGGCCAGTTTGCGGAGCACCATGTCGCGTTTGAGCCGCGACATGTGATCGATGAACAGCACGCCGTTGAGATGGTCCATCTCGTGCTGGAGGCAGGTGGCGAGCAGGCCGTCGAGTTCCTCCTCGTGGGTCGCGCCTTCGGGGTCGAGCCAGCGGACGCGGCAGCGCGCGGGGCGTTCGACCTCGCCATATTGGTCGGGGATCGAGAGGCAGCCTTCGTTGTAGACGCGCAGCTCGTCGGAGACTTCGAGGATTTCGGGATTGATGAACGCCAGCGGGTTGCGCACCGACTTGCCCTCTTCGTCCTCCTCCTGAAGGTCGATCACCAGCACGCGGCTCGGCACCGCGACCTGGATCGCCGCGAGGCCGATTCCGGGGGCGTCGTACATCGTCTCGAACATGTCGGCGACCAGCTTGCGCACCCCGTCGTCGATGTCGGCGACGGGTTCGGATACCAGCTTCAAGCGCGGGTCGGGAATTTCGATGATCGGGAGAATGGCCATGTTGCCAAATTAAGTCTGCGCGCGCGGGGGGTCAAGCACCGGGGCGGCGTCACGCGACCGGTCGGCGTGCGCGCAACGCCTGCGCCAGCGTGCCCTCGTCGAGATAATCGAGCTCGCCGCCCACGGGCAGCCCATGCGCGAGCTGGGTGATGCGTACCGGAAAGCGCTCGATCCGCTCGGCGAGATAATGCGCGGTGGTCTGCCCCTCGAGCGTGGCGTTCATCGCGAGCACGACCTCGTCGATCCCCCCCGCCTCGATCCGGCGGACCAGCGCATCGATCGCGAGGTCCTCGGGACGGATGCCTTCGAGCGCCGAAAGCTTGCCGCCGAGGACGTGGAAGCGGCCGGGGAACAACCGCGAGCGGTCGAGCGCCCAGAGATCGGCGACCTCCTCGACCACGCACAGCGCGCGCCCGTCGCGGCGCGGATCGGAACAGACGCCGCACGGATCGTTGGTGTCGACATTGCCGCAGGTCGAGCAGGTGACGAGCCGCTCGTTGACCGCGTCGAGCGCGGCGAGCAGCGGCGCCAGTGCGGTTTCACGGCGCTTGAGCAGATGCAGCACCGCGCGCCGCGCCGAACGCGGTCCGAGGCCAGGAAGCCGCGCCAGCGCCTGGGTGAGCGCGTCGATTTCGGGAGATGCCATCGCAGCCACAGATAGGGGGTTGCATGCCCGCCTGCCAAGCGGTTCAGGAGAAGCATGCGTATCGTCTTCATGGGCACCCCCGAATTCGCCGTTCCGATCCTCGATGCGGTGGTCGCCGCGGGGCATGAGGTGGTCGCCGCCTATACCCAGCCCCCGCGCCGCGCCGGGCGAGGCAAGGCGCTCACGCCCTCGCCGGTGCAGGCGAGCGCCGAGGCGCGGGGAATCGCGGTGCATCACCCGGTATCGTTACGCGATGCGGCAGCGCAGGCGGTGTTTGCCGGCCACGGTGCCGATGTCGCGGTGGTCGCAGCCTATGGGTTGATACTGCCGCGCGCGGTGCTCGACGCGCCGCGGCACGGGTGCCTCAACGTTCATGCCTCGCTGCTGCCGCGCTGGCGCGGGGCGGCGCCGATCCAGCGCGCGATCCTGGCGGGCGATGCCGAGACCGGAGTCGGGATCATGCAGATGGAGGCCGGGCTCGATACCGGACCGGTGCGGCTCGAGGGGCGGACGCCGGTCGACGGCAAGACCGCGGGCGCGCTGACCGCCGAGCTTAGCGCGATGGGGGCGCGGCTGATGGTCGAGGTGCTGGCCGATCTGGCGGGATATCCGCCGGTGGCGCAGGCCGAGGGCGCGACGCATGCGCCCAAGATCGACAAGGCCGAGGCCCGGCTGGATTTTTCGCTGCGCGCGGTCGAAGTCGAGCGTCAGGTGCGGGCGTTCAACCCGGCGCCTGGGGCGTTTTTCGAAGTGGGGGGTGAGCGGGTTCGGGTGCTCCAAGCATCGGTCATCCCCGCGCAGGCGGGGATTGAAGGGGCCGAAGTCATTGCAGGAGCGGAAGCGTTGGCGACTCTCGATTCCCCCTTTTGTGGGAATGACGAAGTGGGGGCGGTCATCGATCATGCTCCGGGCTTCGCCGTCGCGTGCGCCGAGGGCTATCTCGTCCCCACCCTCATCCAGCGCGCGGGGCGCGGTGCGATGACCCCCGCCGAACTGCTCCGCGGATTCCCCATCCCCGTAGGCACGATCCTGGCGTGACCCGGTTCGCGCTGACGATCGAATATGATGGCCGCCCGTTCATGGGGTGGCAGCACCAGGCGCACGGCCCCAGCGTCCAGCAGGCGATCGAGGATGCCGCGCGGCGGATCCTGGGCGAGGATGTGCTCGTCTATGCCGCGGGGCGGACCGATGCCGGGGTGCATGCGCTGGCGATGCGCGCGCATGTCGATGTCGAGCGGCCGATCGGCGCGTTCCGGCTGATGGAGGGGCTGAACGCGGTGCTGCGCCCACAGCCGGTGGCGGTCCTCGATTGCGTCGAGGTCGCGGGCGACTGGCATGCGCGGTTCGCCTGCACCGCGCGGCATTATGAATATCGCATCCGCTCGCGCCGCGCGCCGCTGACGCTCGAACTGGGCCGCGCGTGGCGGATCGCCAATCCGCTCGATGCCGAGGCGATGGCGGCGGGTGCGCGGCAGCTGATCGGGCGGCATGACTTCACGACCTTCCGATCGACGCATTGCCAGGCCGACAGCCCGCTGCGCACGCTCGACCGGCTCGAGGTGGTGCGCGAAGGCGAGCTGATCCGAATCTTCGCTTCGGCGCGGTCGTTCCTGCATCATCAGGTGCGGTCGATGGTGGGGTGCCTGGCCCTGGTGGGCCAGGAGAAATGGACACCCGACGATATCGGCGAGGCGCTGGCGGCGCGCGATCGGGCGGCGCTGGGGCTCAATGCGCCGGCGGAGGGGTTGTATTTCGTGGCGGCGGATTATCCCGCCTAATCAAATCCGTTCGCACTGAGCTTGTCGAAGTGCCGTTCTTTTTTCGCCACCGGAGGAAAAGAAGAACGGTGCTTCGACAAGCTCAGCACGAACGGTGTGAGGGTGTGGCCCCGATGACGCTCAGCGCGTGAAGCACCCCACGAGTTCGACATGCGTCGACCAGCGGAATTGGCCGACCGGCTGCACCCAATCCAAGCTGTACCCGCCCTCGCACAGCTTTTTTGCATCGCGCGCAAAGCTGCTGGGATTGCACGAAACATAGGCAACGTGCGGCACCTTGCACATGGCGAGGTTGAGCGTCTGTTCGTGCGCGCCGGCGCGGGGCGGATCGAGCATGATCGCATCGAAGCGATTGAGCTCTTCGGCGGTGAGCGGGCGGCGGAAGAGGTCGCGGTGGTCGGCGAACAGCTGGCGCTGGACGCGCCCTGCCCCCGCCTTGAGCGCTAGCAGCGCCTCGCGCGCGCCCTCGGCGGCATAGACCTTGGTGGCGGGGGTCATCGCCAGTGCGAAGGTGCCGAGCCCCGCGAACAGATCGGCGACGGTGCGCGGTTCGCCGATGATCGCGCGGACGGTATCGACCAGCGTCGCCTCGCCCTCGCGCGTCGCCTGGAGGAAGCCCCCGGCGGGCATCGGCACTGCGACGCCACCGAGCGTGATGGTGACCGGGTCGGGCTCCCAGCGCGCCTCGGGGCCGAAGCCATCGTCGATCGAGAGCCGCGCGAGCTTGTGGCGGCGTGAAAAGGCGGTGATCGCCTCGGCGGCGGCAAGCCCGTCGCGGAGCTGACCCTGCAGCACCACATCGATGCCCTGGTCGACCTCGGCGAGGTGGACGTCGATGCGCCGCGATTCGGTGAGCTGCGCCGCGAGCAGCCCGCGCAAAGGCGCGAGCACCGCGAACAGCGCGGGCGTCAGGACCCAGCATTCGTCGAGATCAACGAGGTGATGGCTCGACCCCTGGGTGAAGCCCAGATGCACCTGCCGCCCGCGCCGTTCGGCGTGGAGCGTCGCGCGGCGGCGGGTGCGCGGCGGCGACAGGATCGGGGCGCGGATCTCGGTCGCCAGCCCTTGCGCCTTGAGCCCGCCTTCGATCCGATCCACGAGGAAGCGCGCATAGGCGGTGTCGTCGAGATGCTGGAGCTGGCAGCCGCCGCATAGCGGATAGTGGCGGCAGGGCGGCTGCTGGTGGTGCGCGCCGGCGCTGACCGAGCCGTCGCTGCCGACGACGTCGCCCGGCGCGGCCATCGGCACATGACGCCCCGAGGCGGTGACGCCCTCGCCGCGCGCGGCTACGCGGACGATTGGATCAGAGTCTACAGACATTCGGCGATTGCTTGGGGAAGATGCATGGCGAGCCCATCGGCCACGAACGCCGGTCCTGCAAGGCTTGCCGCACGCGCATGGAGCCAAACCGCCTCGATCGCGGCGCGCATCGGGTCGCGCGACGCCGCCAGCCGTGCGGCAGCAATCCCCGCAAGGACGTCGCCGGTGCCCGCGGTCGACAGCCAGGCGGGCGGGTGCGCGACGATGCTTTGGCCATCGGGCGCGGCGATGACGGTGTCGGCACCCTTGTGGACGACGATTGCGCCCGATCGCCGCGCGGCATCGCGGGTGCGTTCGAGCTTGTTGCCGCCGCCGGTGCCGAAGAGCCGGTCGAACTCGCCGCTGTGCGGGGTGAGGATCGTCGGGGCGGTGCGGCAAGCGAGTTGGTCGATCGATGCCAGTGCGAGCGCGTCGCCGTCAATGACGAGCGGACAGTCGCTTGCGGCGGCTTCTTCAGAGCGCGTGCGAGCTTCGTCGTCGCGGCCGAGCCCCGGTCCGATCAACACTGCGCCGAGTTTCGGGTCGGCCAGCATCGCCGCGATCGCGTCGGGCTTGCGCGACACCACCGCGTCGAAGGGCACGCGCGCATCGTCCGATGCCAGCACGACATAGCCCGCGCCGCCGCGCGCCGCTGCCCCTGCCGCGAGCCGCGCGGCGCCCGGCATCGTCCCGCCGATCACGATCACCAGCCCGCGGGTATATTTGTGATCGGCCCGCGACGGCGGGTGCAACACGGGGCGTGCGATCAACCGCGTGTCGCCCGGCACCGCGATCGCGAGGTCGGCGAGGATCAAATGGCCGCAGCGCGCGGTATCGCCGACGACATGGCAGGGCTTGAGCGCGCCTAGCGCGACGGTGATGTCGGCCTCGACGCCATCGCTCGCATCCTGGTCGGCGAAACTTCCCGAGGGGACGTCGATCGCGACCACCAGCTCGGCGGCGGCGGCGAGCGTGGCCAGTCGACCGCGTACCGGGGCGGCGATCGGGCGCGTCAGGCCGATGCCGAAGAGTCCGTCGACCAGCACCGGTCGCGGGGTGGCGTCGTCGAGATCGGTGGTCGGTCCGGTCCAGCGATCGCGCATGACTGCGGCGGCCCCATTCCAATCTTGGCCCAGCGTTGCAACGGTGACGTCATAGCCCCACTCGGCTAAAACCCACGCAACGCCAAATCCATCGCCGCCATTATTGCCGGGTCCTGCGAGCACCAGCACCGGTCGCGACCGGGCGAACCGCGCGACCTGCTGCGCCACCGCGCGCGCGGCGCGTTCCATCAGTGCGACCTGCGACACGCCCGCGGCGAAGCACGCAACCTCGGCGGCGCGCATTTGCGCCGCGGTGACGATCGACGCGCCGGCAAGCGCGGGGTTCACTTCGCCGCGCCCTCCTCGACGATTGCCGGCAGGCGGAACTTCGAGTCGCCGATCGCGACCTCGATCAGTCCGTCGGTGACGATCGAGACGCTGGCGGGTTCGGCGCCGTCTGCCGGTACCACGCCGCTCCCGTCGCTTGCGACGCGCAGCCGGTAAAAGCCGCCATCGGGCAGACGAAGCGTGAGCAGCGTGCCCCTATCGTCGACGATCCGCTCGATCGTACAATTGGGCGCGAAGCCCTCGGCGCCCCGCGGCGCGCACAGGATCCGACTGTCGGCGGCGCGCGCGACGCGGACCTGTTCGTCGATATTGGCGATGACGGGTTCGTTGGCGATCGGGGGTTCGGCTTCGGAGCAGGCGGCGAGCGCGAACAACGCCACCGCCCCGCATCGCTTGAGGCGCAGGGGGGCGGCGGTACGTGCTGGTTCAGATATCCGCATAGACATGGGTTTCGCTCGCTGCCCCCGGATGGGTGACCGCGCCGCGACTGGCGGGGCCCACCGTCCGGGCATAGCGCCACAACGCGCCCGCCTGATAGTCGTTCGTGCGCGGACGCCAAGCGGCGCGGCGCTCGGCTAGTACTGCTTCGGGCACGTCGAGGTCGATCGTGCCAGCCTCGGCATCGATACGGATCGTGTCGCCATCCACGATCAGCGCGATCGGCCCGCCTTCGGCGGCTTCGGGGCCGACATGACCGATGCAGAAGCCGCGGGTGCCGCCCGAGAAGCGCCCGTCGGTGATCAGCGCCACCTTCTCGCCGAGCCCCAGGCCGTAGAGCGCGGCGGTGGTCGACAGCATCTCGCGCATGCCGGGGCCGCCCTTGGGGCCTTCGTAGCGGATGATCACCACCGATCCCTCGGCAATGTCGCGCGCCTCGACCGCGGCGAAGGCGTCTTCCTCGCAATCGAAGCAGCGCGCGACGCCTTCGAACTGCAGCCGGTGCAACCCCGCGACCTTGACGATCGCGCCGTCGGGGGCAAGCGATCCGCGCAGGCCGACGACACCACCGGTTGGGGTGATCGGCGTCTTGACGTCGTAGATGACCTTCTGGTCGGGGTTCCAGGTGACCTGGTCGATATTCTCGCCGAGCGTGCGGCCGGTGACAGTGAGACATTCGCCGTCGAGCAAGCCGCCCGCCAGCATCGTCTTCATCAGCATGTAGACGCCGCCGGCGGCGTGCATGTCCTTGGCGACATATTTGCCGCCGGGTTTGAGGTCGGCGAGGTACGGCGTTGATTTGAAAGCCTCGGCGACGTCAAACAGGTCGAACTCGATCCCGGCTTCGCTCGCCATCGCGGGCAAATGGAGCGCGGCGTTGGTCGAGCCGCCAGTCGCCGCGACGACGCGCGCCGCGTTGACGAAGGCGGCACGGGTAGCGATGTCGCGCGGGCGAAGGTTGCGCTCGACGAGGTTCATGACCTGCTCGCCTGCGGCGATCGCGATCGCCTCGCGGCTGTCATAGGGGGCGGGCACCATGTTCGAATTGGGCAGCGACAGCCCGATCGCCTCGCCGACGCACGCCATCGTGTTGGCGGTGAACTGGCCACCGCAGGCGCCGTGGCCGGGGCAGGCGACCTTCTCGAGCGCGGTCAGCTGCGCGAGCGGGCAATTGCCCGCGGCATACTGGCCCACCGCCTCGAACACGTCGACGACGGTGACGTCGCGCTCCTGGAAGCGACCGGGCAGGATCGAGCCGCCATAGACGAAGATGCCGGGAACGTTGAGGCGGAGCATCGCCATCATCATGCCCGGCAGCGACTTATCGCAGCCGGCAAAGCCCAGGAACGCGTCATAGCAATGGCCGCGCATGCTGAGCTCGATCGAATCGGCGATGACTTCGCGGCTCACCAGCGAGGACTTCATCCCCTGATGCCCCATCGCGATCCCGTCGGTGACGGTGATCGTGTTGAAGCGGCGCGGCATCCCGCCGCCGGCGATCACGCCCGCACGCGCGGCGTCGGCCTGGTCGTTGAGCGTGGTGTTGCACGGCGCGCTGTCGTTGCCTGCGCTGGCGATGCCGACAAAAGGTTGGGCGATATCCTGCTCGTGCAGCCCCATCGCGTAATAATAGCTGCGATGCGGCGCGCGCTCGGGGCCGAGCGAGACGTGGCGGCTGGGGAGCTTCGTCTTGTCGAAGCGCGGTTTGGCTTGGTCGGTCATGCGCAAGCCTATTGCGTAGGGGCGACCCCGAACGCAAGACTGTTACGCGCCTTTTCGATCATCGGCGCGAGCAGGTCGGCCCAGCGCTCGACACCTGCGGCATCGGCGATCAGGTCGTTGCGGATCTCGATCGAGACGCACGCGATCCCCCTGCCCTCGCCGTGCCGGTTGAGCGTCGTGTTGACCAGGCGCCCCGAATAGGGCGCGTTGTCGCCGGTTGCGATCCCCGCGGTGCGAAGCTCGGTGAGCAGCACGCGCGCGGCGCGATCGTCGCGGTTGTAGAGGATGCCGGCATGCATCGCGCGCGCTTCGCCGCCGGCCTCGAGCCGGGGGGTGAAGCTGTGGATCGCCACCAGCAGCCGTGGGCGGCGCGCGGTGATCTGGCGGGCGAGCGCGGCGTGATAGGGCGCGTGGAAGCGCGCGATCCGGTCGAAGCGGTCGATGCCGACATTGCCCGGCACCGCGTGGCCGTCGCTCGCGGTGGGAACGAGCGCGGGGTGGTCGGGCTCGCGGTGGAGGTCGATCACCAGCCGCGACACCGTCCCCGACAGCGCGGGCGCGCCGAGCCGCGCGGCGAGCGCTGCGGTCAGCGGCGCGGCACCGATATCGACCGCAATATGCTTGGCGAGCAGCGCCGGATCGATGCCGAGATCGACCCCCTCGGGTACGACGTCGGAGGCGTGATCGCACAGCAGCAGGATGTCGCTCGCGCCTTCGAGGATCGCGACCGGGGGATGGCTCATGGGAAATCGGGCTTTCGTTTACCTGCGAACGCTGCGAGCCCTTCGGTGAAGGCGGCGGTGCCGAAGCGCGCCTCGAACGCGGCGTCGTGCCCTGCCTCGTCGGGGTGGCGAAGCACGCGCTTGAGCAGCCGGACAGCGGCGGGGGCGTTATCGGCGATCGTTGCCGCGAGCGCTTGCGCGGCGGCGACCGGATCGTCGGCGAGCTGCTCGACCAGCCCGATCCGCAGCGCTTCGTGGGCGGTGATCGGTTGCGCCGAGAATAGCAGCCGCGCGGTATGGCCCTGGCCCATTCGCGACGCCAGCCGCGCGACGTCGGTCGCGGGATAGCCGATCCCGAGCCGTGCGGGGGTGGTGGCGAAGGCGGCATCGGGCGCGGCGATGCGGATATCAGCAGCGATCGCAAGCGCGACGCCGGCGCCATAGCAGCCGCCCGCAATGCCGGCGATCACGGGCACCGGGCAAGCCGCCAGCGCCTCGATCGCGGTCGCCATCGCGATCCGGAAACGCGGGCGCATCGCGCTGTCGTCGCGCAGCGTCTCGAGTTCGCGCAGGTCGGCGCCGGCGCAGAAGCTGGCCCCGCCATGGAGCACCAGCGCGCGGACGGTGAGCGGCAGGTCGCGGATCGCGGCGGCGAGCGCGTCCCAATCGGCGATCCGCAGCGCGTTGCGCGCAGCGGGGCGATTGAGCGTCAGCGTCGCGATATGGTTGGTGGTGGAAAGCTCGATCATACGGGAACGTCAGGGCGGCACGCTTGCACGCGCCGCCCTTCCGCTTTCCCACGACGTGGCCGTGAGGCGCAGGCCGTCAGCGAACGATCCGCTCCCGGCGTAGGATTCGCTTGTCCGGCGTCCAGCAAGATACGCGCCAAAGCGTTAACCGAAGGATACCGGGGGGTCATGCGGCGGCCTGGTCCCGGCATGGAACGCCCGGCTGTCCCGCGAGCACCGTTTCGAGACACCACCAGGGGTGCGCGGCGCGCACTCGCGCGGCGGCGGCGGCGCGCTGATCGGCGGTATCGAACAGCGCGAAGCATGTCGCCCCCGACCCCGACATCCGCGCCAGCCGGACCCCCGGCTGCGCGGCGAGCAACGCCAGTATTTCGGCGATCACCGGCGCGAGCGCGAGCGCGGGCGGCTCGAGATCGTTGCGCCCGGCAAGCGCCGCCGCGAGCGGATCGCCCTGCCCGATCGGCCCACGATCGATCCCGTCCCAGCGCGCGAACACCGCAGCGGTCGACACCGCAACACCGGGATTGATCAGCAACGCGGGCAGCGCCGCCAGCCCATCGAGCGGCAGCAGCAACTCGCCGCGTCCGCGCCCGAGCGCGGTCTTGCCGAGCAAACAGGCGGGCACGTCGGACCCCAGCGCCTCGGCGCATCCGAAGAGCCGCGGATCGTCGATCGCTACCCCCTCAAGCCGCGCCAGCGCGCGCAGGGTGGCGGCGGCATCGGCCGATCCGCCGCCGATCCCCGACGCCACGGGCAACCGCTTGTCGAGCAGGATCGCCATTGGCCGGCCATCGACCACGCGCGCGCGGAACAGCCGTTCGGCGCGCAGCACCAGATTGTCGCCCTCGCCCGACAGGCCGGCGGCGAAGGGCCCGGTCAGCGTCAGCCCCGGCGCGCCGGTGGGGTCGATCGTCACGACATCGCCATCGGCGACGAAGGCGAACAGCGTTTCGAGCTCGTGATAGCCATCGGCCCGCCGCGCGCGGACGTGGAGCGCAAGGTTGAGCTTGGCGGGCGCGGCTTCGACGATCATCGGGTCAGCGCGCCGCGGTCACCGGGGCGAGCCCGTCGGCGAGCTTGCCCGCGAGCCGCTTGGCATCGTCGCCCTCGGCATGGACCGCCGCGGCGCGCCAGGCGTAGCGCGCCTCGTAGCGCCGGCCGGTGCGCCAATAGGCGTCGCCCAGATGCTCGTTGATCGTGACGTCGCCGGGCTCGGCGGCGGCAGCCTGTTCGAGCAGCGGGAGCCCCTTGTCCCATTGGCCGCGCTGGACATAGGCCCAGCCGAGCGAATCGGTGATCGAGGGATCGTCGGGACGCAGCGCCCGCGCCTGTTCGAGCAGCTTTTGCCCTTCGGCCAGATTCTCACCGCGTTCGACCTGTGCATAGCCGAGATAATTGAGCGCCACCGGCTCCTGCGGCGCGAGTTCGACCGCGCGGCGAAGATAGGGCAGCGCCTCGTCCCAGCGTCCCGCCTGTTCGAGGGCGCCGCCGCGCTGGAGATTGAGCACCCAATCGGCCCCATCGCCCGCGCGCGCCATTGCCGTTGCATAGGCGGCAGCGGCATCGTCGAAGCGATTCTGGTCGACCAACAGGTCGCCATAGGATTGCGCCTCGGTCACCGTTGCGCCGGGTGCGTCGGCGAGCGCCTTGGCTGCGGCGAGCGCCCCCGCCTCGTCCTCCATCCGCGTCAGCACGGTCACGCGCGCCGCCTGCGCGACGCTGGCGAACGCGCTTTTGGCGCCGATCGAATCGAGCAGCGCGAGCGCGCGGGTCCCCAACCCCTGCTGCGACAGCGTGTCGGCGAGCAGCAGCCGCGCACGATCGTCGGTCGGATCGAGCAGCAGCGCGGTGCGGCCGAGCAAAATAGACAACGGCGACGCTTCGTCGCGGCCCAGATCGGCGGCGAGCCGGGTGAACAGTCGCGACGCGCCGAACGCCGCCCCCGCCTTCGCGCCGCGCCCAAGCGACGATCGCTGCGCTACCAGCACCGGATCGCTGCCGCCCAGCAATTCGCGCGCGAGCTTGCCCTGGCGCTTGCCCTGGAACAGCTGCGCGGCGTTCAGCCGGAGATCGAGGCTGGCCTGGTCGTTGCCGAGCAATGCGCTGAGCGCATCGGCGGCCTGCGCATACTGCCCTTGCGCGATCAGCAGCAGCGCGCGGTTTTCGGCGGCGTAGCGGCGCGAGATGACATTGGCTTCGGCGGCGGCGAGCTCGGCAGCGGGGTCGGCGGCGCCTTCCTCGAACGCCACCCAGGCGAGCAGCACCGGCCCGACGAAATCGAGCGGGCCTTGCGCCACCTGCGCGGCGGCGGCGCGCGCGGCCGGCCAGTCGCGCGCGCGCACCCGATCGGCGTAGCGCAGCATCACCGTATCGGCGGGCGCGACGTTCGAGCGTTCGAGCACCGCGAGCGCGCGACGCGCGAGGTCGAAATCGCCGACCGCAATACCTTCGCGAAACGCGCGGATCGCGATGACTTCGTTGCCTGGATCGTCGGCGAGCGCGATCGCATAACCGCGCGCGGCGATGTCGGCCGCGCCATCGGCGGCGGCGGCGCGCGCGCGGACATAGGCGGCGAGGCTGGCGCCGGTCGGCGGGTCGTTGGCGGCGAGCGCGGGCGACGCCGCCAGCATCGCGGCGATCGCTGCGCCGGCGATGCCCAGCCTACATGTTCGGATAATTGGGCCCTCCGCCGCCCTCGGGCACCACCCAGTTGATGTTCTGCGTGGGGTCCTTGATGTCGCACGTCTTGCAGTGGACGCAGTTCTGCGCGTTGATAACGAACTTGGGATCGCCGTTTTCCTCGCCCACCACTTCATACACACCCGCGGGACAATAACGCTGCGCCGGCTCGTCGTACAAGGGCAGGTTGTGCGCGATCGGTACGTCAGGGTCCTTGAGCGTCAGATGGACCGGTTGGTCCTCCTCGTGATTGGTATTCGACAGGAACACCGACGAGAGGCGATCGAAGGTCAGCACGCCATCGGGCTTGGGATAGGCGATCTTGGCGACGTCTTCGGCGCGCCACAGGCTTTCGTGATCGGGATGGTGGCGCATCGTACCGGGCATCTTCACCCCCAGATGCTCGGCCCACATATGCACCCCCGACAACCCCGACCCGATCAGGTCGCCATGCTTCTTGACCAGCGGCACGACGTTGCGGACGCGGCGCAGTTCCTCGCGCACCCAGCTGCCCTCATAGGCGCTGGCATAGGCGGCGAGCTCATCGCCGCGGCGATCGGCGGCGACCGCCTGGAATGCCGCCTCGGCGGCCATCATCCCGGTCTTCATCGCGGTGTGGGTGCCCTTGATCCGCGGCACGTTCACGAACCCCGCCGAACAGCCGATCAGCGCGCCGCCGGGGAAGATGAGCTTGGGCACCGACTGGAAGCCGCCATCGTTGATCGCGCGCGCGCCGTACGACACGCGCTTGCCGCCCTCGAGGATCGCGGCGATCTCGGGGTGGGTCTTCCAGCGCTGCATTTCGTGGAAGGGCGAGAGGTGCGGGTTCGAATAGTTGAGCCAGGTGACGAAGCCCAAGGCGATCTGGCCATTGGCCTGGTGATACAGGAAACCGCCGCCGTTCGATCCTTGCGTCTCGCTGAGCGGCCATCCCTGGGTGTGGATCACTCGGCCGGGAACGTGCTTGCCCGGCGCGAGGTCCCAGAGTTCCTTGACGCCGAGGCCATAGACCTGGGGATCGCAATCCTTGCGCAGGTCGAAGATGCGCATCAGCTCCTTCGACAGATGCCCGCGCACCCCTTCGGCGAAGAAGGTGTAGCGCGCGTGGAGCTCGAGCCCGGGCTGCCAATCGGGCTTGCGCGTGCCGTCCCTGGCGATTCCCATGTCGCCGGTGGCGACGCCCTTCACCGATCCGTCTTCGTCGAACAGTATCTCGGCGGCGGCGAAGCCGGGGAAGATTTCGACCCCAAGCCCTTCGGCCTGTTCGGCGAGCCAGCGGCACAGGCTGCCGAGCGATCCGGTGTAGCAGCCTTCATTGTGCATGATCGGCGGCAGCGCGAATTCGGGGAGCGAGCTTTTGCCCTTTTTCGAGAGCACCCAATGGTGGTTCTCGGTCACCGGGGTCTGCGCAAGCGGGCAACCCATCTCACGCCATTCGGGCAGCAATTCGTCGAGCGCCTTGGGATCGATCACCGCCCCCGACAGGATGTGCGCGCCGACCTCGGAGCCCTTTTCGAGCACGCACACCGACAGCTCGCTGCCGGCGTCGTTCGCGAGCTGTTTGAGCCGGATCGCCGCGGAAAGGCCGGCAGGCCCCGCGCCGACGATCACGACATCATAAGGCATCGACTCGCGTTCACTCATCCCAGTCTCCATTCGGCGGCGTGATCCCAGCGTGCCGCGCTTCGCGTGCCGGCATTGACCGCCACCCGGTCGTCGCGCCAAGGCACCGCCCTGGCAGAAGTTCGGTGCACGCAGATTGACCCAAAGGTCAAGCTGCCGTCGGGTAGGTGGGTATGGGGGCAGATCAACACAACGACTGGCAGGCCGCCACCGCGAGCGCGCTCGAATGGTGGGCCGATGCCGGGGTCGATGTGCTCGTCGAAGACCAGGTCCGTGACTGGTTCGCCGCGCCGGTACGGACTCCGCCTGCAACGGCGGTCGCTGCTGCCGAACCCGGTGCGGCCGAGGCCGAGGCGGAATTTCCAGAAACGCTGGAGGCTTTCCTCGCGTGGCGCCTTGGCGAAGGCGCGCCCGAAGCCAAGTGGAACGCGCCGCTCGTCGCGGGCGAAGGCGATCCTACCGCCGACCTGATGGTGATGCTCGACCATCCCACCGGCGATCGGTTGCTGCTCGATGCCGAAGCGCGGCTGCTCGATCGGATGCTCGCCGCGATCGGCCGCAGTCGGGGCGACGTCTACCTGACGACGCTGTGCCTCGCCGCGCCGCTCGCCCAGTCGATCCCCGCCGACGACCAGCCCGCCCTGGTCGCGCGCGCGCAGCATCTGGCGGCGCTGGCGGGCACCAAAACGGTGCTGCTGCTGTCGCAATCGGCGAGCCGTGCGTTCCTCGGGACGGACCGCGCTAACGCTCGTGCCTGTTTTCATGACATTAACCACCGGCAGGCCAAGTTCTCGGCAATCTCCAGCGTGCACCCCCGGTTCCTGCTGAGCAGCCCGGCGCACAAGCGGGAGGCCTGGAAAGATTTGCAATTGTTGCTCAGGGGAAAGCGCACGTGAGTATCCGCGCCATTATCGCCGTCGCCATGATCGCCGCACCCGCGGCCGCGCATGCGACCGACGACGACCAGATCCCCACCCGCCGCGGCGCGACCACCGCCGCGATTGCGGTGCCCAAGCAGCTCGATGACGCCGAGCGTACTGCTTATCGCCAGGTGTTCTCGGCGATCCGCGCCGAGCGCTGGAGCGACGCACAGCTCCAGCTCGACGCGATGCGGCCGGGGCCGCTCCACGCGATCGCGCGCGCCGAACTCTACACCGCCAAGGGATCGCCCAAGGTCGAGCTGCTCCCGCTGCAGGCGTTGCTCGCCGAGGCGCCCGAGCTGCCGCATGCCGAGAGCCTCGCGCGGCTCGCCAAGGTGCGCGGCGCCGAGACGCTGCCGACGCTCCCCACCGCACAGCGGCTGATGTGGTTCGATGGCGCGCCCAACCGCATCCGCGTCAAATCGGTCGCGAACGACGCCGCCGCCGCCGAACTGGCGCAGCGGATGGAACCGATCATCAAGGACGATCTGGGCGCGGCGGGCGAAGCGCTGGTCGCCGAATATGCCGATCGCCTCAGCCCCGAATGCCTGACCGAATGGCAGCAGCGCGTGGCGTGGATCCACTATCTGACCGGCGACGACAGCGCCGCGCGCCGGCTCGCCGCGCTCGCGCAGCGCGGCAGCGGCGAATGGGTGCCGCAGGCCGATTGGGTGCAGGGCTTGGCGGCGTGGCGCCAGCGCGATTATGCCGCGGCGCAGATGGCGTTCACCGCGGTCGCGCAGCGCGCCAAGGACGTCGATCTGCGCGCCGCCGGGCTCTATTGGGCTTCGCGCGCCGACATGGCGGCGGCGCGCCCCGACCTGGTCCAGGCGCGGCTACAGAGCGCGGCGCAGTTCAACGAAACCTTCTACGGCATGCTAGCGCGCCAGGCGCTGGGGATCGCCGAGGCGACCGACCGGGTGCCGACGCGTCCCGCCGGCGCCGACTGGACCGCGCTCGAGCGCCGGCCCAATGTCCGCATCGCCGCTGCGCTGATGGAAATCGACGAGGACGTGCTCGCCGCCAGCGTGGTCCGCCACCAGGCGCGGATCGGCGATCCTGCCGAATATGCGTCGCTCGCGCGCGTCGCCGGCGCGATGAACCTGCCCGCGACGCAAATCTGGCTTTCGCACAACGCCCCGCGTGGCTCGACCCCGCAGGTCGCGGCGCGCTACCCTGCTCCCAACTGGACCCCCGACGGCGGCTGGCGGGTCGACAAGTCGCTGGTCTATGCGCACGCGCTGCAGGAATCGCGCTTTCAGTCGACTGTGGTCAGCCCCGCGGGTGCCTATGGCCTGATGCAGATCATGCCCGCCGCGGCGACCGATATCGGGCGCAAGAAGGGGATCGTCATCGACCGTTCCGCGCTGTCGCGCCCCTCGACCAATATCGAGGTCGGGCAGAGCTATCTCGAAAAGCTGCGCGACATGCCCACCACCGGGGGGCTGCTGCCCAAGGTGATCGCGGCGTATAATGCCGGCCCCACCCCGGTCGAGGCGTGGAACCTGTCGTCGCGCGATGGGGGCGATCCGCTGCTCTACATCGAGTCGATCCCCTATTGGGAGACGCGCGGCTATGTCATGACGGTGCTGCGCAACTACTGGATGTACGAAGCGCAGGGCGGCAAGGCATCGGACAGCCGCACCGCGTTGTCGCAGGGGCTATGGCCGCGCTTTCCCGGGCTGCCGGGCAAGAGCGCGGTGAACGGCCGCGCCGCCAAGGGGGCAAGCGCCAACTACCGTGTCCGATAGCGCCGCGGCGGCGCCGATCGCAGTACGGATCGCGGTGCTGACGGTGTCGGATACGCGCCAGTTGGCCGAGGATCGCTCGGGCGATGTACTGGTCCAGCGATTGACCGATTTCGGCCATGTGCTGGCCGCGCGCGACATCGTTCGCGACGATGTCGAGACGATCGTCGCGCGGCTCCACGCCTGGATCGAGGATCCCGAGATCGACTGCATCCTCACCACCGGCGGCACCGGGGTGACGGGACGCGACGTAACCCCCGAGGCGGTCGAGCGCGTCGCCGACAAGCTGATCCCCGGCTTTGGCGAACTCTTCCGCTGGCTGAGCTTCGACAAGATCGGCACCTCGACGATCCAGTCGCGCGCCACCGCCTGCGTCGCGCGCGGCACCTATATCTTCGCGCTGCCTGGATCGACCGGCGCGGTGCGCGACGGATGGGACGGGATCTTGGCGCAGCAGCTCGATAGCCGGCATCGCCCATGCAATTTCGTCGAGCTGATGCCGCGGTTGCTGGAGCGGTAGTTGCCACATTCCGCCGCGCTCGTCGTCAGGTGGCCGTGCCAATGGGATTGGACAACAAGTAAGGAGGGGCCTGCATGTCGACTACCGGTATTGGGATCCTGTTGGCCGCGACAATGTCCATGCTCAGCATGGGCCAAGCCGCTGACCAGCAAACCACGGGAACCGCGCCGCGGCCCTTGCCGAGCGCGTCGTTCATGACCGACGACGACTACCCGGCAGACGCTCGTCGTGCCGGGCTGGAGGGGACCACCCACCTCTCGATGGACGTCGATAGTAAAGGCCGGCCCACTGGCTGTTCGATCGTACAAACCAGCGGCGTTCAAAGCCTAGACGCAGCGTCCTGCAGGGTATTTTCCAGGCTGAAGTTCAGGCCGGCTCGCGATGGCGATGGAAGTGCGGTCGCCGGCGTGTTCGTAACCAAGCTGCGATGGGCACTGCCCGGCACCTAGCCTGAATGAGGCGGGCCCCGTGGGCGGCGCGCAACGTAATGGCTCCCCTCCCTGAAAGGGAGGGGCTGGGGGTGGGTCGAGTACCGCGATACGGCGGTCCGGCGATGGCCGGTAGCCGTATCGTCAGGCCCCTACCCACCCCCGACCTCTCCCTTGCAGCGAGGGGAGCGATGTTCTTCCTTCGTTCCTGACATTGTGCTACCGCTCGGACATGCCGGTCCCCCGCCCCGCCCGTGGCGCAACGCTCAACACAACCAGCGCGCGCTTCAACCTGAACGCTCGCGAGGACGACGGCGACTGGCTCGACGATCGCGACGGTATCGATGGGGCACCGCCGCCGGTCCGCACCACCGTCACGATCGAAACCCCGCGGACGATTCTGGCGCGCAACAGCTCACCCGACATCCCGTTCGATCGCTCGATCAACCCCTATCGCGGGTGCGAGCATGGCTGCATCTATTGCTTCGCGCGGCCGACGCATGCCTATCACGACCTGTCGCCAGGGATCGATTTCGAGACGCGGCTGTTCGCCAAGCCGATCGCGCCCGCGCTGCTGCGCGCCGAACTCGCCAAGCCCGGCTATGTCTGCAAGCCGATCGCCTTCGGCACCAACACCGATCCCTATCAGCCGATCGAGCGCGAATGGCGGATCACGCGCGAGTGCATCGAGGTGCTGGCACAGGCGCGGCATCCGCTGACCATCACGACCAAATCGGATCGCGTGACGCGCGATATCGACCTGCTCGCGCCGATGGCGGCGCAGGGACTGGCGGCGGCGATGGTGTCGGTCACCACGCTCGATCCGCGGATCGCGATGACGCTCGAGCCGCGCGCGCCCTCTCCTGAGAAGCGGCTGAAGGCGATCGCGGCGCTGGCCGCCGCGGGTATCCCCACTTTCGTCTCGATCTCGCCGGTGATCCCCGCGATCACCGATCACGAGATCGAGCATATCCTCGAACGCGCCGCCGACGCCGGTGCCAGGGCGGCATTCTTCATTCCGGTGCGGTTGCCGCACGAGGTCGCGCCGCTGTTCCGCGCCTGGCTCGACGCGCATTTCCCCGATCGCGCAGCCAAAGTGATGGCGACGATCCAGTCGCTGCGCGGCGGGCGCGACAATGATCCGGGGTTCGGCAGCCGGATGCAAGGCCATGGGCCATGGGCCGATCTGCTTCGCACGCGCTTCGCGATCGCCTGCCGCAAATATGGTCTCGTCGGCGAGCGCGTCCGCCTGCGCACCGACCTGTTCCGCCGCCCGGCAGGGGCGCAGGGCGAATTGTTTGACTAAACCGCGCGAGATTTGAGGTTATCACACGGCGCCCCGCGCTCTAACGTCACGGCATGGCTCTCGATCTTCAAAATAGCGGCCTTTCCGACGCACTGGTCATCCTCGGTGCCGCCGGGCTGGTGATCCCGGCCTTTGCGCGCTTTCGTATCAGCCCGGTCATCGGCTTCATCCTGGTCGGCATCCTCGTCGGTCCCAATGCGCTGGGGTCGATGATCGGCCAGGTCCCGTGGCTCTATTATGTGAGCATCTCGGACCCTGAGGCGATCGCGCCCTTCGCCGAGTTCGGCATCATCCTGCTGCTGTTCTCGATCGGGCTAGAGCTTTCGCTCAAGCGGCTATGGGCGATGCGCGGAATGGTGTTCGGCATCGGTGCCGCCGAATTGCTGATTTCGGGGCTGGTGATCGGCCTCGCGCTCCACCTACTCGGCCAGCCCTGGGGCGGCGCGATCGGCCTTGGCCTCGCGCTCGCGCTGTCGTCGACCGCGCTGGTGCTGCCGATCGCGGGGATGACCAGCCCGGTCGGCCGCGTCGCCTTCGCGATGCTGTTGTTCGAGGATGTCGCACTGGTACCGATCATCTTCATGCTCGGCGCGCTCGCGCCCACCGCCGCGGGCGAAGGGCTGCGCGGGTTGAGCGAGGTCGCGATCGCGGGCGGGATCACCGTCGTGATCCTGTATCTTGGCGGGCGCTTCATCCTGCCGCGGCTGTTCGCGCAGGCGGCGCGCACCAAGAGCCCCGAGCTGTTCCTTGCCGCCAGCCTGCTGGTGGTGATCGTCGGCAGCGTCGCCACCGCCGCCGCCGGGCTGTCGCCGATCGTCGGCGCGCTGCTCGCGGGGCTGCTGGTCGCCGAGACCGAATATCATGGCGAGGTCGAGGCAATCATCTCGCCCTTCAAGGGGCTCGCGCTCGGGGTGTTCCTGATCTCGGTCGGGATGCAGCTCGATCTGCGGATGGTCGCGCGCTACTGGCCCGAACTGCTCGCGGCGATCGCCGGGGTGATGCTGGTCAAGGCGGTGGTGACGACACTGCTGCTGCGCGTATCGGGCGCGCGCGCGGGCACCTCGGCCGAGACCGGGGTGCTGATGGCGAGCCCTTCGGAAACCACGCTGATCGTGCTGACCGCCGCCACCGCGGCGGGGCTGATCCAACCTTCGACCGCAACCTTCTGGACCACCGTGACCGCGATCGGCCTGACGATCACCCCACTGCTCGCCAAAGCGGGGCGGCTGATGGCGCGCCAGATCGAGCGCCAGATGGGCGAGGAGGCGGTGCCCGCGGCGCTGGCCGACGAACAGGGCACGGTCATCATCGGGTTCGGCCGCGTCGGGCGTACCGTCGCCGACATGCTGCGCGCGCACGAGAAGCCCTATATCGCGATCGAGGCCGATATCGACGTCGTCAACGCCGCGCGGATCGAGGGCTATAACGTCCGCTTCGGCGACGTCGCGCGCAGCGACATGGTCGACCGGCTCGACCTGGGCCATGCGCAGGCGCTGATCATCACGATGGACGATCCGGTGCTGAGCATCCGGCTCACCCGCCGCGTTCGCGGCTGGGTGCCCGCGCTGCCGATCATCGTCCGCGCGCGCGATGCGAACCACGCCGCGGCGCTGTACCGCGCGGGCGCGACCGACGCGGTGCCCGAGACGCTCGAGAGCTCGCTGCAATTGTCCGAGGCGGTGCTGGTCGATCTAGGGGTCGCGGTGGGGCCGGTGATCGCGTCGATCCACGAAAAGCGCGACGAAATGCGCAAGGAGATCAAGCTGGCGGCAGGGTTGGACCGCGATCCGCGGATCCGGCGGGTGCGCGGGGAACGCGCGGTGGAGAATTGAGCGGGGGTGGGGCGGGCAACAACCGCCTCGCTGTTCGTTTCGCACTTCCCCTTCCCCGTTCGTGCTGCGCTTGTCGAAGCACCGTCCTTCTTTCTACGATAGCGCAGGAGAAGAACGGCACTTCGACAAGCTCAGTGCGAACGGTGAGTGAGGTCAGCTCTCGAGCAACCCCCGCACCGCCGCGAGCGCCTCACCGCCCTTCTCGCCATCGGGCCCGCCGCCCTGCGCCATATCGGGCCGGCCACCGCCGCCCTGCCCGCCCAAAGCCGCGACCGCAGCCTTCACCAGATCGACCGCGCTGAACGTGCTGACGAGGTCGTCGCTCACCCCGACCGCAACCGACGCGCGACCGTCGTTCACAGCGACCAAAGCCACCACCCCCGAACCGATCCGCGCGCGCTCTTCATCGACCGCGCCGCGCAGCGCCTTGGCCTCTAGCCCATCGAGCACTTTGCCGATGAAATTAACCGACCCTACCAGATCTGGCCCGACAGCCGCACCACCGCCGCCCAGCGCCAGCGCCTTCTTGGCATCGGCGAGTTCGCGCTCGAGCCGGCGGCGTTCTTCGACCAACGCCGCGACGCGCGCGGGGACGTCGTCGGGGGTGGTCTTGAGAACGGAGGCCGCCTCGCGCAATTTCTCGTCGCGCGCGTTGAGATAGGCGCGCGCCGCCTCGCCGGTCAGCGCCTCGACGCGGCGGATTCCCGACGATACCGCGCCCTCACCCACCAGCTTGAACACGCCGATATCGCCCAGCGCGCGAACGTGCGTGCCGCCGCACAATTCGAGCGAATAGGTGCCGCCATCATCGTCGGCGCCCATCGACACGACGCGGACCTCGTCGCCATATTTCTCGCCGAACAGCGCCATCGCGCCTTCGGCGATCGCCTCGTCGGGGGTCATCAGTCGGGTCGAGACCGGGCCGTTGGCGCGGATATGGCGGTTCACATCGGCCTCGACCGCCGCGAGCTGCGCAGGATCGATCGCGGTGGGCTGCGAAAAGTCGAAGCGCAGCCGCTCGGGCGCGACCATGCTGCCCTTTTGCGCGACATGCTTGCCCAGCGTCTGGCGCAGCGCCTCGTGCAACAGATGCGTCGCCGAATGATTGGCGCGGATCGCGGCGCGGCGGGCGTGATCGACGGTGAGGTGGACGGCATCGCCGATCGCGATCTCGCCTGCGGTGATCGTCGCCTGGTGCGCGAAGACGCGGCCGAGATATTTGCGCGTGTCGGTGATCGTCGCCGCCATGCCATTGCCGGTGACGCTGCCGGCATCGCCGACCTGCCCGCCGCTTTCGCCATAGAAGGGCGTCTGGTTGACGATCAGCTCGACACTGTCGCCCGCACCCGCGCGATCGACCTTCTGGCCGTCGCGGAGGATCGCGACGACGGCGGCTTCGCCTTCTTCGGCCGAATAGCCGATGAATTCGGTCGCGCCATGTTCTTCGGCGAGGTCGTACCAGAGATCGTCCGACGCCTTTTCGCCCGAGCCCTTCCATGCGGCACGCGCGGCGCGCTTCTGCTCGCCCATCGCGGTATCGAAGCCCGCGCGATCGACGGTGAAGCCCTGCGCACGCAGTGCATCCTCGGTCAGGTCATACGGGAAGCCATAGGTGTCGTAGAGCTTGAACGCGGTTTCGCCCGCGAGCGTCGCGCCGCTCGGCATATCCGCGGTTGCTTCGTCGAGCAGCCGCAGCCCGTTGACCAGCGTCTGGCGGAAGCGCGTTTCCTCCTGGAGTAAGGTCGCCTCGATCAGCGGCTGCGCGCGCACCAGTTCGGGGAAGGCCGCGCCCATTTCGGCGACCAGGCTGCCGACCATCCGGTGCATCAGCGGGTCCTTGGCGCCCAGCAGGTGCGCGTGGCGCATCGCGCGTCGCATGATCCGCCGCAGCACATAGCCGCGCCCTTCATTGGCGGGCAGCACGCCGTCGGCGACCAGGAAGCCCGATGCGCGCAGGTGATCGGCGATGACGCGATGGCTCGCCTGGGTTTCGGGCGTCGGTGCGCTGCCGGTGAGCGCGCTCGATTCGGCGATCAGCGCCTTGAAGGTATCGGTGTCGTAATTGTCGGTGACGCCCTGCAAAACCGCGGCGACTCGCTCGAGCCCCATGCCGGTGTCGATCGAGGGACGCGGCAGGTCGCCGACGATGACATTGGCTTCCTGCACATGCTGCATGAAGACCAGGTTCCAGATTTCGACGAAGCGATCGCCATCCTCGTCGGGGCTTCCCGGTGGGCCACCCGGAATATGATCGCCATGGTCGTAGAAGATTTCGGAGCACGGCCCGCACGGCCCGTTCTCGCCCATCGCCCAGAAATTGTCGGCGGTGGCGATGCGGATGATGCGGTGCTCGGGCAGCCCGGCGATCTTCTTCCACAATTCGAACGCCTGGTCGTCGGTGTGATAGACCGTCGCGGTCAGCCGATCGGGCGACAGCCCCCATTCGCGCGTCAGCAGGGTCCAGGCATGGACGATCGCCTGTTCCTTGAAATAGTCGCCGAACGAGAAATTGCCGAGCATTTCGAAGAAGGTGTGGTGCCGCGCGGTGTAGCCGACATTGTCGAGGTCGTTGTGCTTGCCGCCGGCGCGGACGCATTTCTGGCTCGACGTTGCGGTCAGATAGGGCCGGGTCTCGAGCCCGGTGAAGACGTTCTTGAACGGCACCATACCCGCGTTGACGAACATCAGCGTCGGATCGTTTTGCGGGATCAGCGGCGCCGATGGCACGCGCACGTGCCCCTCCTTCGCGAAATAGTCGAGGAACGAGCGGCGGATGTCGTTGGTCGATGTCATGCGCGACGCTTATGCGAGGTGCGGGCGTGGCTCAAGTCGTCCATTCAAGCCCGCCGGGCAGATCGAACGCGGCAAAGTCGATCTGGATAACCCTCCGACGCCTGCCGGGTGCCGCGCGCGCCGAAGCATGCAGGATCGGCGTACTGTAAAGCCACACGTCGCCGCGATCGGCCAGACAGGGTGCGGTCCCGCACGTCGCAACCGCAGCATCTATCGCGCTTTCACGGATCAGTCCCATCCGATGCGACCCCGGCGCGATCAAGAGCGGCGCGTTGTCCTCATCGATATCGTCGAGGTGTAGCCGAGCCGTGATCATCCGTTGCAGCACGTCGATTGGCGGCGCGACGTGCGGTACTCCCGCCTTTTGCGTCCAAGCGCCGAACCCAGCGACCTCGCGTCGCGTGCGTACCGCGACGGTGCGATCCTGATGCCACCCAAGTGCCCAATTCGCCGTGGCGCTCTTATCGAGCAATAGGAGTCGGACCGGACGGGTTTGCGGTCCTAACCAGCTGGCGACGATGGCGCGCACCCGCTCCACAGCCGTTAACGGAGCGATCGTCGCGAACGAGGGCCGGGCGCCAGGACAGCCCGAAGGAATCTGGTCGAACAGCACTTCCAAGGAACCGGCTTCAGAGGCTTCGATGATATCCGGCATTCTAAGCGCGCCAACTTGCCGCAGCATCGAAGGGACCGGAAAACGGTCAATCGCAAGGTCGGGACTTCGCATTTTGGGAGACATGACCCCGATTACGGCGCTTGACCCGCGCGTCGCAATCCCCTTGGTTGACCGCCTTGTTTGAATCCGGAGTTGCCCCTTGGCCAAGCGCCTGACCCTCTACATTCTGATCGGCCTGGTGCTCGGCATCATCGTCGGCCTTGCGCTCAACCTGTCGCTCACCGACGGCGGCGGGCCGGGCGACGCGCAGTTGACGCAATATGCCGAATATTTCTCGATCGTCACGACGCTGTTCCTGCGGCTGATCAAGATGATCATCGCGCCGTTGGTGTTCGCGACCTTGGTCGCGGGCATCGCGCATATGGGCGATACCGCGGCGCTGGGCCGCGTCGGCTTTCGCGCGGTGGGGTGGTTCATCTGCGCCAGCCTGGTGTCGCTGACTTTGGGGCTGTTCCTGGTCAATCTGTTCGAGCCGGGCGTCGGGCTGGCGATCCCGATCCCGCCCGCCGATGCGGCATCGGGGGTCGAGCGCGGGGCGTTCAACCTCAAGAATTTCATCACCCACATCGTTCCCGCCTCGGGCGTCGAGGCGATGGCCGACAACGAGATCCTCCAGATCGTCGTCTTCTCGTTGTTCGTCGGCGTCGCGATCACCGCGGTCGGTGAAAAGGCCGCGCCGCTGGTGCGCGGGATCGAGGCGCTGGCGCAGGTGATCCTGCAGGTGACCAATTACGTCATGCGCTTTGCCCCCTTCGCGGTGTTCGCGGCAGTCGCCGGGACGCTCGCCGAGCGCGGGCCGGGAATCATCATGAGCCTCGCCTATTTCATGGGCACCTTCTACCTCGGTATGGGCATCCTGTGGCTGCTGCTGATCGGCGCGGGGTTCCTGGTGGTGGGGCCGCGAATCCTGCAACTGGTGGGCTATATCCGCGCGCCGTTGCTGCTGGCCTTCTCGACCGCTTCGTCAGAGGCCGCCTATCCGCGCACGCTCGAGGCGCTCGACAAGTTCGGGGTGCCGCCGCGGATCGCCAGCTTCGTGCTGCCGCTCGGCTATTCGTTCAACCTCGACGGGTCGATGATCTACATGACCTTCGCGACGATGTTCATCGCGCAGGCCTATGGCATCGATCTGACGCTGGGGCAGCAGATCACGATGCTGCTGGTGCTGATGGTGACGTCGAAGGGCGTTGCCGGCGTCCCGCGCGCATCGCTGGTGGTGATCGCCGCGACGCTGGCGTTCTTCGACATTCCCGAGGCGGGATTGTTGCTGATCCTGGCGGTCGACCATTTCCTCGACATGGGCCGCTCGGCGACCAACGTCGTCGGCAATGCGGTGGCGAGCGCGGTGGTCGCGAAATGGGAAGGCGGGCGGCTCGATGCCCCCGAGCCCGAGGATTACGGCACCCACGTAGCGCCGCACGACCTGCCGCCGGTGACCGGTCCGACGAGCTTCGACGAGTTCGGCGAACCGATCCGCCGCGGCTGACGATCAGGCGTAGGCGTAGGGCCCGCCGGCCTTGAGCGCCGCTTGATAGGCCGGGCGGGCATGGATCGTTTCCAGCCACGCGATCGTCGCGGGGCGCGAGGCGTTTAGCCCCGCGCGGCTGCGGGCGGCTTCGAGCGGGAAGCTCATCATCACGTCGGCGGCGGTGAAGGCGTCGCCGGCGAACCACGGGCGGCTGGCGAGCTCGGCCTCAACATAGTCGAGATGGACGTCGATCATCGGCTGGATCTTCTTTTGCGCCGCCTTGCCGAACAGCGGCACGCGCGCGAGCACGAGCTTCACGAGCAGCGGCGGCATCAGCGAGCCCTCGGCATAATGCAAGAAGTGGCGATAGCGCAGCAGCGCCGCACGGTGCGCTGGCTCGCCGAGCCGGCCATCGGCCTTGTCGACCAGATATTCGACGATCGCGCCGGTTTCGGCGACCACTTGCGGCGTGCCGCCCCCCGCGGGCGCGGTATCCTCGATCACCGGCGACTTGCCGAGCGGATGGACGCGGCGAAGTTCGGGCGGGGCGAGCATCGTCGCCTTGTTCCGCTCGTAGCGCTTCACTTCATAGGGCAGCGCGAGTTCCTCGAGCAGCCACAGCACGCGCTGCGAGCGCGAATTTTCGAGATGGTGGACGATGATCGTCATGGGCGGTCCTTCGGAAATGGCGCGTGGCTGCGCACCCGGTTGCGGCGATCATAACCGGGGCGCGGTCGGGAAAGCCACCATGGCGTCGGTTGGCGGCGACGTGGTTCGAACGGGCAAGGCGTGGCGGGTGTTCCGCACCGGCACCGACGACCTATGCGCCGACCAACACCGGCGTGTTTCCCGGCGCCCAGACCGGCGCGCGGTGCATGATCGCGGCGAACAGATCGGATGCGAGATGCCCTGCCAGCCAGGTTTCGACGCGGGCAAGCCGCTGGGTTTCGAACCAGGCAGCGTCGACCGCGACGAACTGGCGGATGAAGGGCATAATCGCGGCATCGGCCAGGCCGCGGGTGCGCCCGCCAAGCTCCCCCCCATCGGCGAGGCGCTCATTGAGCTCGCGCACGAAATCTAGCGCGCGCTGGCGATGCTCGACCGCGACCGACCCCGATCGTTCGGGATATTTGTAGCGATCTAGGTCGTGCTTGAACGCGCCGTCGTTACGCGCGATCAGCGCAGGCTGGTCGCGATCGAGCCACCCCTCGGGATCGCGCTGCGCCAGCGCATGGCGCATGATCGCGAGGCTTTCGTCGATCACCGTTCCGTCGGGCAGCACGAGGACGGGGACGGTCCCCTTGGGCGACGCCGCGAGCATCGCGTCGGGTTTGGCCGACAGCTTGACCTCGCGCAGTTCGTGGCGCGTGCCGCTCACCGCGAGCGCCAGGCGCGCGCGCATCGCATAGGGGCAGCGACGGAAGCTATAGAGGATGGGGACAGGCGGCGGTGTCATCGCTGGAACGGCGCTATTGCGGCGACCCGCCGAGGTACACCGGGATGCGTTCGAACAGCCCGGCGACCGCAACCGCCTCGCCGTCGATCGCCAGCGCGGTATCGCCCCACCAATCCGCGGGCGGCACTAGCGCAGCACCATCCTGCAAGGCCGCACCGCACCGCAATGCTACCGCACAGACCAGGCGTGCCGAGCCGTTGCGACGTTCGAAGGCAAGGACATGCGCCGCACGCGATCCGGTGACGCGGATCGGGGTGTAGCTGCCGACTGCTAACAGCGCCGGATGGTCGCGCCGGAGCGCTAGGAGCCGGCGGATCAGCGCGAATTTCTCGCTCGCGTCGCCCTCCAGCATCGCGCGCACTCGATCATAGTCGACCGGGCGACGATTGTCGGGATCGACCAGGCTGAGGTCGAACAATTCGGTGCCCTGATACAAATCGGGGACGCCGGGCACGGCATAATGGAGCGCGGTCTGCACCAGGCTGTTGGCCTGCGCGGCGGGCGCGGCGAGCGCGACCAGGCTCGCCATGTCGCCGAGGAACTCGGGCGATCGCGCGGGATCGAGCAGGCGGTCGACCAGGTCGCGGGCGCTCGCCTCATAGTCTTGATCGGGGGCTTCCCACGACGAGCGCAGCTTGGCTTCGCGCAGCGCCTTTTCCTGCCACGCATTGACGCGCTCGGCGAAGGCGGCGAGGCCTGCGGTATCGGTCGGCGCGAGCCCCTCGGGCCAGGCGCCGAACAGCGTCTGGTACAGCATGTAGCGATCGGCGGGGTCGATGCCGTCGTCGCCGACGATCCGCTCCCAGGTCGCGACGTGGTCCCGCCAGACGTTGGGGATCTCGCTCAACACTGCGAGCCGCGCGCGGACGTCCTCGCCGCGCTTGTGGTCGTGCGTCGCGGTCGCGAGCATCGCGCCGGGAAAGTCCTTGCCGCGCGCCGCCGCGACGGCGTGGAAGCGCTCGATCGGCATCGAGAAACACGCCGCGTCGAAGCCGACGTCGTTGCGCGAGAGCAGCCGGCCATAGCGGTAAAAGGCGGTGTCCTCGACCGCCTTGGCCGCGATCGGTGCCGAGAGTTGCTGGAAGCGGCGCACCGCGTCGGCGCCCTGCGCGGATTCGCCAGGGCCATTGCCCGCGAGCCAGGCGAGCATCGCATCGATCACCGGCCCCTCGCCCGGCGGGACGAAGCGCGCGGCGCGGCGGCGCGCCTCGGTGCGGATCGGTTCGTCGATCGCGGGGGCGGCGTCGCCGGTGCCATAGGTGCGATAGACCGGGAAAACCCAAAGCAAGCGCTCGATCGCGCGGCGGACCATGGCGGCGGTGAACCCCAAGGGCTCGGCCAAGGGCGCGAACGCAGCGACACAGCCCGAAAGCTGGCCCTCGAACTGCCACGACAGCATGTCCTGGCGCGCCAGCAATTCCTCGGGGCCGAACGCCGCGGAACGTCGGCTGATCTCTTCCCACAGCGCACCGAGCGGAGCCTCGCCCTCTGGGGCATGCAATACCGCGGCGACTTCTTCCATGAAATCATAGCCGCTGGTGCCGTCGATGCCCCAGTCGGTCGCGAGCGGTTCGCCCGGGCCGAGGATCTTCTCGACGACGATGTACGCGGGACCGGCGGGGGCATCGGTCGGGCGCGCGATCGAATCGAGCCGCGCGCGTAACTGGCGGCAATAGCCCGCGGGATCGGTGAGCCCATCGACATGATCGACGCGGACGCCGTCGATCAACCCTTCGGCATATAGCCGGAAATACAGCGCGTGCGCCGCTTCGAATACCGCCGGGTCTTCGATCCGCACCCCGGCGAGTTCGTTGATCGTGAAGAAGCGCCGCCAGTTGAGTTCGTCGTTCGCGGTGCGCCACGACGCCAGCCGGTACTGCTGGCGGTCGAGCAGGGCCGCGACGTCGGCCGACGCATCGAGGCCAACCTGATCCTCGGGGCGGATCGGAAAGCGATGCTCGCCATATGCCGACACGAACCATGCATCGCCGTCACGTTCGAGCGTGATGTCGCCTTGCGCCAGCGCGGTCGGCAGCGGATCGCCGAGGATCGGCAGCACCAGCTTGCGCCGCCAGTCGATGTCGAACACCCGCGCATGCTCACTCGCCTGGCCCCGCGCCAGCACGTCGTTCCACCAATGATTGCCACCGCCCGCGACCCCCATGTGATTGGGGACGATATCGATGATGATGCCCAGCCCCTGCGACCGCAGCGCCGCGACCAGGCTGCGGAACGCCGGCTCGCCGCCAAGCTCGGGGTTGATCGCGGTCGGATCGACGACGTCATAGCCGTGCGTCGACCCGTCGCGCGCGGTGGTGATCGGTGAGGCATAGAGGTGGCTGATGCCGAGCTCAGCGAGATACGGGACCAGCGCCTCGGCATCGGAGAAGGTGAAATCCTTGTGGAACTGGAAGCGATAGGTGGCGCGCGGGGTCATGAGCTTCTTTCGGCATCGAACGCGGCGAGGCGCGCGGAAATGTCGGGACGCGCGAGCAGCGCGTCGGTGGCGGCGGGCATGCGGCGACGCCAATTGGGGTGTTCATCGATCGTGCCGGGCAAATTGGGCTGCTCGATCGCGCCGATGACGTCCTCCATCGGCACGATCGCCAGCACCGATGGCGCGCGCGCGATGAAGGCGAGCGCGGCGGCGAGGACAGGCGCGCTGTCGCAGGGGGCGGGCTGCGGCCCCTTTGCCACGCCGGCGGCGACGAATGCTTCCCAAAGCCTGGTGCGTTCCTCGGCGCGTGCGGCGTGGTCGGCGGTTTCGTCGGCAGCACGCGAGGTGCGCCCGAGCTGCCATTGCCATTCGATATCGCGCCCGCTCCACCAGCCAGCGACAGTCGCTAGGTCATGCGTCCCCGTCATTGCCGCGGCATCGGCGGCATAGTCTTTGGCGGGCAGGAAGCCGCCCTCCCCGTCGCGTTCGAACCACAATACGCGCATGCCGAGCATCGCGAGCTCGTCCATCGCCGGGCGGAATCCTTCGGGGACGGTGCCCAGGTCCTCGCCGATCACCACCGCGCGCGCGCGATGCGATTCGAGCGCGATCAGCCGGAACAGGTCGTCGACGGGCATCGCGAGATACGCTCCTTCCCTGGCCGATGCCCCCTCGGGCACCACCCAAAGCCGGCGCAGCCCCAGCGCGTGATCGATGCGAATACCGCCGGCATGATCGAGCGCCGCGCGCAGCGTCGCAATGAAGGGTTCGAATCCGGTGCGCCGCAAGGCGATCGGCGAGAAGCCGGTGATTCCCCAGCTTTGCCCGTCGGGGCCGAGCAGATCGGGGGGCGCGCCGATCGACAGGCCGGTCAGCAGATCGTCGGGCCGGCTCCAAGCATGGCTGCCCCCCGAATCCATCCCCACCGCCAGATCGGCGATCAGCCCCAATGCCATGCCGCCATCGATCGCGGCGCGCTGCGCCGCATCGAGGCTGCGCTTGGCGAGCCATTGCAGGAACAAGTAAAAGCCGACCGCATCTTCATGCTCGGCGGCGAAGCGAGCGACCGCCGCGCCATCGGGGTCGCGATACTCGGCGGGCCAGTCGCGCCAACCATGCGCGCCGGTCGCTTCGAAGAAATGCGCGTGCAATGCATCGAAGCGGGCATGGCGTTCGAGCTCGTCGCCGCCCTTAGTGGCATAGGCTGCAACCTCGGCGCGCACCGCATCGGTTCGGCGGTCATAGGCTTCGCGGAGCGCGCGCAACCGGGCGGGGATCGCCACGACCCAATCGATCAGGTCGTTATCGTCGGAGGGTGTGGCTTCTGCGCCGACCAACGCCGGATCGGCATACAGAACGTTCAGGAACAGCCGCGTCGAGGGCGCATAAGGGCTGAACCGGCTGGCATCGGCGGGAAACAGCGCATGCACCGGGCTGATTGCGATCGCGTCGGCCCCGCGTTCGGCAAACGCGCGCGCGGTGGACACCAACGCTCCGAAATCGCCGAACGCGCTGTCGCTGTCGTCGCGAAGCGCGGTGATCTGGACAGCGGGTCCCCACAACCGCCGGTCTCCCGCCGCATCGGCGACCGAAAAGCAGCGCGGCGGCGCGATCGCGACGCCGATCTCGCGCGTGCCGAGGAGCAGGCGGTGATAGCCGATGGCGTCGATCGCGGGCACTCGAAGTCCTGCAGGGGTCGCCTCGACGATGATCTCGCGGCGGGTGCCGTCTTCGAACAGCAGTTCGGCAGGTCCAGCCTCGCCGCACGCCGCGGGCAAGGCAAATGCCTCACCCACCACCGCCGACACGAAGCTGCACGCGGCGTCGCGGTCATGCACGATCCGGGCGATGCTATCGGCGATCGCGACGTCGCTATCGGCGGGGTAGCCCAGCGCCGCGAGGATCGCGACCAGCGACGTATCGGACACGCGCTGCGCCTCGCCCAGCGCATCTTCCCAATCGATCTGCAATCCGGCGGCCTCGGCCAGCCTGTGGAGCGCGCTCAATGTTCGATCCACGCGCCGAAGCTGCCGGGCGCGCCGGCGTTCCCCAGCACGAACAACGGATCGGCGATCTCGGGAAAGCCCACGCTCGCATCGGCCAAGTTGATCGCCAGCGTCAACGTCGCGCCATCGCCCATCCGCCAGCGTGCCACCACCGCGCCCTCGCCGATCACCTCGGCCCCGATCGACCGCGCGCCCTTCAGGCGTGGCACGATCGCCTCGCGCCGCAGCGCCAGCAGCCGCGCGTACAACGCGCGCCATTCCGCCACCGCCGGCCCCGGCACCGCACGCGATTGCACGAAAGTCGTCTCGGCGTTGGGATCGGGTATCCGCTCGCGCGCCGCCGGATCGGCGAACGCCGCGAACTGCGCGAACTCGCGGCGGCGGCCTTCGCGTACCGCGTCAGCCAGATCATCCTGAAAATCGGTGAAGAACAGGAACGGCGCTTCGCTGCCATCCTGGTCGCCCATGAACAGCAACGGGATTTGCGGCGACAAGAGGAGCAATGAGGTAGCTGCGCGCAGCTTGGCGGGGTCGGCCAGCAGCGTCAGCCGCTCGCCCATTGCGCGGTTGCCGATCTGGTCGTGGTTCTGCAGGAACGACACGAACGCGCTCGGCGGGAGGTGCCCGCTCGGCTTGCCGCGCGGCTCGCCCGCGTGGTTGGGCCATCCCTGGCCCTGGTAGATGAACCCTTCAGCCAAACAGCGGGCCAGCCGTTCGGCGGGACGCTCGGCGAAGTCGGCATAATAGCCGCTGGTCTCACCGGTCAGCAGCACATGCATGACATTATGGAAATCGTCGTTCCATTGCGCGTCGTAACGCTCAGAAGTCAGGCGATCGGCGTCGTTGTTTTCATTTTCGAGTACCAGATGGACATGCCGGTCGGGTCCCACGGCGGCGCGCAATTCGCCCGCCAGCCGATCGAGGAAATCCTCGTTGCCGATCGCATGCACCGCATCGAAGCGCAGCCCGTCGCAGCGGTATTGATTGAGCCACATCGCCGCATTCTCGCGGAAGAACGCATGCACCGCGGGTGTCTCGACCGCCACCGCGCCGCCCCAGGGGGTGTCGACATCGGCATCGAAGAAGCCGCTGGCATACGCCCCCAGATAATTCCCGTCAGGGCCGAAGTGATTATACACGACGTCGAGAAACACCATCAGCCCAAGGCCATGCGCGCGATCGATCAGCGCCTTGAGATCGTCAGGCGTTCCATAGCTTTCGGCGGGGGCGAAGGGCAGCACGCCGTCATAGCCCCAGTTGCGCGTGCCGCCAAAGGCGTTGACCGGCATCAACTCGATCGCGGTCACACCCAACGCGGCGAGCGCGGGCAACGTTTCGGCAACCCCGGCAAACCCGCCGAGCGTACCGACATGCACCTCCTGGATCACCGCCTCTTCCCACGGACGCCCGCGCCAATCGGCGGTCTGCCAGCCATAAGCGTCGGCATCGGTCACGACACTCCAGCCATGGACACCGCCCGCCTGCGCGCGCGATGCCGGATCGGGCACCGCCAGATCGGCATCGAGCCGGAAGCGATAGCGAGTGCCCGCCCCCGCCGCCGCCTCGACGCCGAACCAGCCATCGGCCTCGCGCGCCATCGCCACCGGCGCGGCACCGTCGATCTCGAGCGTCACCGCATCGCGATCGGGTGCCCACAGGCGAAAGCGAGTGCGATCGGCCGCAAGCAGCGTCGGTCCCCACAAGGTCATTCGGGGGCCATCGTCCGGGTGGCCAGCGCCGCGCCCTGCGGGCCGACCTCATACTCGTCCTGGACCTCGATCGCGCCTTGGTCGGGCTTGGCGCTGTCGATCACGATCATCCGCGCGCCGCCGGGCGAGGGCATCTTGAACACGATCGGCTCGGGCGATGCGTTGAGCAGCAACGACACCAGCTCGATCTCGCCATTCTCGAGCCGCATCGACCGGCGCATCACCAGCGCGCGGCCCTGGGGATTGTCCCAATCTTCAGGCGACAATTGCTCGCCGCGCTCGTCCCACCATTCGAGGTCGTCGATCCCCTGCCCCGGCGCGCCATCGCCATAGAGGAAATTGCCCGCGCGCAGCATCGGATAGCGGCGGCGAAGCGCGGTCAGCCGCGCGGTGAAGTCGATCAGCGCCTCGCCCTCGGGCGAGCGGGCCTGCTCCCAATCGAGCCAGCTGATCTCGTTGTCCTGGCAATAGGCGTTGTTGTTGCCGTGCTGCGTCCGGCCGAACTCGTCACCCGCCACCAGCAACGGCGTGCCGAGCGACGTGAACAACGTCGTCAGCATCGATCGCATCACCCGCTGGCGCGCGTCGTTGATGTCGCGATCCTCGGTCGGCCCCTCGGCACCCCAATTGCGCGAGTAATTCTCCGAATGGCCGTCGCGATTATCCTCACCATTCGCCTCATTGTGGCGTTGTTCATAGGCGACGGTATCGAAGAGTGTGAAGCCGTCATGCGCGCCGATCAGGTTGACGCTGGCCCAGGGGCGCCGCGCGCGCCGGTCGAACAGGTCGCCCGACCCCGCCAGCCGCGCCGCCAGATCGCCGCGCTGCGAAGGATCGCCGCGCCAGAACTTGCGCACGGTATCGCGATATTTGTCGTTCCATTCGGCGAACGACGGCGGGAAATTGCCGAGCTGATAGCCGCCGGGGCCGATGTCCCACGGCTCGGTCATCAGCTTCAGCCGCCCCAGCACGGGATCCTGGCGCAGCACGTCGAAGAACGCCGCCCCCGGATCGAAGCCGTCATCCTCGCGCCCCAGCGTCAGCCCCAGATCGAAGCGGAAGCCGTCGATCCCGAAGCTGGTCGCCCAATAGCGAAGGCTGTCGGCGACCATCTGGATCACCCGCGCCTTGGTGAGGTTCAGCGTGTTGCCGGTGCCGGTGTCGTTGATCGAATAGCGCAGGTTATCGGGCAGCAACCGGTAATAGGTGGCGTTGTCGAGCCCGCGCCACGACAGCGTCGGCCCGCGCTCGGAGCCTTCGCAGGTGTGGTTGTAGACGACGTCTAGGATCACCTCGATCCCGGCGGCATGCAGGCGGCGCACCGCGCGGCGCAATTCGTCCTGCGTGTCGGTCGCGAAATAGCTCTGCTCGGGGGCGAAGAAGCCGAGCGTGTTATAGCCCCAGTAATTCCGCAGCCCCTTTTCCTGCAGGAAGCGGTCCTGGGTGAAGGCATGGATCGGCATCAGCTCGAGCGCGGTCACGCCGATGCGCTTGAGATGCTCGATCACCTTGGGGTGGCCGAGCGCGGCATAGGTACCGCGCTCACGCGGCGGCACCAGGTCGAACAGCTTGGTCAGCCCCTTGACGTGCGCCTCGTAGATCACCGTTTCGGACCAGGGCGTGTTGGGCTTCACGTCGCGCGACCAGTCGAAATGATCGTCGACGACCACCGCCTTTGGCATCGCTATCGCGCTGTCGCGGCGATCGAAGCTCAGATCCTCGCGGCGCGATCGCACCTGATAGCCGTGCAGCGCGTCGGTCCAGCGCACCGGCCCCGACAGCTTGCGCGCATAGGGATCGAGCAGCAGCTTGTTCGAATTGAAGCGATGCCCTTCCTCGGGCGCATAGCGGCCATGCGCGCGATAGCCATAGAGCAGCCCCGGCCCCGCCTCGGGCAGATAGCCGTGCCAGACTTCGTCGGTCCATTCGGGCAGTTCATAGCGACGAAGCTCGCGCTTGCCGGTCTCGTCGAACACGCACAGCTCGATCTTCTCGGCATGCGCCGAAAACACCGCGAAGTTGACGCCAAGGCCGTCGAACGACGCGCCCAAGGGATAGGCAGACCCGGATTCGAGCCGGTCGGGTAGGGAATTCAACTGTCGGTTCCTTCGAAACGGAGCACCATGCCGGCAAGCGGCGGTACGACGATGGCGGCGCTGGCGGGTTGACCGTCGGCCGGGTCGTCGGTGGCATGAACCATCCCGCCATTGCCGATGTTCCCGCCGCCATAGATGTCGGCGTCGCTATTGAGCACTTCGCGCCACCGGCCCGCGCGCGGCAGACCGATGCTGTAGCCATGCTGCGGTTCGGGGCTCATGTTGATGACCACCACCACCGGCGCGTCGCCCGGCCCGCCTTGACGCGCATAGACCAGGATGCTGCGCTCGGCATCGGCGCCGACGATCCACTGGAAGCCAGCCGGATCGGTGTCGTGCGCGTGCAGCGCGGGTTCCGCGGTGTAGAGGTGGTTCAGGTCGCGCAGCAGCCGCTGCATCGATGCATGCTCGGGCTGGTCGAGCAATTCCCACGCCACCTGGGTGTCGTGGTTCCATTCGATGTCCTGCGCGATCTCGCAGCCCATGAAGAGCAATTTCTTGCCGGGATGCGTCCACATGAAGCTGAAATAGGCGCGCAGATTCGCGAATTTGCGCCAGCGATCGCCCGGCATCTTGCCGATCAGCGATCCCTTGCCATGGACGACCTCGTCATGGCTGATCGGGAGCACGAACTTCTCGGAAAAGGCATAGACCATCCCGAAGGTCAGCTCGTTATGGTGCCAGCGGCGATACATCGGGTTGCGCTCCGCATATTGGAGCGTGTCGTGCATCCAGCCCATGTTCCATTTGTACGAAAAGCCAAGGCCCCCTTGCGGCACTGGCGCCGACACGCCCGGCCACGCGGTTGATTCCTCGGCGATCGTCATGACGCCGGGGAAGCGCTCGGCGACGACGCTGTTCATCCGCTTGAGGAATTCGACCGATTCGAGATTCTCGCGCCCGCCATGGATGTTGGGTACCCATTCGCCGGCCTTGCGGCTGTAGTCGCGGTACAGCATCGAGGCGACCGCATCGACGCGCAGCCCGTCGATATGGAACGTCTCGAGCCACCAAAAAGCCGAGGCGAGCAGGAAGCCCGAAACTTCGCGCCGCCCGAGATTGTAGATCAGCGTGTTCCAATCCTGGTGGAACCCCTCGCGCGGATCAGCGTGTTCGTACAGCGGCGTGCCGTCGAACTGCGCAAGGCCATGCGCGTCGGTGGGGAAATGCGCGGGCACCCAATCGAGGATCACGCCGATCCCCAAGCGATGACACGCATCGACGAACGCGGCGAACTGGTCGGGCCGCCCAAACCGCGCCGAGGGCGCGAATTGCGACAGCGGCTGATAGCCCCACGAGCCGCCGAAGGGATGCTCCATGATCGGCAGCAACTCGACATGGGTGAACCCCATATCGACCACATAGGGAATCAGCCGATCGCCCAGCGCCTGCCAGTCGAGCGTGCCCGTCGGATCATCGCCCGGCCGCAGCCACGACGCGGGATGGACTTCGTAGATCGAAATCGGCGCATCGGGCGCATGGCGCACGGCGCGTTCGGCAAGCCAATCGCCATCGGACCAGGCATAGTCGGGCACCGGCGCGACGATCGATCCGGTCGCGGGCGGCAATTCGGTCTGGCGCGCGAGCGGATCGGCCTTTTGGACGATGCTGCCATCGGCCCCGGCAATCTCGAACTTGTAATGCGTGCCAGCTCCGATGCGCGGGACGAACAGCTCCCACACGCCGGTGCCCCGGCGCAACCGCATCGGGTGCCGCCTGCCGTCCCAGCCGTTGAAGTCACCGACCACCGACGCGCGGCGGGCATTGGGAGCCCAGACCGAAAAGGCGACGCCGCCCACCCCTTCGATCGTCCGGGGATGCGCGCCCATGACGCGGGCGAGCTCGAGATGCCGCCCCTCGTTGAACAGATGCAGGTCGAGATCGCCCAGCACCAACCCGAAGCCATAAGGATCTTCGGTCTCCTGCACCGCGCCGCCCGGCCAGGCGATACGCAGCGCATAGGGCACGTCCTCTTCCAGCCTGCCGACGAACAGCCCGGGGGCAAGTTCGCCCAACGCGCCGATCGCGCGGCCATCATCGCGCGCGATCAGCGTCACCGCCTCGGCCCCCGGCTGGAAGGTGCGAACCTCGCCATCATGCGCGCCGAGCATCGCGAACGGATCGTCGAGCCGGCTTTCGAGCAAGGCCGCGGTGGCGCTCAGCAATTCGTCGCGGCCGCTCACGATGCACCCTCCTGCAACAGGCCGCGCGCGGCGCGCGCAAGTCCCGCGATCGGCACGCCGATCCAGGCGGGCCGGTTGGCCGCCTCATAGGCGACTTCATACGCCGCCTTCTCGAGCACCATCAGATCGAGCAACGGTTCGTCGATCGCTTCCGACACGCCCTGATAACCTTGCAGGAACGCCTCGGCGGCGCTGCGACGGAACGCATCGTAGCGCGCATCGGTGCGGGCCTCGTCGGACTCGGCCATCGCGGGGCGTGCATGTTCGGCGACCGCGGCGGCATAGTCGAACGAGCGCAATACGCCGGCGATGTCGCGCTCGGGCAGATCCTTGGCGCGGCGCTCGTCGAGCGAGCGTACCGGCTCGCCTTCGAAGTCGATCAGCATCACGTCGCTGCCCGTCACCAGCATCTGCCCCAGATGCAGGTCGCCATGAATGCGCGTGCGCGTGCGCCCTTCGGCCTGGCGCGCGACTGCCTTGATCCGCTCCATCAGCGCCGAACGATTGTCGCGAAGATAGGCGGCGGCTTCGGCGTCATTCTCGCCCAACGTCGCGGTGGCCAGCGACCCCAGCGCCTTGTCGACCTGACCTTCGATCCGCCCCGACAGGCTATCGGCATCGGCGAGCGTCATCGCCTCGGGGGCAAAGGCGGCATCGTCGCTCGGTTCCGCCAGCACGCCGTGCATCTGCGCGAGCCGCCGCCCGATATTCGCCGCGAAATTCTCGTAGTTCGACGAATTCCAGTCGGCATCGGTCGCCAGACGGTCGAGCACGCCAAGCGTCCACGCCCAGCCATCGCCCTGATTATAGACGAAGCGCTGGACCAGCATCAGCAAGGTCGATGCTTCGCCCTCGTCGAGCCAGACCTCGCCCAGGATCGCGGGCACATTCTCGAAGCCGCTGGCCGCAAGATAGCGGACCATCTCGGCATCGGGGTGAATCCCCGGCTGCACCTTGCGCAGCAGCTTGAGCACCGCGCGTTCGCCCAGCACCATCGTGCTGTTCGATTGCTCAGCCCCGATCCATTCGGGCACCGCATCGGGCTCGATGTCGAGCGCGTCGCTACCGGCGAAGCGCAGCGTGCCGCCCTCGACCGCGACGCTGTCGCCGCGCTTGAGCGCGCCGATCACCGCCTCGGCGAATTCGGCCACCGCAAACCCGTCGGTCAGCAGCCCCACCCGCCGCTCGCGCCGCACCCGGCCGATCGCCAAGTTCGAGGCGAACGGCCCGTGCTGCTCGCCTTCCCACGCGATGCCCAGCGGCAGCGTATAGGTCTGCGTTCCCGCGCCGGTGCTGACCTCGATCAGCGACAGCACCAGATCGGTCGCCTGCGGCAGCGCGATCGTCCGCGCGACTCGGACCTGGCCGATCGTCTCGTCCTTCTCCCCGAACCAGCGGCGATGCGCGACATAACTCGGCAGGATCTCGCCTTCGAGCACCTGCGCGTTGCGCCCCTGCGTCACCCCCGACAATTCGGGTCGAAGCACGAAGGTATAGCGCTCGACATCGACCCCCGGCGCGGCGCTCGACCATTCGGGCGCGGCTTCGTCGACCGACAGCTTGAACCACAGGAAGCCATAAGGCGGCAGCGTCAGCAGATAGGGCAATTGGCCGATCGCCGGGAAGGTCGCCCCGCCCGACATCTCGACCGGGGTCCGCCCGACGAAATCGTGCAGGTCGAGCTCGACCGCCTGCGCGGTGCGCCCCAGATTGGCCACGCACAGCAGCACTTCGCCGTTGAGGTCGCGCAGATACGCCAGGATCTTGCGGTTGGCCGGCCGCAGGAAACGCTGCGTGCCGCGCCCGAACGCCTGATGCTCGCGTCGGACCGCCAGCATCCGCTTGACCCAGTTGAGCATCGAATGCTGGTCGCGCTCCTGCGCCTCGACATTGACCGCCTGATAGCCATAGAGCGGGTCCATGATCGGCGGCAGCGTCAGGCTGGCGGGGTCGGCGCGCGAAAAGCCGCCATTGCGATCCGACGACCATTGCATCGGGGTGCGAACGCCGTCGCGATCGCCGAGATACACGTTGTCGCCCATCCCGATCTCGTCGCCATAATACAGCACCGGGGTGCCCGGCATCGTCAGCAGCAGCGCGTTCATCAGCTCGATCCGACGACGATCGCGCTCCATCAAGGGCGCGAGGCGGCGACGGATGCCCAGGTTGATCCGCGCGCGCTTGTCGGCGGCATAGGTGTTCCACAAATAATCGCGCTCCTGATCGGTCACCATTTCGAGCGTCAGCTCGTCATGGTTGCGCAGGAAGATCGCCCATTGGCAGTTGTCGGGAATATCGGGGGTCTGGCGCATGATGTCGGTGATCGGGAATCGATCCTCCTGCGCCACCGCCATGTACATCCGCGGCATCAGCGGGAAATGGAACGACATATGGCATTCGTCGCCATAGCCCTGGTCGTTGGTGTCGCCGAAATATTGCTGGGTATCCTCGGGCCACATATTGGCCTCGGCCAGCAGCATCCGGTCGGGATAATGCGCGTCGAGATTGGCGCGGATTTTCTTCAGCACTTCGTGCGTCTCGGGCAGATTCTCGTTCGAGGTGCCGTCGCGCTCGATCAGATAGGGGATCGCATCGAGCCGCAGCCCATCGACCCCGGCGTCGAGCCAGAAATGCATCACCGACAGCACTTCCTCGAGCACCTTGGGATTGTCGAAATTGAGGTCGGGCTGGTGCGAATAGAAGCGATGCCAGAAATAAGCCTGCGCCTCGTCGTCCCAGGTCCAGTTCGACTTCTCGGTGTCGCAGAAGATGATCCGCGTACCCGAATACAGCTTGTCGGTGTCCGACCAGACATAGAAGTCGCGCTCGGGGCTGCCTGGCGGGGCCTTGCGCGCCGCCTGGAACCAGGGGTGCTGGTCCGAGGTATGGTTGATCACCAATTCGGTGATCACGCGCATTCCACGCGCGTGCGCCGCCTCGATAAAGGCGCGCGCGTCGTCCATCGTCCCGTAATCGGGGCTGACCTCGCGATATTCGCCGATGTCATAGCCATCGTCGCGGCGCGGGCTCGGGTAGAAGGGCAGCAGCCAGATTGCGGTGACGCCCAATTCGGCGATGTAATCGAGCTTCGCCATCAGCCCGGCGAAATCGCCGATGCCGTCGTCGTTCGAATCGTAGAAGGACTTGACGTGCACCTGATAGATGACGGCGTCCTTGTACCAGAGCGGATCCTGGTTCAGCGCGGTCATGCGGTTTCTCCGGGCGCGATGCGCCAAATGCGATAGGGGTGATCGGGATCGAGGCGGATGTGCTGGGTCTTGCCGTGCCAGTCGAAGCGATGGCCCTCGGCGAGGTCTTCGACCGCGATGCTCGCGGTGTCCGACAGACCGAACTCCCACAAAGGCACCTCGAAATCGGCTTCCTGCGGGTTGTGTGGATCGAGGCTGACCATCACCAGGATCATGTCGGCGCCGTCGGGCGCAGGCTTGGCGTAGTAAATGATCCGCTCGTTGTGCGCGGCATAGAAGCGCGTGTTCAGATGCGTCTGCAGCGCTGGATAAGCGCGGCGCAGGCGGTTGAGCAGCGTGATGTCGGCGATGATGTTGCCAGGCGCGGTCCAGTCGCGCTGGCGAATCTCGTACTTCTCCGAATCGAGATATTCTTCCTTGCCCGGCACCGGCGCGGCCTCGCACAGCTCGAACCCCGAATAGACGCCGAACAGCCCCGACAGCGTCGCCGCGAGCACCGCGCGGATGCGGAAGCCCGGACGCCCCGATGTCTGCAGGAACAGCGGGTTGATGTCGGGGGTGTTGACGAAGAAATGCGGCCGGTAGAATTCCTTGGGCGGCGTCGTCGTCAGCTCGATGATGTAGTCGGTCAGCTCGGCCTTCTCATCGCGCCAGGTGAAATAGGTGTAGCTTTGCGAGAAGCCTACCTTGGCCAGCCGGTACATCATCGCTGGCTTGGTGAAGGCTTCGGCGAGGAAGATCGCCTCGGGATGCCGCGCGCGGACATCGCCGATCATCCACTCCCAGAACGGCAGCGTCTTGGTGTGCGGATTATCAACGCGGAAGGTCTTCACCCCGCGCTCGATCCACAGCAGCACCACGTCGCGCAGCGCGGTCCACAGCCCAGGCACCGCGTCCTTGGCGTAAAATTCGACGTTGACGATATCCTGGTATTTCTTGGGCGGATTCTCGGCGTATTTCATCGACCCGTCGGGCCGCCAGGCGAACCAGCCCGGATGCTCCTTGAGCCACGGGTGATCGGGCGAACACTGGATCGCGAAATCGAGCGCGATCTCGAGCCCGTGACCGCGCGCGGCATCTACCAGCCGGAGGAAGTCCTCGAGGCTGCCCAGTTCGGGATGGATCGCGTCATGCCCGCCCTCGGGCGCGCCGATCGCATAGGGGCTGCCCGGATCTCCAGGCGCAGGCGTCAGCGTGTTGTTCGGCCCCTTGCGGTTGGCGGTGCCGATCGGGTGGATCGGCGGGAAATACAGCGTGTCGAACCCCATGTCGCGGATCGCGGGCACGCGCGGGATGACATCGTCGAAGCTGCCATGCTGCCCTGGCACGGTCGATTGCGAGCGCGGGAACAGTTCGTACCAGCTCGAAAAGCGCGCGGTCAGCCGCTCGGCATCGACCGGCTGGACAGGCGAGCGCAACCGGTGCGGGCGTTCATCGGCACGCCCCATCGCCGTGGCGAGTTCGTCCGACAGCAGCAGCGCCGCATTATCGTCGCGCTTCAGGCTGGTGGCGAACTTGCCCAGCTCCTTCTTGGGCGACCCCTTCGACCGGTCGCGCGCCTGCTCGACCAGCAGCCGCCCCTCGGCATGATCGACCGATGTCGCCACCCCGGCGTCAAGCTTCTTCCGGAAATCGCGCGTGAAGCCACCAAAGCGGTCGAGCCACGCCTCGATCACGAACTCATGCCGACCCATCCGCGTAGTGGCGAAGCTCGCCTGCCAGCGCAGGTTCGGCAGTTCCGCCATCGGCACCGCAGACCATTCGCTGGCGTCGGCCGCGCGCCACAACAGTTCTACCGCGAGCTGTTCATGCCCGTCGGCGAAGACCGTCGCGTCGACGGTGATCGCCTCGCCGACGACGCGCTTGACGGGAAACCCGCCTTCGACGATCGGCGACACATCCTCGATCACCAGACGAGCGGTCTGCGCCGCCGCCGCCGCGCCATTGGCGGCGGAGTTCAGCAGGATCGGCTTCGCGCGATCGGCGGTTGTCATTCGTACTTCCCCGGGTTGCAGTTCGACGAACGCTTCATCGCCGAAGCGCTCGAAGGCGGCCCCCGCTGCCGACAGCAGGTCGGACGACGCCGGCGCGGGCTGCGTCTTGGCGGTCATGTTGATCAGAACCAGCATCGCCGCGCCGCAATCACGAACGTCGCTCGTGTCGGCGCGCAGGAACGCGGCTACCGCGCTCGCCGCGCCGTTGAGCCGTCGCATCTCGCCGGCGAAAGCCCCCGCCTGGCGAACGACATCGACCGCGCGCTTGGCGAGGTCGGGACAGCGCGCCAGAATATCGAGCGGCACGATAAGCCCGTCCGACAGCGCGGCGGCGGCGTTGAGGCTGCGCGCGATATCCGCGTCGGCGAGCTGCCCCGGTGATGGCTCGGCAATCAGCGCCGCAGCCGAACCCTGCCGCTCCTCGACCAACCGGGACGCTCGAAGATCACAAGCGCCGAACGACGACACCACGCCGTCGAGCCCGGTGTTCACCAGCGCCTGCGGGCCAGCCGCGGCCCGTGCGATCGTCATCACGTCGGGCTTGTGCCCCCGCAATTGCGCAACCAGCGCGGTCAGAAATTCGGGCGCGATCCGGTCGGCATCGATAAAGCGAAACCCCCGCGCGCCGACATCGAGCAGCTCGATCAGCCGGTCGGCGATCGCCGGCAGCAACGCATCGATCGCGCCCTCGGCCCGCAGCCGCGCCCGCGCTTCGCCCGAAGCTGGCATCGAAACGCGCGGATCGACCGGCCCCTCGCGGCCGGTGCTCCGCCGCAATGCGAAAAACGCCGGGTGCTGCGCCACCAAAGGATGCTCGATCGGAAACCGCGCCAGGTCGATATCGAGCAGCAGTGCCAGTCCGGCATCTGCGCACCGGCGCTGCAACCCCACGGGCAGGCCACTGTCGGCGCCGAAAGCCCCCTGCGTCGGCCAAAGCAACGCGCCGAATCCTGCCGCGGCTCCTGCCGTCAACGCGCCTACATCTATTCGATCGACCTCCGCACTAGCGTCCGAAGGGGCAGAAAGGATGCAGGTCGTTCGTAACAGCAAGGGCAATCTCCGGTAGGGCTGGATACAAGGGTAACCAACCGCCGGTCGAACACGTTCCGACTAAACTGAACGAAATTCCTGTTCGGCGAAACGCGGCGTCTCCAACGCACGGGCGGCGAGTTCGATCGATCCGAGCGGCCCGGCGTCAGCGCCCAACGCCGGCGCGACCACCATGGGCTCGTCCGGCAGCTCGAGATAGCCGTTCAGGCTTGACCGCAGCGCTGCCTCGATCCGCGCCAGCAGATGCGGCTGGCCCGAAACCACCCCCCCGCCGATCGCGATCCGGCGCGGGCCGGTGGTGCAGAGCAGTGCGTGGCACATCGCCGCGATCGCATCGACCATCGGCACCCACACAGCATCATCGGGCGCGACGTCGCGCAGCGCACGACCGCCCAGCCGCGCGCGAAGCGCAGTGCCCGATGCCAGCCCCTCGACGCAATCGGGATGGAAAGCGCAGACGCTCGGGAGCCGGTCGCCAGGCGTTCGCGGCAGCCGCACATGGCCGATCTCGCTATGCCCGATCCCGCGTGTTGGCCGGCCGTGAACGATCAGCCCGACCCCGATCCCCGTCCCTACCGTCACATAGGCAAAATCGCCCAAGCCCTGCGCACACCCCCAACGGATTTCGGCGAGCGCGGCGCCGTTGACGTCGGTATCGAGCCCGGTCGGCACGTCGAAGCGCGAGGTCAGCACCCCCAGCACATCGGCGCCCGACCAGCCGGGCTTGGGGGTGTTGAGGATCTGCCCATACCGCGACGATCGCGGATCGAGCCCCAGCGGCCCGAACGATGCGATTCCAAGCGCGCCAAAGCCCTGCGTCCGGTGCCACCCCTCGAGCACCGCGACGATCGCCGGCAGCGTCTCGGCGGGCAGCGTCGTGGCCACGTGATGCTGGTCGAGAATCACGCCAGGGCCGTGCGCCAGCGTCACGATGCATTTGGTGCCGCCAAGCTCGACGCCCGCCAGCGGCAGCATCGCGGTCGATCGCGCGTCGGATGCCATGGTCACGCCCTCCCCTGCCCGGCCGATCCGAAGCGCGCCGATGATCGCCGCGCGATGTTCGCGCTATTTCGCCGGCGTGCAACCCGCCCGAAACGACGGAAGCCCGACCCTCTTGCGAGGGCCGGGCTTCGATAAATGCTCACCGAGTGGCGCGAGTGACGGGGCTCGAACCCGCGACCTCCGGCGTGACAGGCCGGCACTCTAACCAACTGAGCTACACCCGCTTGCTCGGTGAGGAGGCGCGTCTAACCGGGCCTCGCAGGGGTGTCAACTCGATTGCTCGCGCTTTTGCACAAAGGCTGTGGATGAACGCGGCGGCTCCTTCACCAGCGTGCCGTGTTCGAACAGGAAACCGGCGATGTCGGGCTTGCCCGCGGCCTTGAGGACGGTCTGGATGATGATCAGCAGCGGCACCGCCAGCAGCGCACCGGTAGTGCCCCACACCCAGCCCCAGAAGCTCAAGGACACCAGGATCATGATGGGGTTGATCGTCAGCCGGTGGCCAACGATCAGCGGGGTGATCGCATTCGCCTCGATCAGATGCGCGCCGACCATGATGATCGCGGGCAGCGATGCCAGCCAGATATCGTCATAGGTCATTAGTCCGCCCAGCGCGAGCAGCAGCGCCGCCATCACCGGCCCGAAATAGGGGATGTAGTTGAGCAGCGCGACGATCCCGCCCCACATCAACGGCGTCGGCATGCCGATGACGTACAGCGCGGCGGCGACGATCAGCCCGAGCAGCAGGTTGATGACGGTGATCGTCCCCAGATAGGCCGAGGTGTCGTCGACCACGTCCTGGATCACCCGCGCGGTGGCGATCGCGCCGCCGAAGCTCGTCCGGCTGGTGATCGCGTTGCGCCGCAGCCGCGTCCAGCCGCTCAGGAAGAAATAGATCACCAGGATCGCGAAGAACATCTCGATGATCGCCGAGGGCGCCGAGGTGCCGACCAGGTCGAGCAGCCCGGTCGGCGGCGCGGCGGTGGTCACCTCGGCGGTCTTGCGCGCCGGCGCGGTCGCGAAATTCTCGATCGTCCGGTTCACGAAGCGCTCGGCGTTCGAATAGAAATCGATCAGCGGCGCGATGTTCGACTGAATCTGCTCGATCCGCTCGGGCAGGATCCGCACCCATTGCCAAGCCGGCACGACGATCGAGGCGAGCGCGCCATTGGCGACCCCCAGGAACAGGATGACGCAGGTCAGCGACGCCAGCGGCGCGGGCACCCGTCGGCGCTCGAGCCATTCGAGCAACGGCACCAGCGCGATCGCGATCACGATCGCTGCGGTGAGCGGCATGAAGAATTCGGACCCTGCCTTGAGCGCGAAGGGAATCGCCAGGAACAACCCCACCCCCGCCATCAGCGTGAGCGCGGCGAGCAACCGGTCGCGCCGCATCGGTTCGTCGGGTACCTCTTCTTCGGCGGCTGCAACAGCGAGGGTGCCGGGGACCGCGACGGGGTCGGTCGGCTGTTCCGCAAAAGCGGGTTCGGCGGGCGGGGAAAGATTGTTCACCCGGCAACCCTAGCGCGATTGCGGGGACGTGTAATCCTGGTTCGATTGCGGAAGGGATTTCCCCCACCCCGTTCGTCCTGAGTAGGTGCTGAGCTTGGCGAAGACCCGTATCGAAGGACATTGCCCCAAGCGAGCGATCCTTCGATACGCCCCTTCGCCTTCGCTCAGTGGCTACTCAGGACGAACGGTTGTGGTTTTGCCAATACCATTGGCCGCCGCCGCCCGTACCGCTAGCCTCCCCCGATGTCCGACTACATCCTCGTCATCGACGCCGGCACCACCTCGACCCGCGCGATGCTGTTCGCGCGCGACGGCGGTTGCCACGCCGCCACCGCCGCCGACATCACCCAGCATTATCCCCGGCCCGGCCATGTCGAGCACGACGCCGATGAAATCTGGCAGCGCTCGCTCGGCGTAGCCCGAGCGATGGTCGAGCGCGCCGGTGGCCCCGATCGGATCGCCGCGATCGGCATCGCCAACCAGCGTGAGACGATCGTGTTCTGGGACCGCGACACCGGCGAACCATTGGCGCCTGCGATCGTCTGGCAGGACCGCCGCACCGCGGCGATGTGCCGCACCTGGCGCGAGGCGGGCGAGGAGCCCGGCGTCCAGGCGCGGACCGGGCTGCTGCTCGATCCCTATTTCTCGGGCACCAAGATCGCCTGGGCGCTCGAGCATTGGCCGCAACTGCGCGCGGCGGGGGAGCGGCTGGCGATCGGGACGGTCGAGAGCTGGCTGGTGTGGAAGCTCACCCATGGCGAGCATATCACCGACGCCACCAACGCCTCGCGCACCTTGTTGATGGCGCTGGGCAGCGGCAGCTGGGACGACGGGCTGATCGACCTGTTCGGCGTGCCGCGCGCCGCGCTGCCGCGCATCGTCGACAACGCCGGTCAGCTCGCCGAAACGAGCCTGTTGGGCGGGCTGATCGCGATCTGCGGCATGGCGGGCGACCAGCAGGCTGCGACGATCGGCCAGGCCTGCCTCACCCCCGGCCAGAGCAAGGCGACCTTCGGCACCGGCGCCTTCGTGCTCGCCAATTGCGGCCACACCCCGCCCACCTCGCGCCACCGGCTGCTCGCCACCGTCGGGTGGCAGCTCGGCGGCCGGCGGACCTATGCGCTCGAAGGATCGGTGTTCGTCGCGGGCAGCCTGATCCAGTGGCTGCGCGATTCGCTCCAGATCATCGCAAGCGCCGACGAAACCGAAGCGCTAGCGCGATCGGTGCCCGACAATGGCGGCGTCTACCTCGTGCCCGCGCTCGCAGGCATCGGCGCGCCATGGTGGGAGCCCGCCGCGCGCGCCGCGATCACCGGGCTCAGCTTCGCCACCGGCCGCGCGCATCTGGTGCGCGCCGCGCTCGAGGCGATGGCGCACCAGAGCCACGACCTGAAAACCGCCTTCGCCGCCGACGGCGCCGATTGGGCGACGCTGCGGATCGATGGCGGCATGGTGGCGAACGACTGGATGGCGCAGGATCTGGCCGACATGCTCGGGCTGCCGGTCGAGCGGCCGGGCTTCACCGAAACCACTGCGCTGGGTGCAGCGATGCTTGCCGGCGTCGGCTGCGGCTGGTTCGCGACGCTCGTCGAAGCCGCGGCGATGCGTGGCCGTGTCGAAACCTTCACCCCCGCGCTCGACGAGGATGTGCGCCAGGCACGACTCGACGGCTGGCGCATCGCGATGCGGCAGGTGATCGAGCCGCGCCGCTAAGCTTTCGGTGATCTTTCCGCGCTACGGTGCGTTTTCGTACGCCGCGTATTCCCGCGAAGGAGCGCACCATGCGCAACACCGCAGACGAACCGAGCGAACAGCGCGCCCATTGCCGACTCTCGCTGTCGGCACAGGGCCGTATTTCCGAACCCTATCAGGGGCAGCACTCGGTCGAGCTGCTCGATATCTCGGCGAGCGGCGCACGGATCGCCACGTTCCGCCAGTTCCAGGTCGGCCAGGCGATCTATGTGACGATCGACAAGCTGCAGGCGATCAAATGCGACGTTCGCTGGGTGAAGCCCGGCGAGATCGGGGTCAGCTTCGATCGCCCGCTGCACGTATCGGTGGTCGATCACATCGCCGCCGCCAACCGCGCGCGGCGTTGAACTGCCTCTATCAAGCGGCCTCGGTTGGTGACATGACTAACCGAACCTTTGCCAAACAACGCGCCAATTTCACGGCTCGTTAGCTTTCGCCCCCTAAACACGAGCACCCACAGAGAGGACAGAGCGTGCCGGCTGGTTGTCAGGGTTGCAAATCGGAACGCCATACCATGGACCTTGCCATGGCGTTCCAGCCGATCGTTGATGCGCAGACCGGCGACGTGTTCGCCTATGAGGCGCTAGTGCGCGGTACCGACGGCGCGGGCGCTGCCGAGGTGCTGGCGCGCGTCACCGACGAAAACCGCTATTCGTTCGACCAGCAATGCCGGGTCGCCGCGATCGAAGGCGCGGTCGCCGCGGGCATTCTCGACACCGACGCGCGGCTTTCGATCAATTTTCTCCCCAACGCCGTCTATTCTCCCGCGGCCTGCATCCAGCTCACGCTCGAAACCGCCGCGGCTACGGGCTTTCCACCCGAACGGCTGATCTTCGAGTTCACCGAGGGCGAGGAGATGACCGACACCGACCATGTCCAGCATATCGTCGAAAGTTATCGCAAGATGGGCTTCGCCACCGCGACCGACGATTTCGGCGCGGGCCATGCCGGGTTGGCGCTGCTCGCCAAATTCCAGACCGATATCATCAAGCTCGACATGGAACTGATCCGCAATCTCGACGCCAGCGTGCCGCGCCGGTTAATCGTCGAGGGTGTCGTGCGCATCGCCGCCTCGCTCGATATCACCGTGATCGCCGAGGGGGTCGAGACTCCGGCCGAATACGCCGCAATCCGCGCCCTGGGTATCCGCTACATCCAGGGCTATCTGCTCGCGCGGCCCGGTTTTCGCGAGCTGCCCGCGGTCACGCTGCCCGACGCCGTCTACGCCGCGGTAGCCTGAAGCAGCCGCCGCGCGGCGCTTGGCTGAACGCGGGAATCTCCGATCCGATCGCTCGCCCCCGTGCAGTATCGGCCTGCCTTCGCGAGTCGGCAGTCGAGCGCGGACCGGCTCTGGCCGGGCACCCCGCCGAGCGCATGAAAATATACTTGGCGCCCACCCCCAACCCCGCCCCCTACTTCGGTCATCAACGAAACTGTTGATAATGTTCGACATTGTCGCGGCGCTTTACTTGCAAGGCGGATAGCAACCCAGGCAAGGTTACTTGCCGACGACACCAATATAAACCAGTTGTTATTGGATAGCGCATAGCCCGAAGGGGCAATCCGACCATCGGCGGTGTTCAGCCAGGCTAAGGACTGCGCCCCTACCCCCTCCCAGCTGCGGGCGGGTGCGGGCTTTATCTTGTGCGGCCGAATGTCGAGGCAGTCTTGTTGAAATTCGGAATAGTATGCGTTGCGTTGATGACTTGTTCGACCGCTGCGATCGCGCAGTCGATCGGCGCGGGTCAGCAGCTCCAGCAGATCCCCCCTGCGCCGCTGATCCCCAAGGCGACCCCCGACATCGATCTCCAGCCGCGCGTGCCCGCGCCGCAGCCCGAGGTTTCGGGCGAGGCGATCCGGATCGACGCGCTGCGCATCACCGGTGCGACGCTGTTTCCGCCCGAAACCTTGCTCGCGGCGAGCGGCTTCGTTCCGGGCAGCACGCTGACGCTGGGCGAGATGCGCAGCGTCGCAGGGCGCATCTCGGCCTATTACCAGGCGCGCGGCTATTTCCTCGCCCAGGCCTATATCCCCGAACAGGACGTCCAGTCGGGCACCGTCACCGTCGCGGTGATCGAGGGCCAATATGGCAAGATCGACGTCAACAACACCAGCCGGGTGTCCGACGGGGTGGTGCAAAGTCGGCTCCGTGGCCTGAACAGCGGCGACATCGTCACCGGCGCGCCGCTCGAGAGGCGGCTGCTACTGCTTTCCGACCTGCCCGGGGTCGGCGTGCGATCGACGCTCAGCCCCGGTACCGCGGTCGGCACCTCCGACCTGCTCGTTGACGTCACCCCGGGGCGCAGCATCAGCGGCAGCATCGAGGCCGATAATGCCGGCAATCGCTACACCGGCGAATATCGCGGCGGCGGCACGATCAATCTCGCCAATCCGCTCGGGATCGGCGACCTGCTCAGCGCGCGCATCCTCGCCTCGAGCGGCGGGCTGGCGTATGGGCGGCTGGCGTATCAGCTTCCCGTCGGCGACCTGACGCTCGGCGCATCCTATGCGCATATCCGCTACGAGCTCGGCCGCGAATTCGAACGGCTCGATGCCGATGGCGCCGCCGACATCGCGAGCCTCTACGCACGCTATCCAGTGATCCGGTCGCGCGACCTCAACGTCTATCTGACCGGCGCGCTCGACGCCAAGTGGTTCGAAGACCGGATCGGGCTCGTCTCGACCCAGTCGAACCGCAACAGCCGGATCGCCTCGCTCGGCATCGATGCCGATGGCCGCGACGATTTCGCCGGCGGCGGCATCAGCTCGGTCTCGGCGCGGCTGAGCTATGGCGACCTCAACATCCTCAACGCCGACGAACGGGCGATCGACGGTCGCGCGGGGCGCACCCAGGGCGGGTTCGGCAAACTCGATTTCGCCGCCGCGCGGCTGCAGACGATCTCGGGTCCGCTGTCGCTCTATACCTCGGTGCGCGGCCAATATGCCTTCGACAATCTCGACACCTCGGAAAAGATGCAGTTGGGCGGCGCTTACGGCGTCCGCGCCTATCCCGAGGGTGAGGCGTTCGGCGACCAGGGGGTGATCGTCACCGCCGAAGCGCGGCTCGGCCTCAGCGACCTGATCGCGTTCGACGCCGTCGATCTCCAGGCGTTCGGTTTCATCGACGCCGGCGTCGTCGATTTCGCGCACGACCCGTATTTTGCCGGCCCCAATCGCAGCAGCCGCAGCGGGATCGGTGCGGGACTGAGCGCCGGGCTGCCCGGCGGACTGATCCTGCGCGGCACCTATGCCCATCGGCTCGGCGACCAGCGGGTCACTTCGGGCCCCGACCGCGCGGGGCGCTTCTGGTTCCAGATCGTCAAACTCTTCTGACGGCAGCGTCGCATCCGCGGCGCACCGCCACCTCAAAGCCTAGGACCGTCAGCATGAACATCCACCGCACCCGCACCAGCCTCTCCTGCTCCACCGCCTTGGTAGGGCTCGCACGTATCGCGCTGACCACCGGCGCGCTCGCCTTTGCTGGCACCGCCTGGGCGCAGACGCTGCCGACCGGCGGCACCGTGGTCGCAGGCGCCGCGAAGATCTCGACCGGCGCGCGATCGGTCACCGTCGACCAGTCGAGCGCCGCCACCGCGATCGATTGGTCGAGCTTCAACATCGGCGCGGGCAACAGCGTTCGCTTCAACCAGCCCAATGCCAACGCGGTCGCGCTCAACCGCGTCACCGGCACCGACCCCTCGGCGATCCTCGGCAACCTGTCGGCCAACGGCAAGGTCTTCCTGGTCAACGCCAACGGCGTGCTGTTCGGCCAGGGCGCGCAGGTCAATGTCGGCGGCTTCGTCGCCTCGACGCTCGACATCGCCAACGCCGATTTCATGGCGGGGCGCTATAATTTCGCGGGCGCGAGCGGTGCTGCGGTGCTCAACCGCGGCACGATCACCGCGCGCGACGGCGGCTATGTCGCCCTGCTCGGCGCGAGCGTCAGCAACCAGGGGACGATCGTCGCGCGGCTGGGCAGCGTGGCGCTTGCCGCGGGCCAGGGCGTGACGCTCGACGTCGCGGGCGACGGGCTGCTCAACGTCACCGTCGATCGCGGCGCGATCGACGCATTGGTCGAAAATGGCGGGCTGATCCGCGCCGATGGCGGCCGGGTGATGCTCACCGCGCAGGCGGCGGGCCAGCTGCTGCGCACCGTGGTCAACAACACCGGGGTGATCGAAGCGCGCACGCTCGGCAGCCGCAACGGGCGGATCGTGCTGCTCGGCGACATGCAGAGCGGTACCGCCAATGTCGCGGGGGTGCTCGATGCCAGCGCCCCGACCGGCGGCAACGGCGGCTTCATCGAAACCTCGGCGGCGCGCGTCAATATCGCCGACGGCGTCCGCGTCACTACCGCAGCGCCGGCGGGGAAGACGGGCACCTGGCTGATCGATCCCGCCGATTTCATCATCGCCGCGACCGGGGGCAACATCTCGGGCGCGACGCTGTCCGCGCAGCTGGTCACCAGCAGCGTGACGATCAGCACGATGGTGCCCGACACCACCGGCGGCAATGGCGACATCTTCGTCAACGACGCGGTCGCCTGGAGCGCATCGGGCGCGCCGACGACGCTGACGCTCAACGCCTTTCGCGACGTCAACATCAACGCGGCGATCACCGCGACCAACGGCAATCTGGTCGCCTGCTGCGGCCGCGACGTGAATGTCGATGCGCCGGTCACCACCACCAATGGCAGCGTGCTGCTCAACGCCGGCCGCGACGTCCATGTCCGCCGTGCGATCACCACGACCGACGGCAACATCGCGCTGTGCTCGGGCAACGACGTCCATATCGAAGCCGCGGTGACGCTCACACGCGGTTCGACGATCCCTGCGCAAAGTCTTGGTTTACCCGTCGGATTGACCTTGATCAGCGGCGGCAACGGCACCGGCCTCGGCACGATCATCTTCGCCCCCCTCGCGCCGCCGGTGACCGTCACCGTCGCGCCGGTCACGCTCAACTACAACCCGATCTCGTACGCCGCGCCGACCGACTTCGCCAATCGCTTCGTCCTCACCGAAGGCGCGACGCTGACGCAGCGGATGCTGGTGTTCCCCAACGGCAACAAGGTCGACGACGGCAGCCCCAACACCGTCCTCAACGGCTTCAACACCACCGGCGCGGGGCTGCCCACCGGGGTGACGCTCGTCGCCGGGCCCGACGCGGTGGCGACCTTCAACGACCCGACGGTGGGCGTGAGCGGCGGCATCACCTTCAGCGGCTATACGCTGGGCGGTCCCAACGCCAATCTCTACGCGCTGGCGGGGTCGTGCTGCGTCGCCACCTTCGCAACCTTCGGGACGATCACCCCCGCGCCGGTGGTGATCCCGCCGCCGGTCGTGGTGCCACCGCCTCCGCCGCCGCCGCCGCCGCCCGAAGAACCGCCGGTGGTCGTGCCCCCCGTCGTGCCGCCGCCGCCGCCCGTCGTGCCGCCCCCTCCGCCGCCGCCCGAAGAGCCCGTGGTGCCGCCCGTGGTTCCCCCGGTCGTGACGCCGCCGCCCCCAGTCGTACCGCCGCCGCCGGTGGTCCCACCCGTCGTGCCACCGCCGCCCGTAGTGCCACCCGTGGTGCCGCCGCCGCCGGTGGTGCCTCCCGTCGTACCGCCCGTGGTGACGCCGCCGCCGGTCGTCCCGCCGGTCGTTCCCCCCGTGGTACCGCCCGTCGTGGTGGTACCGCCCGTCATCGTGCCGCCAGTCGTCATCGCGCCGCCGGGGACCGTCCCGCCGGTGGTGGTGATCCCGGGGGTTCCCGTCGTCCCTGTCCCCAGCCCGGTGCCGCCGGTCGCGGTCATCCCGGTGGTCATCCCGCCACTCTACACCGCGGTCCTCACCGGGGTGGGGCCGCTGGTCCCCGCCGCACCTGCGATCGCGCAGTTGAGCGTCAACGGTATCGGCGTCACGATGCCGCGGATGCAGACCGCCTGGACCCAGCCAGCGGTCGAGCAGGCGCCGGTCAGCCGGCCGGGCACCCGCCCGAGCGGCAACGCCTTCCTCCCCGCGCCCGCGGTGCCGGTCTATCCGCGCAAGCAGGCGCGCAATTAAGGCGATGCGACGCGCGGCGATCGCGGTGGTGCTGGCGACCGCCATCGCCTCGCCGCTGGTCGCCGCGCGCGCCGATCCCGGCGGCGAACCCGCGCGCCGCGCCGACTTCAAGGTCGAGCTACCGTCGGACAAGGCGCGCACGCTCGCCGACTGGGTGGTCGCCTCGCGCGACCACCAGAACCTGCCCTTCGCAATCATCGACAAGACCGCCGCGCGCGTCTTCGTCTTCGCACGCGACGGCAGCGTCACGGGAGCAGCCGCGGCCTTGCTCGGCTCGGCGGTCGGCGACGATTCGGCGCCTGGCATCGGGCAGCGCCGCCTTACGGCGATCCTGCCGCACGAGCGCACCACTCCCGCAGGCCGGTACCAGGCAGCGCTCGGCCACGATCTCGATCAGGATATTCTCTGGATCGATTACGACAAGGCGCTGTCGCTCCATCGCGTGATCGACGGCAAGGCAAAGGACCGCCGCCGCCAGCGGCTCGCGAGCCCGACTGCTGCCGACAACCGGATATCCTATGGCTGCATCAACGTGCCCGAGGCGTTCTACGACGGCGTCGTCGCGCCGGCCTTCGCGGGCACCGTGGGCATCGTCTATATCCTGCCCGAGACGCGGGACCTGGCCGAGGTCTTCCCCGCGATGCGCGCCGTGCCTCAGCGCTGAACCGACTGCCCGGTCGCTTCGGCGACGGCGGCGGTCAGCAACGCGATCCGCCGGTCGCCCGCTGGGTGGGTGTCAGCCGCCGCCCGTGCAAGGCCGGCCTTGACCAGCAGCCGTTCGAGGAACGGCGCCGCCTGCGCCAGGTCATAGCCCGCCGCCCCCGCGATCCCGACCGCGAACCGGTCGGCCTGCTCCTCGGTCTCGCGCGCCGCCTGCATCGCCGCCGGCGATCCGGCACCCGGCAGCAGCGCGCTTTGCGCCGCGCTCGCCCCCAGCTGGCTGCGGTGGCGCAGGATATTATGCGCCATCTCGTGCGCGATCACGATCGCCAGCTCGTCGTCGGTCTGCGTCTCGGCGACGATGCCGGTCGTCAACATAACCCGCTCGCCATCGGCCCAGGCATTGACCCCGGCATCGGTGAGCAGTTCGGCGCGCGTCGGGCAACCACGCTCGGCGACAAGGCGAAGCTCGCGATTGCCGCCGCCGCGCGCGACGACGATCGTCGTCGCGCCCTGCGCAAGCGCATCGGCCAGCAGCCTCGCCGCGCCACTCGGCGTAGCGTCCGCCAGCACGGCCCCGCCGATCGACAGCACCACGTCCTTCGCCGACAGCCCGGCGCGATCGGCAGCGCTTCCCGCGACCACCCCCAACACCGTCACGCCATCGCCCAGCCCCAGATGCTCGGCCGCCGCCGCGCGGTCGCCTGCGGCATATTGCGTCAGGCTGTGCAGCACGACCCCCGATTGCGGCTCGGTCGCCGCGGGGCACAGCGCGCTGCCCGAAACCGCCAACCGATAGGCGACGCTCGCGACGCGCAGGTCCTGTTCTCGCAGCTGCTGGAACCGTTCGCCCTGCGCCGCCGCTGGCACGCACAGCAGCATCGTGCCGATCGCTATTGCCGCGGGGAGAAGTGGTAAACGCATTCCTAACGGTACGCGCTGGCACCGCGGTTACGAACGCTATTCGCCGGGCCTAGGCGCCCAGTCTTGCATTGGTACAAATCGCGCGAGCGTTAGCAATCTGCCAATTAACCATCGGCAGGAACAACAATCTCAACGATATATGGCGTCATTCATACACCGGCAGCGAGGGCCTAAGCCTCGACCCCCTCGAACATCGCGCGCAGTTCCTTCTTCAGGATCTTGCCGTTGGCGTTGCGCGGCAACACCGAATCGACGAACTTCACCGCCACCGGCACCTTGAATCCCGCCAGATGCTTCCCGACCCAGGCCTGTAATTCTGCCTCGCTCGCCTCGCAGCCGGGGCACAGATGCACCACCGCGGCGGGCTCCTCGCCCAGGATGCGGTGCGGCACCCCCACCAACGCCGCGTCGGTCACCGCGGGGTGCGCGTAGAGGACGTTCTCGACCTCGATCGAATAGATATTTTCGCCGCCGCGGATGATGATGTCCTTGGCGCGATCGACGATGTAGCAAAAGCCTTCGTCGTCGAGCTTCGCCAGGTCGCCGGTGCGCACCCAGCCATCGATGAAGGTTTCGGCGGTTGCCTCGGGCTTCTCCCAATAGCCCTTCACGATCATCGGCCCCCGCGCCCATAATTCGCCGACCTCGCCGACCCCGAGCTCGGTCTCGCCATCGGGCGCCATGATCTTGAGCTCGGCGACGGGCACTGGCGGCCCGCAGCTGTCGGGACGGTTGAGATAATCCTCGCCCTGGTGGCTGGTCACCGTCGCCATCGTCTCGGTCATGCCCCAGCCATTGCCCGGCAGCGCGCCAAACTCTTCGTAGATCCGCCGCACCAATTCGGGTGCCGAGGGGGCACCGCCATAGGAAATCGTCTCGAGGCTCGACAGGTCATAATGCGCGCGATCGGGATGTTCGAGCAATTGCCACGCGATCGTCGGCACCCCGCCGGTGGCATGGATACGCTCGCGCTCGATCAGCTTATACGCTTCGATCGTGTCCCATTTGCGCATCAGGACGATCGTTCCCCCGGCCGCGACATTGCCCATCAGGAACGCGCTGCAGGCGGTCACGTGGAAAAAGGGGATGACGATCAGGCTGGTCTTGGGCTCGGGCGCGGGCGGCGGCATCTCGCCCCTGCGGAGCATCATCCGCGCCGTGGCGTAGCCCGCGGTGAAGATGTTCGACAGCATGTTGCGGTGGGTGCCGATCGCACCCTTGGGGTGACCGGTGGTGCCGCTGGTATAGAAGATCGCGACGTCGTCGTCGGGCTGGATCGTCATCGCGATCTCGGGCAGCGCGAGCTCGCCGAGCGTCGCCCAGTCGGTCGGCACACCCACCAGCGCCTCGAACGGCTCGGCTTTCCCTTCGAGCGGCGCCTTGGCGCGGGTGACCAGCACCCGCTCGACCGCGGGCATCGCGGGGTAATGCGACGCGAGCCGCAAATGCCGCTCGCCATCGACGATCAGCAGCTTGGCGCCCGAATCATTGACGCCATATTCGAGCTCGCCGCCGGTCCACCACGCGTTGAGCGGCACCGCGACTGCGCCGATTGCGGTCACCGCGAAGAAGACCTGGGTCCATTCGGGCAGGTTGCGCATCGCCAGCGCGACCCGGTCGCCGCGGCCGATCCCCATCCCCACCAATTTGTGCGCCAGATGCGCGACGCCGCGGAAATGCGCGTCGTAGGTGATCCGCTCGTCCTCGTGGATCAGGAACTCGCGCGCGCCATGGCTGCGCGAGAACATCGTGAGCAGCGCCAGGCTCGCTGGGGCCTGCTTCCACACCCGCGTCGGCACGCCGCGAATATCGACGGTCTCATATTCGAATCGCTGCCCCGGCGCGGTCAGCAGCGCCTCGACCTGCGCCAGCGACATCTTGGGCCAGGCGGGATCGAGCGCGACGAGCGGGTCTTGGGGCAAGGCATTCTCTCCGATAGTTGAATGTCGGGTTTGGGCTGTTACCCTGTTGCACAAGGTTAGTATTGATTCGCCGCACACTCAAGGCAATAGAGGAACCACGCCTGTCGGCAGCGCCCGGTTGCGCCGGTTTCGAATGAAAGGTACGCATTTCGTATGACGATCGCCGCGCCTGCATCCCGCCCCGCTCAACGCCATCCTACGCCCCCAATTCCCTTCGCCGGACCATCGGAGAAATCACGCCCATGACCTCGCCCATCACCACCGCCCGCCACGGGGACATCCTCGTCGTCACCTCGGACAATCCGCCGGTCAACGCGCTCGGCGCCGCGGTCCGTACCGGGATCGACGCCGCGCTCAAGGAAGCTGCCGGCGACGATTCGATCCACGCGGTCGTCATCACCTGCGCGGGCAAGACCTTCTTTGCGGGCGCCGACATCACCGAATTCTCCAAGCCCCCGGTCGAGCCGCTGCTCCCGACCTTGGTCGATTCGATCGAGGGGCTCGACAAGCCCGTGATCGCGGCGATCCACGGCACCGCGCTCGGCGGCGGCTGCGAGGTCGCGCTGGCGTGCCATTACCGCATCGCGGTGCCCTCGGCGAAGCTGGGCGTACCCGAGGTCAAGCTTGGGCTGCTTCCCGGCGCCGGCGGCACCCAGCGGCTGCCGCGCGTCGCCGGCGTCGCACTCGCGCTCGAAATGACCGCCAAGGGCGATCCGATCTCGGCGAGCCAAGCCCATGAAGCCGGGCTCGTCGATCGCCTGGCGGGTGAAGCCAGCCTGCTCGACGACGCGCTCGCTTTCGCCGCCGAGGTCGCCGCGGCGCGCCCGCTGCCGCGCGCCAGCGAAAAGACCGCCACCGCCGACGCGCAGGTCTTCGCCGATTTCCGCAAGACCAACGCCCGCCGCTTCCGCGGCTTCGACGCGCCCGAGGCGAACATCGCCTGCGTCGAAAAGGCGACGCAGGTGCCGTTCGGGCAAGGGCTGCAGTTCGAACGCGAAAGCTTTATGAAGCTGATGTTCGGCGTCCAGTCGGCGGCGCAGCGCCACATCTTCTTCTCCGAACGCAAGGCATCGAAGATCGACGGCATCGCGTCCGACATCGCGCTGCGACCGATCAAACGCGTCGGCGTCATCGGCGCGGGCACGATGGGCGGCGGGATCAGCATGAATTTCCTGTCGGCGGGTATCCCGGTGACGATCGTCGAGATGCAGCAGGAAGCGCTCGACCGCGGCACCGCGACGGTGCGCAAGAATTACGAGGCCTCGGCTGCCAAGGGCCGGATCACCCCCGACCAGGTCGAGCAGGCGATGGGCGCGCTCAACCCGACGCTTAGCCTCGAAGACCTCGCCGATTGCGACCTGATCATCGAGGCGGTCTATGAGAATATGGACGTCAAGAAGGAGCTGTTCGGCAAGCTCGACAAGATCGCCAAGCCCCACGCGATCCTCGCTTCGAACACGTCGTATCTCAACGTCGACGAGATCGCCGCGAGCACGTCCCGCCCGCAGGACGTGCTGGGGATGCACTTCTTCTCGCCCGCCAACGTGATGAAATTGCTCGAAGTCGTCCGCGGCGCCAAGACCGCCGACGACGTGCTCGCCACCGTCATGGCGCTGGGCAAGACGATCCGCAAAGTCGCGGTCGTCTCGGGTGTCTGCCACGGCTTCATCGGCAACCGCATGCTGATGCCGCGCCAGGTCGAGGCGATGAAGTTGCTGATGGCGGGGGCCACCCCCGAACAGATCGACAAGGTGCATGTCGCGTTCGGCATGCCGATGGGGCCGTTCCAGATGAGCGACCTGGCGGGCGTCGACATCGGCTGGCACCGCGACCCGACCCGCATCGAGAACATCCGCGACGCGCTCGCCGCCGAAAAGCGCTGGGGGCAAAAGACCCAGGCGGGCTTCTACGACTATGACGAAAAGCGGAACCCGTCGCCCAGCCCCCGCGTCGCGGAGATCATCGAGGAGTTCCGCGTCCGCGAAGGTGCGCAGCAGCACGACATCACCGACGAAGAAATCGTCGAGCGCACGCTCTATCCGATGGTCAACGAAGGCGCGCTGATCCTCGAAGAGGGCATGGCGCAGCGCGCGAGCGACATCGATGTCGTCTGGATCTACGGCTATGGCTGGCCGGTCTATCGCGGCGGCCCGATGTTCTGGGCCGATACCGAGGGGCTGAAGAAGATCGTCGCGGGACTCGAGAAGCACGGCTTCGAGGTCGCAAAGCTGCTGCGCGACAAGGCCGAGAAAGGCGAGCGGTTCAATTGAGCGCGACAAAGGGGGAAATAGCGCCCCCTGCCCCGTTCGTGCTGAGTAGCGACCGAGTAGCCCTCGCAGAGGGCGGAGCGAGGGCGCGTATCGAAGCACCGCCGCGCGCGTCGACCCATCCTTCGATACGCCGCCTCGATACGCGGCTGCGCCGCTACTCGCCGGCTACTCAGGACGAACGGAATCGTTAGCATGACCAGCACCCCGCCCTCCACCGCGCACGCCATCGCCGCGGCGATCCGCGCCGGCACCACCACTGCGCGCGAGCAAGCCCTCGCCGCGATCGCGCGGATCGAGGCGCTCGATCCCGCGATCAACGCGATCCCCGTCCGCGATTTCGATCGCGCGCTTGCCGCCGCCGACGCCGCCGACGCGCGCCTTGCCGCGGGCGATACCGCGCCGCTGCTCGGCGTGCCGATGACGGTGAAGGAGGCGTTCGACATCGCCGGCCTCCCCACGCATTGGGGCTTCGCGCAGCACCGCGACAATATCGCCGTGACCGATGCGCTCGCGGTCCAGCGGCTCAAGGCTGCCGGCGCCGTCATCCTAGGCAAGTCGAACGTTCCCAAGGGACTGGGCGACTGGCAATCGGTCAATTCGATCCATGGACGCACCAGCCACCCGCTCGATCCAACGCGCACCCCCGGCGGCAGCTCGGGCGGCGGCGCGGCGGCGGTGGCGGCGGGGATGGTGCCGATCGAGCTCGGCAGCGACATCGGCGGCTCGATCCGCGTGCCCGCGCATTTCTGCGGCGTCTGGGGGCACAAGCCCAGCTGGAACGCGATTTCGACCTATGGTCATCGCTATCCGGGCACCGACGGCGCCGAGACGGTGCTGGGCGTGATCGGCCCGATCGCGCGCGACCCGCAAGACCTCGCGCGGCTGGTCGACCTGCTCACCACCCTTCCGCTCCCCCGTCCGCAAACCCCGCCCAAGCGCGTGCTGGTGCTCACCGAGCATCCCGAAGCGCGCACCGCGCACGCGGTCGTCGAGGGCGTCGAACGCGCAGCGACCGCACTCGAACGCGTGGGGGTCGAAGTCGTCCGAAGCAGCGATCTCCTCCCCGATCTGGCGCGCCAGCATGCCGGCTATGGCGATCTGCTCGGCGTCACCTTCGCGCGCAGCGATCCCTCGCTCCACGCAACGCTGCCGTCGCTGCTCAAATGGTTGAGCATGCTCGACGCCCAGGCGCGTAACACCCGCGCCTGGGGGGCGCTGTTCGCCGAATTCGACGCGGTCATCGCGCCGCCCGCCGCGAGCCAGGCCTTCGCCCACGATCACAGCCCGCTAGCCGATCGCACGCTCGACATCGACGGCACCACCGCCCCCTATGACGCGCATCTCGCCTGGGCGGGGCTCGCCACCTATCCGGGCCTGCCCGTCACCTGCATGCCCGTCGGGCTGGCGGGCGGCCTGCCCACCGGGGTCCAGGTCATCGCCGATCTCCACCAGGATCACCGCGCGATCGAAGTGGCCGCGCTCATCCATCAGCAGCTGGAAGCATCCGCATGACCGACCTCGCCGATTTCCGCAGCGAAACCCGCGCCTGGCTCGAAGCGCATTGCCCGCCCGAAATGCGCACACCCGTGCGATCGGACAAGGATATCTGCTGGGGCGGGCGCAACCCCGATTTCCAGCCGGGTCAGCGCGAATGGCTCGAAGCGATGGCCTCGCGTGGTTGGACGGTTCCGGATTGGCCGACCGAATATGGCGGCGGCGGCCTGAGCCCCGCCGAAACCAAGGCACTGCGCGAGGAAATGGCGGCACTGCATTGCCGCAACCCGCTCAACAGCTTCGGCATCTCGATGCTCGGGCCGGCCCTGCTCAAATACGGCACCGAGGCGCAAAAGCTCGACCATTTGCCCAAGATCGCGCGCGGCGAAATCCGCTGGTGCCAGGGCTATAGCGAACCCAATGCCGGCTCCGACCTCGCCAGCCTCGCCGCCTCCGCCGAGGACGCGGGCGATCATTATGTCGTCAACGGGCAAAAGGTGTGGACCAGCTATGCCGACAAGGCCGACTGGATCTTCTGCCTGGTCCGCACCTCGAAGCAATCGAAGCAGGGCGGCATCAGCTTCGTGCTGTTCGACATGGCAAGCGACGGCGTTTCGACCAAGCCGATCCTGCTGATCTCGGGCTATTCGCCCTTTTGCGAAACCTTCATGGACAATGTCCGCGTCCCCAAGGCCAACCGCATCCATGACGAGAACAAGGGCTGGGACGTCGCCAAATATCTGCTGGGGCATGAGCGCGAGATGATCTCGGGCATGGGCCTTGCCAGCGCAGGCGGCGGCAACCCGCTCATCGAGGGCGCGATCGCGGCGGTCGGGCTCGACGATCGGGGGCGGCTCGCCGATCCGCTGCTGCGCGCGTCGATCGCGCTGTTCGAGGTCCGCGCGCGCGCCTTCGGGGCGATGTCCGAGCGCTTCGTCGATGAACTGAAGGCCGGCCGCGCGCACCCCGCACAGCCCAGCATGATGAAATATTACGGCACCGAACTGAACAAGGCGCGGCACGAATTGCAGATGGCGGCGGGCGGATCGGACGCGCTCGAATGGGAAAGCGATGCCTCGAACGGCGGCGCGGCGGCGCGCGCGTGGCTGCGCACGAAGGCCAATTCGATCGAGGGCGGGACGAGCGAGATCCAGCTCAACATCGTCGCGAAACGGATTTTGGATTTGCCTACCTGACTATCCTGATGTCGTCGCCCCAGCGAAAGCTGGGGCCTCTCAGTGACGAAGCGCGCCCTTGCGGCACGAGATCCCAGCTTTCGCTGGGATGACGGAGTTGACCATGCCCCTCTACCTCGACGACCAGCAGACCATGCTCCGCGACACCGCGCGCGACTTCATCGCCGAGCATGCGCCGCCCGCGCACCTGCGCGCGCTGCGCGACGCGAACGACCCCACCGGCTTCAGCCGCGACCTGTGGAAGCAGTTCGCCGAGATGGGCTTCACCGGCATCCTGATCCCCGAGGCACAAAGCGGCATGGGGCTCGGTCATGTCGAGGCGGGCGTGGTGCTCGAGGAAATCGGCCGCAACCTCTCGCCCTCGCCGTTCCTCACCACCGCGGTCGCCGCGGTCGAGGCGCTGCGCGGCACCGCGCACGCGGATCGCCATTATCCCGGCATCCTCGCGGGCGACACGATCGCCGCGCTCGCGATCGACGAACGCGCGAAGTTCGGCGACGGTATCGCACTCGCCGCAGAGCGATCGGGCAACGGTTTCCGCCTGTCGGGCACCAAGCAGTTCGTCACCCACGCGCATGTCGCCGACCTGATCCTGGTCGCCGCGCGCACTTCGGGGAGCGAAACCGACCAGGACGGCGTCACGCTGTTCGCGATCGACGCTAAAACAGCCGCGCTCGACATCCGGCCCGAACGCCTCGCCGATTCGAGCCTAGCCTCGCGCATCACCTTTGCCAACATCGAGCTCCATGCCGATGCGGTGGTAGGCGACGTCGACAACGGCCGCGAAGTCCTCAATCGTCTGCTCGCGGCGGGACGGACCGGCGCGTCGGGCGAGTTGCTCGGGGTCGGCGGCGGCGCGATGGACCTCACCGTCGCGTATCTCAAGGAGCGCAAGCAGTTCGGCCAGACGATCGGCAGCTTCCAGGCGCTCCAGCACCGCGCGGCGCACCTCTATGCCGAGATGGAAGTCGCGCGCGCCGCGGTGCTCAAGGCGCAGCAATTGCTCGACGCCGCCAGCCCGCATGCCGGCCAGGCAGTCGCGGTCGCCAAGGCGATGACTGGCCTCGCCACCACGCTCAGCGTGCAGGAGGGTATCCAGATGCACGGCGGCATCGGCATGACCGACGAATATGACATCGGCTTCTACATGAAGCGTGCGCGCGTGCTCGCCGAGATGTTCGGCGATGCGAATTATCACGCCGATGCGCTGGCGCGCGAAAGCGGCTATTGAGCGCGCATCGCATGACCGAACCCAACGAACGCGCCACCACCCCGCAAGCGCTCGTCGCGCAGCTCGTCGACCTGCTCGACGTCGAGGAGATCGACACCGACCTGTATCGCGGCGCGCGCCAGCCTGGCGGCACCGGGCGGGTGTTTGGCGGACAGGTGATCGGCCAGGCGCTCCAGGCGGCGCAGCGCTCGGTCGAGGCGCCCAAGGTCGCGCACTCGCTCCACGCCTATTTCATGCGTCCGGGCAACGAGGATCACCCGATCATCTACCGCGTCGTGCGCGATTTCGACGGACGCAGCTTCGCCAATCGCCGGATCATCGCGATGCAGCGCGGCGCGCCGATCCTCAACATGATCGCGTCGTTCCATCTCCCCGAAGAAGGGCTGCACCATCAGGATGCGATGCCCGACGTCCCCGATCCCGACACGCTGCGCAGCGACAGCGAGCTTCGCGAGGAAATCCGCGAGCAGGTGCCCGAAAAGCTCCGCCGCTTCTTTCTGCGGTCGCGCCCGATCGAGATCCGCCCGACCAACCCACGCAACTGGTTCGCGCCCGAACCCTCGGCGCCGCAGCAGCATAGCTGGTTCCGCGTCGCCGCGCCGCTGCCCGACGATCCCGCGCTCCACCGCGCGATGCTCGCTTATGCCAGCGACATGAGCCTGCTCGGCACGTGCATGCTGCCGCACGGCGTCAACTGGATGTCGGGCCGGCTGCAAACCGCCAGCCTTGATCATGCGGTGTGGCTGCACGAGCCCTTCCGCTTCGACGAATGGTTGCTCTACACCACCGACAGCCCCTGGGCGGGGCATGCCCGCGGCTTCAATCGCGGACGCATCTTCACCCGCGACGGGCGACTGGTGGCGAGCTGCGCGCAGGAGGGGCTGATCCGATTGCGCGATTGATCGCGGGCACCGAACCGCCGGGTACGCGTTATGGCAGGATGATCGAAGCGCTCCTTCCCCTCGGCATCGCCGCCGCCGTCCAGGCCGCCCCCGCCTCGCTTTATTCGCTGCAATGGGAACGCCGCGTGCTGATCGTCTTCGCGCCATCGCGCGACGACCCCGATCTCGCGAGCCAGCGGCGGCTGCTCGACAAGAACGCGATGGCCGAGCGGGATCTGCACGTCATCGAAGTCATCGGCGATTCGGTATCGGGGGTGCGCGACTATGCGGGGCGCCTGCGCCAGCGTTACGGCGTGTCCGAGCGCGAGTTCCAGGCGGTGCTGCTGGGCAAGGACGGCGGGCTGAAGCTTCGCCGCACCGATCCGATCGCGATGTCGCTCCTGAGCGATACGATCGACGCAATGCCGATGCGCCGCGCCGAGGCCGCGCGGATCAGTCGCTAGTCATCGCGAAGCGCACGCGCTCGGTGCAGCCCGACGCGCCGGTCTCCGACGCCATCTTGCGCGATTGCTCGACCACGCGCTTGGCGGCGTCGCCGAAATCGCTCGTCGGCTCGGCCGCGAGCACGCGGACATTGCCCGTCGCGCCCCAGGGCGCGACGTCGAACGCGATAATCGCCCAGCCTTCGATCGCGCGCTTGCGATAGGGATCGGGGAAGGTCAGCACCGGCGGCGTCTGCCATGCTTCGGCGGTGTCGCAGCGCGCCGCGGGATCGCGCAGCGCTGCGGGATCGGGGGCCTCGGGCGGCGCCAGCGGCACCTGCTGCCTGCGATGGTAGGGATAGGTGCAACCACTCCGCGGCCCCTCAGCATAGCGCCACTTGGCGATCGCCTCGCGCCCAGCGACATCGAGCGCTGCGTTGCCGTCGCTGTCGAGCGTCCGGATGTTGGTCGGTACCCCCTCGCCATCGATGTCGAACCCCAGGAAGGTTGCCGAGAGCGACGCGGGCGGCGCGGCAATCGTATCGAAACGCGGGAAGCTTTGCGTGAGCAGTTGCGGCCACCGCTGGACGCATCCTCCCGGCAGTTGCGCCCGGTCCCACAATGGTCGCGGCGCCTGGCCGGGCCGAAACCCGCCGAGCGCTAGATAGCGGCGCGCAGCCGCTGGGCTCACCGTTTCGATCGGTTCGGCCACCGGGTAGAAGCTGATGCTGCAATCCGCGCGTGCGCCATCGGGGAATTGCCACGCTGCGAAGCTCGGCAACAGGTCATCGTTCTCGGGGAAACGCTCGCTCTCGCGAACAATGCTCAGCGGCCGTCCTGTACTATCGATACGGAACCGAAGCATGACCGGAATCGCCGGCACGTCGCCATAGCGCAACATGGTCAGCGGCCGCTCTACGCGCTCGGGGTGGATCGTCTCGCTGCCACAGCGCACGTCGCCCGGGCGGTAGTCGAGCAGCTTTTGCCGGTTGATCATTTGCCCGGTCGATGTCGCCACGACCGGCGGCGGCACCGAAGGCGGCGGTGGCGGCGGCGGTGGTGACACTGCGAGAGGCCGCTGCTGCGCGGCGGCGGGCGACAGCGCCAGGACGACGCCGATAAGGGCAAGGCGACGGATCATGGCATTGGTCTGCCGCGACAAAATGACGCTGGCAAGACATGCGCTAGGCCGCGGTCTTACCGAACTCCTGCCGCGTCACCGGATGGCTCGACGAAAGCCCGCCATCGACCGCGATCGCCTGTCCGTTGACATAGCTCGCTTCATCCGAGGCCAGGAACAACACCACGCGCGCAATCTCTTCGGGCTCGCCGCCGCGCCGCAACGGGTTCAGCCGCCCGATCCGGTCCTCGACTCCCTTTTCGCGCGCATAGTCATAGGCGCGCTTGGTCATGCCGGTTTCGACGAGCCCAGGGCAGACCGCGTTGACCCGCACGTTGCTGCCCGACAGTTGCTGCGCGCTCGTCTGGACCAGGCTGATGACGCCCGCCTTCGATGCCGAATAGGGCACTCCGCCCGCCCCCGATCGCAAGCCGGCGACGCTGGCGGTGCAGACGATCGCGCCCCCGCCGCGCTCGACGATCCGCGGCGCGGCGTGCTTGATCGCCAGAAACGGGCCGATCAGGTTGACGCGCAATATCTTGGTCCATTGCTCGGGCGTGCCCTCGAACAAGCCGGCGATACCGCCCGAGATGCCGGCATTGGCATGGACCACGTCGATCCCGCCATGTGCCTCGCACGCCAGCGCGACCATCCGCTCGACATCGGGCTCGCTGCCCGCGTCGATTCGGATCGCCAGCGCGGTGCCGCCATCTGCGGCGATCAACGCCGCGGTCTCCTCGCACCCCTCGGTCAGGTCGGCGCACACCACGCGCCCACCTTCGCCGGCGAAGGCGCGCGACACCGCGCGACCGATCCCCGATCCCGCGCCGGTGACGATGATCGACTTTCCCTCGAACCTTGCCTGCATCGTCATGCCCCCGCCTTCACCGCAAACCCCCAAGCCGCCTCGGCCAGGAACGGCACCCGCGCGGCGGTCGCCTCGGCGGCGGCGTTCGAGGCGTTGCCGTCGAGCCAACGCTTCTTGATCCCCTGGACGATGCCCATCAGCCGGAACAGATTATAGGCGAAATACCAGTTGAGGTCGGGCACATCGTCGCGCCCCGTCCGCGCACAATAGCGTGCGGTCACTTCCTCGAGAGTCGGGATGCCGGTGTCGCCGCCGGTCTGCCCCATCACCCCCGACCGCCCCTCGGGCTCGGTCACCCAGTTCATCGCGAAATAGGCGAAGTCGGCAAGCGGATCGCCCAAGGTCGACAGCTCCCAATCGAGCACCGCCAGGATGCGCGGCGCTTGCGGCGCGAAGATCATATTGTCGATGCGATAATCGCCGTGGACGATCGCGGTACGCGTTTGCGGCGGCACGGTGCGCGCGAGATAGTCGATCAGCGCTTCGGCGGCGGGGATATCGTCGGTCTGCGCCGCGCGATATTGCCGCGTCCAGCGCGCGACCTGGCGCTCGAAATAATTGCCGGGCTTGCCGAAATCGCCGAGGCCCGCCGCCGCGTAATCGATCGCGTGCAGGTCGGCGAGCGTATCGACCATCGCCTCGTAATGCGCGCGGCGGTCGGCGCGGGGCATGTCGGGCAGTGTCCCGTCCCACAAGGTTCGCCCTTCGACCAATTCCATCATGTAGAATTTCGACCCGATCACCGCCGGATCGTCGCACAGCCCGAAACAGGGCCGCGCGACTGGAAAGCCGGTGGGATGGAGCGCGGCGATCAGCCGATACTCGCGATCGACGGCATGCGCCGAGGGCAGCAGCGCGCCGAAGGGCTGGCGACGCAGCACATAGCTGCCCCCTGGCGTATCGACGCGATAAGTAGGGTTCGATTGCCCGCCGGCGAATTTGGTGAGCGCTACCGGCCCGGCAAAGCCGGGGTCTTGCGCGCGCATCCACCGTTCGAGCGCGGCGGTGTCGATCGTTTCTTCAGCCAGCGCGCTCATGCGAACACGATCACCGATCGCGCGGTGTCGCCGGTCCGCAGCTTCGCCATCGCGTCGTTGACCTGGTCGAGGCCGATCCGCTCGGCGACCATCGTGTCGAGGTCGAGCTTGCCGTCGAGATACATCTGCACCAATCGCGGCATGTCGATCGGGAATTGCGTCGATCCCAGCAGCGATCCTTGCAGCTTCTTGCCGGTCAGGAAGGTGTGGCCGGGAATGCTCACCGACTGGCCGGGGGAAATCATCCCCAGGATCGTCGCGGTGCCGCCGCGGCGCAGGAGGTTCCAGGCAAGCTCGGCGGTCGCAGGGCGCCCCACCGCCTCGATCGCATAATGCACCCCGCCATCGGTGAGCTTGAGCAGCATCTTCACCAACCCGTCGTCGGCGGAGTCGAACACATGCGTCGCGCCCATCTTGCGCGCCAGCTCGCGCTTCTCGGGGACCGGATCGATCGCCACGATCATGCCCGCACCCGCGATCTTGGCGGCGTTGATCGCCGACACACCGATCCCGCCCGCACCGATCACCGCGACGCTCTCGCCGGGCTTCACCTTGCTGTCGTTGAAGATCGCCCCCGCGCCGGTGATCACCGCGCAGCCGAGCAACGCCGCGCGATCGAGCGGCATGTCGCGGCTGATCGCGACACAGGCATGTTCGTGCACCAGCATCATCTCGGCGAACGCCGACAGGTTCAGGAACGGCGCCAACGCCTGCCCGCTCGACAGCCGCAGCCGCGGTTCGGCATTGGCTGGCCGCCGCGTCGACGAATCGATGCAAAGCGAAGGCCGGCCCGAGATGCAGAATTCGCACGCCCCGCAAAAGGCGGTAAAGAAGGTGATGACATGGTCGCCGGGCTTCACGCTCGACACCCCCTCGCCCACAGCCTCGACCACGCCCGCTGCCTCATGCCCGGGAATCGTCGGAACCGGATGGGGAAAGCCGCCATCGATGAAGTGCAGGTCGGATCGGCACACCCCCACCGCCGCGGTGCGGATCAGCACCTCGCGCGGGCCGGGCTTGTCGACGCGCACCTTCTCGATGACCAGCGGGGTCTTCGCCTCGTGCAGAACGGCTGCTTTCACGCTGTCACACCCCTCTCGTCACCCCAGCGAAAGCTGGGGTCTCTCGGTTACCAAGCGCACCCCTGGCCGCACGAGACCCCAGCTTTCGCTGGGGTGACGCCAGGGGCAAGCACACAGCTCAAACCGCATATTTCCCGAACTCGGCACGCGCGATCGCTCGATTATGCACCTCGTCGGGCCCATCAGCGAAACGCAGCGTCCGCAGGCTCGCCCACGCGCCCGCCAGCGGGGTGTCGCCCGACACCCCCGCGCCGCCATAGGCCTGGATCGCATCGTCGAGCAGCTGCAGCGCCATCATCGGCGCCTGCACCTTGATCATCGCGATTTCGAGCTGCGCCGATTTGTTGCCCGCCTTGTCCATCATGTCGGCGGCCTTCAGGCACAGCAGCCGGGTCATCTCGATATCGATCCGCGCGCGTGCGATCCGCTGTTCCCAAACCGACTGGTCGGCGATCCGCTTGCCGAACGCGGTACGGCTGAGCAGCCGCTTCGCCATCAGTTCGATCGCCATCTCGGCGGTACCGATCGTACGCATGCAGTGATGGATCCGCCCCGGCCCCAGCCGACCTTGCGCGATCTCGAACCCGCGCCCTTCGCCAAGCAACAGGTTGCTCGCCGGAACGCGCACGTTTTCAAGCACGACCTCGCCATGCCCGTGCGGCGCGTGATCATACCCATAAACCGAAAGCATCCGCTCGATCTTCACGCCCGGCGTGTCGAGCGGCACCAGGATCATGCTCTGCTGCGCGTGGCGCTTGGCCTCTGGATCAGTCTTGCCCATCACGATCGCCACCTTGCAGCGCGGATCGCCGGTGCCCGACGACCACCATTTGCGCCCGTTGATCACGTAGTCGTCGCCATCGCGGACCATCGCGGTTTCGATGTTGGTCGCGTCGGATGAGGCGACAGCGGGTTCGGTCATCAGAAACGCCGACCGGATCGCGCCGTCCATCAACGGCCCCAGCCAGCGCTCCTTTTGGTCGCGGCTGCCATAGCGATGGAACACTTCCATGTTACCCGTGTCGGGGGCCGAGCAGTTGAACACCTCGCTCGCCCAATGGATTCGCCCCATTTCCTCGGCGCACAGCGCATATTCGAGGTTGGTTAGCTGCGTCCCCTCGAACGCGAAGCTGTCGTCGACATGCACCTGCCCCGAATGCGGCGGCATGAAGAGATTCCACAGCCCCGCTTCGCGCGCGCGCGGCTTGAGCTCCTCGATCAGCTTCGAGGGTGCCCAGCGATCGCCCGCGGCGATGTCGGCGTGATACTCGGCGTCGCGCGGGGCGATATGGCGGTCGATGAACGCCTTCACCCGATCGCGGAAATGCGTCTCGCGGTCGCTCAGCGTGAAATCCATCGGCCATCCTCTCGCGCGCATCGGTTTTTTTCCGATTAGACCATACCCGATCTTCGGTAAAGCATCGTCCCGTGCCTTTTGCCGTTACGGTGGCCGCGTCTACCGGTGATGAAAAAAACACTGTTTCTTCGAAACGAACCCGCTACTCTGGTTCGATGAACGCCCCGCAGAGCGTCCGACAGGGGACGGAAACAGGTACCAAACGCTTCCAGGCCAAGCGCGACGCGATCCTCGCGGCGGCGGCCGAGGCGATCAACGAGCAATCGGCGAAGGGGATGACCTTTGCCGACGTCGCGCGCCGCGTCGGGCTCAACACCACCAGCGTGACCTATTATTTCAAGCGCAAGGAAGACCTTGCCGCCGCCTGTTTCGACCAGACGCTCACCACCTTGCTGGCGATGCTCGACGAAGCCCTGCAACAGCCGACGCCAGAACGGCGCGTCGAACGCTTCCTCGCGATCAACATGGCCCGCCTCACCCGCATCCGCACGGGCGAGGAAACCGACTTCGCGATCCTCTCCGACCTTCGCGCGATGGAGGAGCCGCTCAAGGCGCACTTGCTCGCGGGCTGGCGCGAGGTGTTCCGCAAGACACGCAGCCTGTTCGGCACGCCGCAATCGCGCGCGCATACCGATCTCAACGGCGCGCGCGCGCATGTGCTGCTCGAAAACAGCTTCTGGCTCAACGTTTGGCTAGATCGCTACGGCATCGATCAATATCCGCGCGTCGAGGCGCGGGTGATGGACGTCTTCCGCCACGGCATCGGCGGCCCTGGCGAGCACTGGGCGCCTACCGCGCTCGACTTGACGCATGGCCAGTCGACCTCGAGCCGCGAAAGCTTCCTGCTCGCCGCCACGCGGCTGATCAACGAACTCGGCTATCGCGGCGCCTCGGTCCAGCGCATCGCGTCGGAGCTAAACGTCACCAAGGGCAGCTTCTACCACCATCTCGACGCCAAGGACGATCTGGTGATCGAATGCTACAAGCGCAGCTTCGGCACGATTACCGATGCCCAGCGCGAGGCCGACGACCAAGGTGGCAGCCATTGGCAGCGGTTGACGGCGACGCTGGCCACCCTGCTCGACATCCAGTTCTCCGAACGCGGGCCCTTGCTGCGCACCACGGCGCTGTCGGGGCTGCCGATCGAGGTGCGCCAGACGATGATCGACCATTCGAACCGCATCGCCCGCCGCTTCGCGGGCACGATGAGCGACGGCATCGCCGAAGGATCGATCCGCGCGATCGACCCGCTGGTGGCGAGCCAGATCCTGATGGCGCTCCAGAACGCCGCCTTCGACATGCGCAAATGGGCGGGCACCATGCCCCGCGACCGCGCGGTGGCGTTCTACGCCTCGACGCTGGCGTTCGGGCTGTTCGACGATCGGGTTCTCGCCGAATAGCCGGCGGCAGGCCGCTATCCGCAGTAGCGCGTGCCGCTATCCAACCGTGCAAATTTCGAGCTGAGCTGTCCCGCGTCGGGGGCAGCCGCGGCTTCGTCGACGTGCTCGCGATATCGCAGCCCCACGCCTTTCCCCGCGCCTTTCGCCGCATAGAGCGCCTCATCCGATCGAAGCCGCAGATCGACCGTGGTTGCTGCATCCTCGGGCGTACAGGCGAAACCGATGCTGACGCCGACGCGAACGACGGCCGCGCTCCCCAATTCATAGGGCCGGTGCGAGATCGCCGCGATCAGGCTTTCGACCGACTCCTGCACCTCGGCGGGCGCGACGTTGCGCATCACCACCATGAATTCATCGCCGCCCATTCGGCCCAGCAGATGCTCGCCCGAGAGTTCGGCCTCGATGCGCCGCGCGACCTGGATCAGCAGCAGGTCCCCGGCGCCGTGGCCATGGTTGTCATTGACCTGCTTGAAACCGTCGAGGTCGATCGCGAGCAGCGCCATCGTGCGCGCATTGTCGGGCGCGATCTCGCTGAGGGCGGCATCCATGCCTTGCCGGTTGAGGACGCCGGTGAGCGAGTCATGTTGCGCGAGGCGCAGATTGCGCGCCTCGGCGGCGAGCGACCGAAGCATCGCGCGGTGAAAGGTGGTGATGATCTGCATCGCGCCGAGCAGGAAGGGCGGCGTGATGAGCACGATGATCGCCAACCAGGGCTCGCGCGACGCTAGCGCCCCGGCGACGAAGGGCAGGTCGCACAGGAGGATGAGCAGGAACGCGAAGCGCGGCGCCGCGTAGTTGCGCGCGCAAATCGGTCCGATCAGCGCCATCACAAGCGTGGCCGACAGCACGCGCATCACCGGATCGTCGTCCGACATGATCACGAACGCCGAGATGCCCTGCAGCGTACACCACAGCACCGACAACAATACCGACGTGTCGATCGTCGGTACCAGCGTGGCATCTGCCCTGAGATTTGCCTCGCGCCGCTTCCAGTCGGCAAAGCGCCAGACGATCAGCGTGCATTCAAGCCCCAGCAGGATCGCGTAAACGGGGTGGCCGCTGCGCAGCAGCGCCACGGTGACGATAACGATCGCGCAAAGCGATCCCATGATCGCGGCGGCCGGCGCACTCAGCAATTGGCCGAGCAGGAACGACCGGCCAGCGTCGCTGACCTCGCCCGCGGGCTCGAACAACCACCGAAACGATGTAGCACCGTTACCCAGCTTGCCGCGCGTTGCGGTATCCATCGCGACCGTTCCCAAAGATCATACACGTAACGATCATTGGCCTAAGCAACTGTTAATTCGCTCAACCCGCGGCACCGGCGTTGGCCGCTTCATCAACGAAGCCTGCCGCTTACCGCCCCCTTAAAACGCCCCGGCGAGCCGGTCGATCATCGATCGCGCCGGGCTTGGGGCGAACCGCGGTCGCGCTTGCGCCGAGTCGAGTAGCGCTACCCGCCGATGCAGGTCGATGCTCGCGCGCACCAGCGCGCCCGCCGCGCGGGGCATCGCCGCGATCGCCGCATCGTCGCTGGCGGGCGCGCCGCCCAGCCTTCGCGTACGGTCGAGCGCGTCGCGCGGCGAGAGTTCGCCCGCCGCCACCGCGCGCTGCGTCAACAGCCAGGCGATTACGTGCATCAGCCGGGTCGTAAGCTTGAGCGACTCGCACGAGAACGACACCCGCGCCAGCGGCGCCAGCGCATCGCGGTCGCCCTTGCCGCCTTCGTCGAAATAGCCGCGCGCCTCGTCGGCCAGCAGCATCGCCTCGACATAAAGCGAGTCGATCAGCCTTCGTTCGATGCGTAGCGTGCCGTCAGGGTCCATCGCCCGGGCGTGCCACAAGCCGGCGAGGCCCGAAACCGCCAAAACCCGGCGGGCACCCGCCTGTCCCAAAACGGCGCGAGGGTGGATTTCTTAATTCAGGCGATGATGTCCGGGATCATCTCGTCCTCGACCAGCGCGATTTCGTCGCGCAGTCGAAGCTTGCGCTTCTTCAGCCGCGCGATCTGCAGCTGGTCGGTCGATCCGGTGTCGGTCATCGCGGCGATCGCGGCGTCCAGATCGCGATGTTCGACGCGCAGCGCTTCCAGGCGGCGCAGCAGTTCGGCCTCGTCCATCGCTTGTCCCTCGCGCCCATGCTGCCGGCGCCGATTTGGATCGGGGCTCGATTTCCGCACGGCACGTCGATCGCATCGTTTTTGCGAGGCGACAAGCGCCGCGATCGGTGTTTTACTCGCTATCCCCCACCACCAACCGGAGAACGCAGCCATGCACAGTCCGCACCTGTCCGCCCTGGAAGCCAAGCACGCCACGCTCGATCGCCGCATCACGGCCGAGTCGCAGCGGCCGCTCCCCGATCCGACGGTGTTGCGCGACCTCAAGCGGGCCAAGCTTCGGGTGAAGGAAGAAATGACGACCCAGTAAGCAGGCCGTCGGTGCTGCCGCATGGCTTCGGCCGTGCGGCGGCTCAACGACGCAGCGGCGGCTTCAGATAGATCGGGGTCTTGGCGCCCGTTCCTACGGGCTTGCGCGCCAATTTTGGGTCGATCGGCGAATCGAACGCGATCCCCAACCGGCCATCGGTCGCCCACGCCACCTTGCCCGCCACCCAGCCGATCCCGCGCACATCGATTTCGACCGCGGTGCCGTTGGGCAAGGCAATCGCATATTCGGCCATCAGCCCGCCCGCCGACAGATTGCGCACGCGGACGCTGCTGGCACCAGCATCGGTGCGCAGCGTTGCGGTGAGCAACAGGCTGTCGCGCGAGGTATTGCGCTGTGCCTCGCCGTCTTCGTCCCCGTCGGGGATCGAATCGGGGTCCTGTGCGTAACGGTCCATGGTGATGCTCAATACTCGTGGCGGTGCGGATCGCCACCATAGTTAAGCAGCAATCCTTGTCGAAAGCGTTAAAGCGGCGTTGGCGAAGGTCGCCAGCGGCCGATCATTCCTCGCGCGAAACCTTTTCCTGACGCTCGTGACGCTCCTGCGCCTCGACCGTCATCGTCGCGATCGGCCGTGCTTCGAGCCGCGCGAGCGAGATCGGCTCGCCGGTCACTTCGCAATAGCCATATTCGCCGTCGTCGATCCGCCGGAGCGCAGCGTCGATCTTCGAAATCAACTTGCGCTGACGATCGCGGGTGCGCAGCTCGATCGACCAATCGGTTTCGCTCGACGCGCGGTCGGTCAGGTCGGCCTCGCGCAGCGAGTCGTTCTGCAACTGGCTGAGCGTGTCCTTCGCCTCCTGGTGGATGGCCTCCTTCCACGCATGCAGCTTGGAGCGGAAATACGCCTGCTGCCGTTCATTCATGAAGGGTTCGCCGGCGTTTGGGCGATAGCCGATGGCATCGCCGTCATTCGCTGCCGGCGAGCCCGGTTTCTCGGGGTCGTTGAATCGATCCAAAACCGTTGCCATCCCACTCTCCACACCGGCTTGCCGTGTCGGCCCCCAATGGCTGTGGCACGCCTGCATTTGCCCTGTCGCGGCCTATACGAGTGCCGCGGGCGCATCACAAGCGACGAAAGCCCATCTTTTCCGGCAATTATCTTCCAATTTGGCGCCAACGCGCGATGCCCCGCGCCGGGGTGCGAGTGAGTCGGCGCCGGCCGGCTCGGTATCTGCCCATTGCATCGCCAGCCTCGAAATCTCGTCCCAATACCGGACGTTAACCATGAAGCCGACGGCGTACCCTCGCATTTTCTGACAGTTGGTGGGTAGATCGTGGTTAACGACGTTGATCTTAATATTTCGATCTGCACAGTCATCGTATCGGCAACATCTGGTTGCCTCCCCCGTCGGATCGCTCGCGACCCTGCGGAAACGAGAAGAGATGACGCTATGTCGGTACGGATGGCTGTTGCTAAACTTTGCGCGTTCACCTGCGGCGGGGCAATCGTCGGCGGCGGCGCGGTCCATGCGGTCGATACCGCGCGCACCGAGCGGGTCATCGAAAGCCGCGTCGCCGAAACGCGCGTCGCGCGCAAGCGAGCCCAATATGCGGCGGTCCCCGGCACGAAGCTGGTGCGCCGGGTGATCACCAAGACCGCCGCCTGCGAACCGCAGACGGTGACGGTGACCAGCCAGGGCGCGCCGATCCCGCTTCCCGAGCCCTATCTCGGGTCGAGCGGCGCCGCGCCGATGATCGGCGGCGGCGGCACCGGCGGCGGCCCTATTTTGGTCGGTGGGTCGGGCGGATTCACCGGCGGCGGCGGCGGGTTCTTCGGCGGCGGCGGCTTTGTGGGCGGCGGCGGAGGCGGCAGCATCGTGGTTTCGTCGACCTCGAGCTCGAGCTCGAGTTCCAGTTCGAGCGGCGGATCGAACGTCGTGATCGACAATCAGAACAACGCCAACAACAGCTCGAACAATAGCTCGAACAACAATAATAGTTCGAATAACAACAACAGCTCGAACAACGATAATTCGAGCAATAATAGCAATCAGAACAACAATAGTAACAACAACCAGAACACTAACGAGAACAACAACCACAACGAGAACGAGAACCACAACACCAACAAGCCCGACAAGCCCGGCTGGTCGAGCGGGGGGCACAACCCCAACCCCCCGGGCACCTCGTCGGGCAACCCTACCCCGGTGCCCGCGCCGCCGATGCTGCTGCTGTTCGGTGGCGCCGCCGCAGCGCTGGTTGCGCGCGGTCGCTTCGGCAAGAAGGCAGCGAAGGGGGCCTGACCCCCTTCGCGCCCCGCCGGGACCGATCCGCCGCGGTCAATCGGCGGCGAGCAGCGCCTTTTCGATATCGGGAATGCTATGGCCGGTGAGATCCTTGCCGATCTCGCCGGCCAGCCGCGTCTGCACTTCCTGGTGATAATGTTTGCGCAGCTCGCCGAGCGTCTTGGGTGGCGCGACGATGATCAGCGTCTCGAAATCATTGGTCAGGGCGCGCTTGTTGAGGAGCTCGGCGGTGTGCGCTGCAAACCGGTCTTCCTCTAGCTGGTGGAAGTCGGTCTCCTCATAGGCGCTGCGCCCCGCGCCGACGCTCGAGAACGCCCGGCCCGGTCGGTCGGTAGATTGCTCGCCGTCGGACGGATTGTCCTGCTCGCGGACGCGCTCGACCACCAGATTGGGATGCACTGCGTCGCCTTCGTTGCGAAGGAACAGCATCTTGCGGCCATCGGCGACGACGACGAATGCCTTGTGCGGAACCTGCATCGGGATCTCCTTTTTGGATTGGCATGAGCCGCAATAACGCGCCGCCGCGCCGACGGGTTGCGCCGCCCCCCGCCGCCGGGCCATAGCGGCGGCCATGCACGATATCCGCTCCATCCGCGAAAACCCCGCCGCCTTCGACGAGGGCCTCTCCCGCCGCGGCCTGCCTGCGCAGGCCGAGGCGCTGGCCGCGCTCGACGAGCGACGCCGCGCGGTGCTTACCCAGCTGCAGGCGGGCCAGGCGCGCCGCAACGAAGCCTCCAAGGCGATCGGTGCCGCCAAGGGCAAGGGCGACCACGCCGCCGCCGACGCGCTGATGGCCGAGGTCGCGACGCTCAAGGAAGCGATGCCCGCGCTCGAAGCCGAGGAAAAGACGCTCGCGACCGAGCTCGACACCGCGCTCGCCGCGATCCCCAACCTCCCCGCCGCCGACGTACCGCCGGGCGATGGCGAAAACGATAACGCGCTGGTCCATGTGCGCGGCGAGCCTGCTAGCTTCGCTTACCCGGCCCGCGAACACGACTCAATCGGCCCGGCGATCGGCCTTGATTTCGAGACCGGCGCGGCGATGGCGGGGGCGCGCTTCACGCTGCTGCGCGGCCCTGTCGCGCGGCTGCACCGCGCGCTCGGCCAGTTCATGCTCGACACGCTGACGCAGCAGCATGGCTTCGAGGAGGTCGTGCCGCCGCTGCTGGTGCGCGACGAGGCGGTGTACGGCACCGGCCAGCTTCCCAAATTCGCCGAAGACCTGTTCCGCACCACCGATGGCCGCTGGCTGATCCCCACCGCCGAGGTGTCGCTGACCAACATCGTCGCGGGCCAGATCCTGGCGGAGAAGGAGCTGCCGCTGCGCTTCGCCGCGCTCACCCCGTGCTTCCGCTCCGAAGCCGGCGCGGCGGGGCGCGACACCCGCGGCTATATCCGCCAGCACCAGTTCGAAAAGGTCGAGATGGTGGCGATCACCACTCCCGAAGCCTCCGACGCCGAGCATGAAGCGATGACCGGCCATGCCGAGGGCATCCTGTCGGCGCTGGGGCTGCCCTTCCGCCGGATGAAGCTTTGCACCGGCGACATGGGCTTCTCGGTGGCGCGCACCTACGACCTCGAAGTGTGGCTCCCCGGCCAAACGCGCTATCGCGAGATTTCGAGCGTCTCGACCTGCACCGATTTCCAGGCGCGCCGGATGAACGCGCGCTACCGCCCCGAAGGCGAGAAGGCGACGCGCTTCGTCCACACGCTCAATGGCTCGGGACTAGCGGTGGGGCGGACGCTGGTCGCGGTGCTCGAAAATTACCAGCAGGACAACGGCGCGGTCGGGGTGCCGCCTGTGCTGCAGCCGTATTTGGGCGGCCTGACGATGCTGGAGCCCAAGTGATCCTCCCCGGAACGGGGAGGGAGACCGCCGGCGCAGCCGGTGGTGGAGGGGGCTTTCGCCGAGCCGGTCGGTTGCGGCTTTGCCCCTCCACCATCGCTACGCGATGTTTCCCCTCCCCAAGCAAGCTCGGGGAGGATTGAGCGATGCGCATTCTCATCACCAACGACGACGGCTACGACGCCCCAGGGCTGAAGATCCTCGAGACCCTCGCCGCGACCTTTTCCGACGATGTCTGGGTCGTCGCTCCCGCCGAGGAGCAATCGGGCGCCGGCCATTCGCTCACCCTCAGCCGCCCGCTGCGCATCCGCCGCTTCGCCGACAAGCGCTTCGCGATCGATGGTACTCCGACCGATGCCGTGATGATGGCGCTGGCCAAGATCATGGCCGACCACCAGCCCGACCTGATCCTGTCCGGCGTCAATCGCGGCGCGAACCTCGCCGAGGACGTCACCTATTCGGGTACCGTCTCGGCGGCGATGGAGGGGGCGCTTGCCGGGGTCCGCTCGATCGCGCTCAGCCAGGTCTATGCGCGCGAGGCGATGGGCGATTCGGTACCGTTCGACGCCGCCGCCGCCTGGGGCCGCCGCGCGCTCGAACCGCTGATGCCGCTCGATTGGGCGCCGCGCACGCTGGTCAACATCAACTTTCCCGCGCTCCCCGCCGACCGGGTCAAGGGCATCCGCGTCGCCGATCAGGGCCTGCGCGATTATGGCCGGCTGCAGATCATCACCAACCGCGATCCGCGCGGCTATGACTATCACTGGTTCGGGCTTGGGCCGACGGTCGAGACGCCGGCGCATTCGACCGATCTCGAAGCGATCCAGGACGGCTATGTCGCGGTCACGCCGCTGCATCTGGACCTTACGCATCGCCCGTCGCTCGCTATGCTCGCACAGGCGTATCGCGAATGAAGGGGCAGCGGATGGCGAGAACCGAGCGCGGGGCGGGGCAACCTGGCTGGCCTAATGCGCACACCACCCCCTCGCCGTTCGCGCTGAGCTTGTCGAGGCACCGTTCTTCTCTCGCGCCCCGATCGCCCAAGAAGAACGGCACTTCGACAAGCGCAGTGCGAACGGTGGTGGGAAGCCTTGTCCTCCCCCTTGTCCTCCCCCTTGTCCTCCCCCTTGTCCTCCCCCTTGTCCTCCCCCTTGTCCTCGCCGCCTGCATCCCAGGCACCGGCCAGCGCGACCCCGTAGCGCAGCCACCGCCGCAAACCGTCCGCCAGCCGCTTGCCGAAGACGTCACCGCACTCCCCTCGCCGCCCCCTGCCTGGGAAGCCCGCCGCGTCGCCCCCGATGCGCGCAGCGTCGCGCCCACGAGCTACATCGTCGCCTCGGGCGACACGCTGCGCGGCATCGCCGCCAAGACCGGCGCGGGCTCCGAAGCGATCGCGCGCGCCAACGGCCTTGCGCCCCCCTTCACGATCTTCGCCGGCCAGCGCCTCGCCATCCCCGGCGGGCGCTATCACCTGGTGCGCGGCGGCCAGACCGGGATCGCGATCGCACGCGCCTATGGCGTCGATTGGGGGCGGATCGTCACCGCCAACATGCTCGAGGAGCCCTTCATCCTGCGCACCGGGCAGCGCGTGCTGATCCCCGGCGAGGCGATCCCGCGCAGCGCCGCCGAGCGCGCGCAGGCCTTCCGCCTCGACATCGACGACATCATCACCGGCGGCGAACCCGCGCTCGCCGCCAACACCGCGCCGACCCGGCCGAGCGCGTCGTCGAAGCGGATACTCCCCTCGACCGCCGCGGTTGCCGAGCCCGCGCGGCTGCGCGGCGGCTTCCAATGGCCGGTCGAAGGCCGCGTCGTCCGCCGCTTCGGCCCCGGCGCGTCGGGCGAGCGCAACGACGGCATCAAGATCGCGGTCCCGCTCCAGACCCCGGTGCTCGCCGCCGCCGACGGCGTCGTCGCCTATGTCGGCAGCGATATCCCTGCGCTCGGCGGGCTGGTGATCCTTCGCCATGGCGACGGGCTGACCTCGGTCTATGGCCATGCCGGGGACCTGCTCGTCCAGCGCGGTCAATCGGTGAAGCGCGGCCAGCGGATCGCGCTGTCGGGCGATTCGGGCGCCGCCGACCGCCCCGAGCTCCATTTCGAGCTTCGCCAGGGCCGTACCCCGGTCGATCCGCTCAGCCGCCTGCCGGCGCGCAGCTGATGACGAAGCCGCTCCATCCGGGCACGCTCAAGCGCAAATCCTCGACCCCGGTCTGGCTTGCTATCACCTGGCGCGTGCTCGCAGTGCTGACCTTGGTCGGCATCGCGATCGCGGTGCATTGGTTCGATCGCGAAGGGCTGCGCGACAATTATGACGGGCAAATCAGCTTTGCCGACGTCGTCTATTTCACGATGATTTCGATCACCACCACCGGCTATGGCGACATCGCGCCGGTGACCGAAAAGGCGCGGCTGTTCGATGCGCTGATCGTCACCCCGATCCGGGTGTTCGTGGTCGTGCTGTTCATCGGCACCACCTATAATTTCGTTCTCAAGCGCGGCTGGGATAAATGGCGCATGGCACGTATTCAACGCAATCTTGACGGGCACATCGTCATCGCTGGCTATGGCAAGACCGGCTCCGAAGCCGTCGAGGAGCTGATCGCCCGCGGGCGCGATCCCGCGAGCATCGTCGTGGTCGATGGCGACGCCGATCGTCTGGCGCGCGCCGGAGAGCGCGGCTGCAACGTCCTTCTCGGCGACGCCACCCGCGACGCGACCTTGATCGACGTCCAGGTCGCGCGTGCCTGCGCGATGATCGTCGCCGGCGGGCGCGACGACACCTCGATCCTGATCCTGCTCACCGCGCGCCACCTCGCCCCTGACCTGCCGATCAGCATCATCGTCAAGGCCGAGGACAATGAACTCCCTGCGCGCGCGGCGGGAGCGACGACGGTCATCAACCCCGTCAGCTTTGCCGGGCTGCTGCTCGCAAGCTCGTGCTCGGGGCGCCACATCGCCGATTACATGATGGACCTCGCCTCCTACGAAGGCCGCGTCCAGCTCTCCGAACGCGCGGTACGCCTCGACGAGGTCAACCAGCCGCTTTCGGCGATCACCACCGGGCTTGGTCTGCGCATCTATCGCGGCGGCGAGGTCTATGGCTTCAGCGCCCCCGAGGCGCAGACGCTGCACCAGGGAGACGTCATCGTCGAAATCCTGCCACGCCAGGGTATGGGCAACCAGTGACGGGGGCGCAGTGATGGAAACCGCGCGGATCTGGCCGATCGCGCTGCTGATCGGCTCGAACGTCTTCATGACCTTCGCATGGTACGGCCATCTCAAGCACAAGGGCGCCGCTTTATGGGCGGTGATCGCGGTGAGCTGGCTGATCGCGCTGCCCGAATATATGCTCGCGGTGCCCGCCAACCGGATGGGCAGCAACGTCTATTCGGCGGCGCAGCTCAAGGGAATGCAGGAGGTCATCACGCTGACGATCTTCGCAATCTTTTCGGTGACCTATCTGGGCCAGCGGATCACGCTGAACCACGGCATCGGCTTCGCGCTGATCGCGGCGGGCGCGTTCTTCCTGTTCCGGACGAATTGATATCCCGCCGCCGTACGACCGTCGCCCTAGCGAAGGCTGGGGCCTTCCGGTAACGACGCACGCGCCCCGCCGCAAAAGACCCGAGCCTTCGCTGGGGTGACGAATTGGTCGGATGGCTCGCTTTTTGCCGCGACCCGCACTATGTGCGCCCCCAATCATGGCAACCCAATTTCCTGAACCGCCCCGCGTGGGCATGGTGTCGCTCGGCTGTCCCAAGGCCTTGGTCGACAGCGAACGCATCCTCACCAAGCTGCGCTCGGACGGCTATGGCCTGTCTCAGGACTATGCCGGTGCCGATGTCGTGCTGGTCAACACCTGCGGCTTCCTCGACAGCGCCAAGGAGGAAAGCCTCGAGGCGATCGGCGAGGCGATGGCGGCCAATGGCCGCGTGATCGTCACCGGCTGCCTGGGGCAGGAGGCCGAGATGATCCGCGCGCGCTTCCCCAACGTGCTGGCGATCAGCGGCGCGCACCAGTACGAAGCCGTCGTCGGCGCGGTCCATGATCACGCGCCGATGCCGCCCAACGCCTTCCTCAACCTGGTGCCCGAAAGCGGCCTCAAGCTGACGCCGCGCCATTACAGCTATCTGAAGATTTCGGAGGGCTGCAACCACCGCTGCTCGTTCTGCATCATTCCGTCGATCCGCGGCGATCTGGCCAGCCGCCGCCCCGACGCGATCCTGCGCGAGGCCGAAAAGCTGATCGAAGCGGGGACGCGCGAGTTGCTGGTCATCAGCCAGGACACCTCGGCTTACGGTGTCGACATCCGCAAGGAACCGCGCGCCTGGAAGGGCGGCGAGGTCGTGCCGCACATGACCGATCTGGCGCGCGAACTCGGCCGCCTGGGGGCTTGGGTCCGGCTGCATTATGTCTACCCCTATCCGCATGTCGACCAGGTCATCCCGCTGATGGCCGAGGGGCTGGTGCTTCCCTATCTCGACATCCCCTTCCAGCACGCCGCGCCCGACGTGCTTCGCCGGATGCGCCGTCCCGCCAATGAGGCCAAGGTGCTCGAGCGGCTCAAGACCTGGCGCGCGATCTGCCCCGACATCGCGATCCGATCGTCGTTCGTCGTCGGCTTCCCGGGCGAGACCGACGCCGATTTCGAATATCTGCTCGACTGGCTCGATGAGGCCCAGCTCGACCGCGTCGGTGCGTTCCGCTTCGAACCCGTCGAGGGTGCCGCCGCCAATGCGCTGCCCGATGCCGTACCCGAGGAGGTGAAGGAAGAACGCTACGCGCGCATCATGGAGCGCACCGCCGCGATCTCGGCGGCCAAGCTCCAGGCCAAGATCGGCCGCGAGCTAGACGTCATCCTCGACGCGGTCGACGACGAAGGCGGCGCGACTGGCCGCTCGCAAGCCGACGCGCCCGAGATCGACGGCGAAGTCCATCTGCGCGACACCTTCGGCCGCATGCCCGGCGACATCATCCGCGTGCGGATCGAGGACGCCGACGAGCATGATCTGTTTGGGGTGCCGGTTTAAAACTCCGAAGCCCTTACCGCACACCGTCACCCCAGCGAAAGCTGGGGTCTCTCACGACGAAGCGCTGGGCCTACCGCCCGAGACCCCAGCCTTCGCTGGGGTGACGACGGTTTGGGTGGTAGTTCGGCCCCCACCCCCCTACCTTCCCCCGCAATGACCGACTTTACCCCCTGCCTCGCCCCCGATCGCAGCCAGCCCGCGCATGCGATCCACCTCGTCGACCCCGCAGGCTATGACGACTGGCTGTCGCGCCAGCCCGCGCGCCACCGCGCCGCGATCGCCGCGCAGCGGCTCAAGCCGACCGGCTATGCCAGCGCGATCCTGCCCGGCGATGCGCCGGAAAGCTGGTCGGTCGTCACCATCGTCGCCAACACTGCGTCGCTCTCGCCCTGGTGCCTGGCGCGGCTCGCCGAGACGCTGCCCGAGGGGACGTACCGCGTCGAAGGGCACGAGCCCGGCGTCGCGATGCTCGGCTGGCTGCTCGGCCAATATCGCTTCGACCGCTATCGCAGCGAACCGCCGACTGGCGACCGCGTGCTGCTCACCGGCGAACCCGGCCGGATCGACGAGACGCTGCGCCTCGCACGCGCCACCGCCAAGGTTCGCGACCTGGTCAACACCGGCGCCGGCGATCTCGGCCCCGCCGAGCTCGAAGCCGAAGCCTCCGTGCTGGCCAAAACCTACGGCGCGGCGCTCACCGTCACTAAGGGCCCCGAGCTCGAACGCGGCTTCCCGATGGTCCATGTCGTCGGCCAGGCAGCCGGGCGAGGCCGCGAGCCGCGGATGATCGAGCTCGTCTGGGGCCGCCCCGACGCACCGCGCATCGCGATCGTCGGCAAGGGCGTGTGTTTCGATTCGGGTGGGCTCGACATCAAGAATTCGGCGGGCATGCGGCTGATGAAGAAGGACATGGGGGGCGCAGCGCACGCGCTCGCGCTGGCCGAGCTGGTGATGCAGGCGCGGCTGCCCGTCCGGCTCCATCTGCTGATCCCCGCGGTCGAGAACGCGATCGCGGGCAACGCCTTCCGCCCCGGCGACGTGCTGCGCAGCCGCCAGGGGCTGACGGTCGAGAACACCAACACCGATGCAGAAGGGCGGCTGATCCTCGCCGACGCGCTCACAAGGGCAGGCGAAGAAAAGCCCGAGCTGATCCTCGACTTCGCCACCCTAACCGGTGCCGCGCGGGTGGCGCTTGGCCCCGACCTGCCGCCGCTGTTCACCGGCGACGACGCGCTCGCCGACGCGCTGCTGGCGGCGGGCAAGGCGCATGCCGATCCGATGTGGCGGATGCCGCTGTGGGATGCGTATGACGAGATGCTGAAATCGGACATCGCCGACCTGGTCAACGCCCCCGAAGGCGGCCTGGCGGGCGCGATCACCGCGGCGTTGTTCCTGCGCAGGTTCGTCCCTGCCGAGGCGGCGTGGGCGCATCTCGACGTGTTCGCCTGGCGCCCGGTGGCCAAGCCCGGGCGGCCGAAGGGCGGCGACGCCTATGCGCTGCGTGCCGCGTGGGCGATGCTGAAGGCGCGATACGCCTAACTACCCTCTCCCGCTTGCGGGAGAGGGGGCGAGACTTGGGGTCGCACTTGCGGCCCCTAGTCGCAGCGGTGAGGGGTCGCACTTGCGGCCCCTAGTCGCAGCGGTGAGGGTCTTTCGTCGCGAGCGGGGCGGCAAAAGAAGGAGAAGGCCCTCACCCAACCCGCTCCCGCAGGCGGGAGAGGGCTTTAGAAGAAGAACCTACTCCACCACGCCTTTCACCGTCTCCCCGGCGCCCACCGTCCAAATCCCCCCGAAATCCTCGTGCACCATCGCCGGCGGCCTGACCCCGCCCAGCGCCTCGACCAGCTCGGGGACGGTGTTGCTATGCCCCACCACCAGCACCGCGCCACCGCCCGCGCGGATCCGCGCGACCGCTGCCGCCTGCTGCTCCCAATCATACACCACCGGCACGATCCCCCGCGCCTCGGCGAGCGGCGCGATCGTCTGGCGGCTGCGGCGGAAGGGGGTCACGAAGATCGCATCGAGCGGTTTGCCCGCGAACCAGCGTACCAGCGCCTGCGCGCGCGCCTCGCCTTGTGCGGTGAGCTCGGCGTCCTGCACGCCCTTGGGTGTATCGAAATGGCGGACGACATGCACCGTCTGCGCGCCGCCGCCGCCCGCGCACCCCGCCAGCAGCAGCCCCAGCGCCACCAGTACCGCCCGCCGCTTCATACCGCCGCCGCGGCTTCGATGATCGGCACGAACTTCGCCGCGGTCAGGCTGGCACCGCCCACCAATGCGCCGTCGACCTCGGGGGTCGCCAGGATGCTCGCGGCATTGTCGCCGGTCACCGATCCGCCATAGAGGATGCGGATCCCCCCCGCCGCATCGCCCACCAATTGCCGCATCTTGGCGCGCGCGATCGCGTGGATCGATGCGATTTCCTCAGGGGTAGGGGTGCGCCCCGTCCCGATCGCCCAGCGCGGTTCATAGGCGAGCGTGAACCAGTCGCCATTGGCATCCTCGGGCACCGACTTCTCGATCTGCGCCTGCACCACGCGCTCGGCGCGCCCGGCGTCGCGCTCGGCCTCGGTCTCGCCGCAGCACAGGATCACGCGCAACCCCGCCGCGCGCGCAGCCTCGGCCTTCGCCCAGGCGTCCTGGCTGGTCTCGTTCTGGTCGGCGCGGCGCTCGCTATGCCCGACGATCACCACGCTCGCCCCCGCCTCGTGCAGCATCGCGGCCGAAAGGCAGCCGGTATGCGCGCCCTTGGGGTTGGCATGGCAGTCCTGCCCACCGATCGCCAGCGGGCCGGCATACGCAGCCGCCGGGCCGATCAGCGTCGCGGGCAGCGCCAGCACGACGTCGATTTGGCGGTGCGCCGCGGCGGCGGCCGCGATCGCCTCGACCTCGACCAGATCGGCGCGCATCCCGTGCATCTTCCAATTGCCCGCCACCAGCTTGCGTCGCGTCATCTCGTATCCCCGCTCGTTCCTTGTTGCCCGAGCGATAGCAATTGGACGACGCCGCACAAGCTTGATGGCGGGCCCCGACCGCCCTAAAGCACCGCGCTCTATCTTCCTGCAGTGATCGGTTCTTCATGCTCAGCTTCTTCCGGCGCATCACCAAATCGCGGCTCGGCGTGATCGTCACGCTCGGCATCCTCGCGGTCATCGCGCTGGCATTCGGGCTGAGCGACATTTCGAACGTCGCCCCCACCGGCGCTGCCGGCACCACGGTGGTCGAGGTCGGCGACGGCGCGGTCACCGATACCGAATTGCAGCAACGCACCCGGCTCGCGCTCGATGCGGTGCGCCAGCAGCAGCCGACGATCGATATCGACGCCTTCATCGCGCAAGGCGGGCTCGAAAGCGTGATTGACCGCACCGTCAACGGCATGGCGCTCGACCTGTTCGCGCAGGCATCGGGTATGGTCGCGTCGAAGGCGCTGATCGACGGCCAAATCGCCAGCATTCCCGCGTTCCAGGGCTTCGACGGCAAGTTCAGCCAGGCCAATTTCGAGCGCGCGCTGGCGACGCAGCGGATCAGCCAGGCCGATCTGCGCGACGACATCCGCCGCGAACTCTACGCCCAGTGGCTGCTCGCCCCGACGCAGGGCGCGAGCCAGGTTCCCGCGCAGCTTGCCACACCTTATGCCTCGCTGCTGCTAGAAAAGCGCGCGGGCCAGATCGCTCTGGTTCCCGCCAGCACCGCGGGCATCGCCGCACCGTCGGCCGAAATCCTCGCCAAATTCTACGCGTCGAACCGGGCTCGCTACAACGTGCCCCAGCGCCGCGTGCTGCGCTACGCCGTCGTCTCGCCCGAGCAGTTCGGCGGCACCGTCCAGGTCAGCGACGCCGAGATCGCCGAGGCGTATCGCGCCGCGGGCGATCGCTACGCCCCCAGCGCGACGCGCACGCTGCAGCAGGTGATCGTCGCCGACCAGGCTGCCGCCAACCGCATCGCGCAGGCGGTGCGCGGCGGCACTTCGATCGAGGCCGCAGCGCGCGCCGCCGGGCTCGAAGCCACCACGCTCACCAACGTCGCGAAGCCCGACTTAGCCGGCCGCAGCGCGCCCGCGGTCGCCGATGCCGCCTTCGCCGCCAATGACGGCAGCGTCGCCGGCCCCGTGCGCTCGCCCTTCGGCTGGCACGTGATCCGTGTCGCCGGGGTCGCGCAGAGCGCCGGCCGCCCGCTCGCCTCGGTGCGCGACGAACTTGTCACCGAAATCCGCCGCAGCAAGGCGCTCGAAGCGCTCACCGCGGTGCAGGAAACGCTCGATACCGGCATCAACGACGGTGCGACCTTCGACGAGCTGATGAGCGACACCAAGCTCCAGGCGCAGCGCACCGCGCCGGTGATCGCCAGCGGCATCAACCCCGACGCCCCCGATCGGCGCCCCGACCCGCGCTTCGCACGGCTGTTCGAGGCGGGCTTCGCCGCCGAACAGGGCGATGCGCCGCAGTTGGTGCAGCTGGGCGAGGACGGCACCTTCGGCGTCGTCGGTGTCGAGCGGATCATCGCCGCGGCGCCGCGCCCGCTCGCGCAGATCCGCGACCAGGTCGTCGCCGATTGGCAGCGCGACCAGGCCAAGCAGGCCGCGCGTCGCCAGGCGCTGGCAGTGATCCAGAACGTCAACCGCGGCACCGCGCTGCCGCAGGCGATCCGCGCGGCGGGCGTCAACGGTCCCGAGGTCCAGTCGATCAACGTGTCGCGCGCCGATCTCGCCGCGCGGCGCGAACAGTTGCCGCCGCCGGTCGCGCTGATGTTCAGCATGAAGCAGGGCACCGCCAAGCTGCTTGAGGCCCCCAATGGCGAAGGCTGGTTCATCGTCTCGGTCACCGGGATCGAGCGCGGCGATGCCAAGGGCAACACCAATGCGATCAACGCCACGCGTCAGGGCCTGGGCAGCGTCATCGGCCGCGAATATGTCCAGCAGTTCACCGCCGCCGCGCGTGCGACCGTCGGCGTGAAGCGCGATGACGCAGCGGTCGCCCGCCTGCGCAACTCGCTGACCGGCGCGGGCGAGTGATCGAGGGGGTCGACGCCGCCCGCGCCGCGCTTGCCGATGGCCGCGCGGCGCTGGTCTGGCGTCGCCAGCTCGCCGACACCGAAACCCCCGTCGCCGCCGCGCTCAAGCTGATCGAGCCCGGGCGCGGCGACTTCCTGCTCGAATCGGTCGAAGGCGGCGCGGTGCGCGGGCGCCACAGCCTGATCGGCCTCGCCCCCGATCTGGTGTTCCGCGCCGCCGGCGATGCCGCCGAGATCAATCGCGACTGGCTCACCGATCGCGAGGCCTTCGCGGCGTGCGACGGCCCCACGCTGGGTGCCTTGCGCGCACTGGTCGCTGCCTGCCGCGCCGACGTGCCCCCCGAGCTGCCGCGCGCGCTCGCCTGCCTGGTCGGCTATTTCGGCTATGAGACGATCGGCCTGGTCGAGAACCTGCCGCGCCCCGATGCGCGCGCGGTCGACATCCCCGACATGATCTTCGTGCGGCCCACCGTGATCCTGGTGTTCGATCGCCTGGCCGATGCGCTGTTCATCGTCGCGCCGGTCTGGCCCGAGGGCGATGTCGATGTCGCGTGTGAGCGGATCGACGCGGTCTCGGCCAAGCTCGCCAACGCCCCGCTACCCGCCGCCGCGCGCAGCGACGCGCCGCCGGCCGAGCCCACCCCTGTTCTGGCCCCCGGCGCCTACGCCGCCATGGTCGCACAGGCGAAGGAATATATTGCGGCGGGCGACATCTTCCAGGTCGTGCTGGCGCAGCGTTTCACCGCGCCCTTCGCGCTGCCGCCGATCGAGCTGTATCGCGCGCTGCGGCGGATCAATCCGTCGCCCTTCCTCTATCATCTCGACCTGCCCGGCTTCGCGCTGACCGGGTCGAGCCCCGAGATACTGGTGCGCGTCAGCGACGGCGAGGTCACGATCCGCCCGATCGCCGGCACCCGCCCGCGCGGCAAGACGCCGGCTGAAGACGAAGCCAACCGCACCAGCCTGCTCGCCGATCCCAAGGAGCGCGCCGAGCATCTGATGCTGCTCGATCTCGGCCGCAACGATACCGGGCGGGTCGCCAGCGCGGGCAGCGTTCGCGTCACCGACAGCTACACCGTCGAATTCTATAGCCACGTCATGCACATCGTCTCGAACGTCGTCGGCACCCTGCGCGACGACGCCGACGCGATCGACGCGCTGTTCGCGGGCTTTCCCGCGGGCACCGTCAGCGGCGCGCCCAAGGTCCGCGCCTGCCAGATCATCGCTGAATTGGAGCCCGAGGCACGCGGTGCCTATGCCGGCGGCGTCGGCTATTTCTCGCCCGACGGATCGATGGACAGCTGCATCGTGCTGCGCACCGCGCTGGTGAAGGACGGGGTCATGCACGTCCAGGCAGGCGCGGGGATTGTCGCCGATAGCGACCCGGCGTCCGAACAACGCGAATGCGAAGCCAAGGCGGGCGCGCTGTTTGCCGCGGCGCGCGAAGCGGTCGCGCGGGCGGGCGAGGCGCGGTTCGGGCAATAGGCTCCCCCGTTATCCCCGCGCAGGCGGGGATCCAGGATTTCCGCCACAGGCTCTGGGTTCCGGCTTTCGCCGGAATGACCGAAAGCCGTCAAGGCACCAAATTATCGCGCCGCCGCTGATCACGCTGCTGCGCGCGCCAATTGTCCATGAACTGCGCGTTGCACCCGGTCTGCCCGCCGGTACCCACCGGCGAACAGCTATCGGGCAGCCCCGCGCGATTGTCCTGCATCATCTGCTCGGCGCGCACCGCCCATGCGGTGTTCGCGGGGTTCGCCGGACGCTCGCGGAATTCCTCGGGGATGCGATAGACCTCACCCGGATCGATCCGCCCGCACACCACGATCTCGTCGCCCACGGCGGGCGGGCATTTCTCGTCGCCCACCAGCTGGACGTTGCGCACGCGCTGCGGCGGCCGGCCGGGCTCGCGCGCGTCCTGTGCGAGCGCGGGCAGCGGGGCCACGATCACGGCGGCAAGCAACATCCAGCGATTCATCGATATCTCCATATGGCCCCAACGACCTTCGCGCGGCCAAGGTTGCCGATAGCTGAACGAAAGCCCACCGATTGCGCCGCCGGGCAATCGCGCTAAGTGGGCATCCATGATCCTCGTCATCGACAATTACGACAGCTTCACCTGGAACCTCGTCCATTATCTGATGGAGCTGGGGGTCGAGGTCCGCGTCGAGCGCAACGACGCGCTGACCGCGCGCGAGGCGATCGCCACCAACGCACAGGCGTTCCTGATCTCGCCTGGCCCCTGCACCCCCAACGAGGCCGGCATCAGCCTGGAATTGGTCGCCGCCTGCGCCGACCTCGGCAAGCCCTTGCTTGGCGTGTGCCTGGGCCACCAGGCGATCGGCCAGCATTTCGGCGGCAAGGTGGTGCGCGGCGGGCTGATGCACGGCAAGACCTGCCCGGTCGAGCATGACGGCACGGGCATGTTCGCCGGGCTCCCCTCCCCCTTCACCGCGACGCGCTATCATTCGCTGATCGTCACCGACGCGCCGCCCGAGCTGCTGGTCAACGCCACCGCCGCCGATTCGAGCGTGATGGGCTTCCGCCATGCGACGCTGCCGATCCACGGAGTCCAGTTCCATCCCGAAAGCATCGCCACCGAACACGGCCACGCGATGCTCGCGAACTTCCTGCGCGAAGCGGGGCTGCTTTCTTCTTCCCCCCTCCCGCTCGCGGGAGGGGTCGGGGGTGGGACTTCTTCACTGCCCGGCCGCTCGCCGACACCCCCTCCCCTAACCCCTCCCGCAAGCGGGAGAGGGATGTGAGCATGCTCCCCGATCCCCGCCCCCCTCTGTCGCACGAGTCCGCTGCGCAGGCCTTTGCCGCCATCCTCGACGCCAGCGTCGGCGAACCCGAAATCGAATCTTTCCTCATCGGTCTCAGCGAACGCGGCGAAACCAGCATCGAGATCGCCGAGGCGGCGCGCGCGCTGCGCGAACGGATGATCCCCGTCACCGCCCCCGACGGCGCGATCGACGTCTGCGGCACCGGCGGCGATGGCCACCACACGCTCAACGTCTCGACCGCGGTCGCGCTCGTCGTCGCGGCGTGCGGCGTTCCCGTCGCCAAGCACGGCAACCGTGCCGCCTCGTCGAAGGCAGGCGCTGCCGACACGCTCGAAGCGCTCGGTCTCGACCTCGACCGCGCCACCGCCAGCGCGCAGGCGACGCTCGACGAGCTCGGCATTGCCTTCCTCTTCGCCGCCAACCACCACCCCGCGCTCAAGCGGCTCGCCCCCGTCCGCCGCCGGATCGCGCGCCGCACGATCTTCAACCTGATGGGCCCGCTCGCCAACCCAGCGCGCGTCGAGCGTCAGCTCATCGGCATCGCGCGCCCCGATTACGTGCCGGTCTATGCCGGCGCGCTCGACCTGCTCGGCATCGAGGCCGCCGCGGTCGTCGCTGGCGAGGAATCGCTCGATGAACTCTCCTGCGCCGGTCCCAGCATCGTCGCCAATGTCGGCAGCGCCGCGCTGCCCGAGCGGATCGCCCCCGAAGACGCCGGCCTCACCCGCCACCCGCTCGCCAGCATCCGCGGCGGCGAGGCCCCCGAAAACGCCGAAGCGCTGCGCGCGCTGCTCGCCGGCACCCCCGGCGCCTATCGCGACGCGGTGTTGCTCAACGCCGCCGCCGCGCTGATGCTCGCAGGCACCGTCGACAGCCTGCCCGACGGCGCCGCGCGCGCCGCCGAAGCGATCGACAGCGCGCGCGCCGCCGCCCTCCTCACCCGCTGGATCGACCGCGTATGACCATGCTCGACGATATTCTTGCCGCCAAGCGGATCGACGTCGCCGCGCGCCGCACCCGTGCGAGCATCGCCGATCTCGACGCGCGCGCCGCCACCCAGACCGCGCCGCGCGGCTTCCGCGCCGCGCTCGACGCCAAGGCCGCCCATGGCTATGCGCTGATCGCCGAGATCAAGAAGGCCAGCCCGTCCAAGGGCCTCATCCGTCCCGATTTCGACCCGCCTGCGCACGCCCGCGCCTATGCCGCGGGCGGTGCGGCGTGCCTGTCGGTGCTCACCGACGAACCCGGCTTCCAGGGGCATGACGATTATCTGATCGCCGCGCGCCAGGCGTGCGACCTGCCGGTGCTACGCAAGGATTTCATGGTCGATCCCTGGCAGATCGCCGAATCGCGCGCGCTCGGCGCCGACGCAATCCTCATCATCGTCGCTGCGCTCGACGACGGCGCGATGGCCGAGATCGAGGCGGCGGCGATCGAGCGCGGGATGGACGTGCTGGTCGAGGTCCACGACGCCGAAGAAATGGCGCGCGCGCTGCGGCTAAAGTCGCAGCTGATCGGGGTGAACAATCGCAACCTCAAGGACTTCAGCGTCGATTTTCAGCGCACCTACGAACTCGTCCACTCGGCGCCGGCGGGCTACACCTTCGTCGCCGAAAGCGGCCTCACCACGCGCGCCGACCTCGACGCGATGGCGGCCGAAGGGATACGCTGCTTCCTGATCGGCGAAGCGCTGATGCGCCAAGCCGACGTCGAAGCGGCGACGCGCGCGATGGTGGGGTAAGGCTCGCCGCGCCAGCCACCAACGCTCCAGCCCCCCACCGCGTTAGCCCTTGGGCTGGTCGCCGGCATCGCGCCATTTCACGGGTATCTTGAGATAGGTCACGCCGTTCGCGGTCGCCTCGGCAAAATGCCCCGCGCGGATATTGACCTGGATCGACGGCAGCAACAGCTTGGGCACCGCCAGCCCCGCGTCGCGATTCTCGCGCATCGCGACAAAGGCTTCCTCGCTCACCCCGTCGTGCACGTGCACGCTCGACCGGCGCTGCTCGCCCACCGTCGTTTCCCAGCGATACTCCTCGCGCCCCGGCGCCTTGTAGTCATGGCACAGGAACAGCCGGGTCTCGTCGGGCAAGGCCAGCAGCCGCCGGATCGAGCGATAGAGCGTGCGCGCGTCGCCGCCCGGAAAATCCGCCCGCGCGGTCCCATAGTCGGGCATGAACAGCGTATCGCCGACGAACGCGGCATCGCCGATCACATACGCCACGTCGGCGGGGGTGTGGCCGGGGACATGCAGCACCTCGACCATGAGTTCGCCGATCGCGAAGCGGTCGCCATCCTCGTAGAGACGATCGAAGTCCGACCCGTCGGTCTTCAAATCGGTCATCGCGAAAACCGGGCGGAAGATGCGCTGGACGTCGCGGATATGCGCGCCGATCCCGATCGGTGCCCCGGTATGCGCCTTGATGAAGGGTGCCGCCGACAGATGATCGGCATGCGCATGCGTCTCGAGCACCATTTCGATCCGCCAGCCATGCTCGGCCGCGAAGGCCAGGATCCGCTTCGCCGAGCGCGTGTCGGCGATGCCGCTGGCGACGTCGAAGTCGAGCACCGGGTCGATGACCGCGGCGGCATGGGTGGCGGGATCGCCGACCAGATAGCTGATCGTGTTGGTCGGCGCGTCGAAAAATGCCTCGATAAAGGGCTTGCTCATGATCGTCTCCATTGCTGCTTGACGATATATGCCGCAGCACTACATTAGCAATACCTAATGGAGTGAAACGATGTTGAAGCCGCCGCTCGACCTGGCCGCGTTCGAAACCAAGGCCGCCGAAGTCGCCGACACGCTCAAGGCGATCGGCAACGCGCGGCGATTGATGCTGTTGTGCAAGCTCGTCGAACATGGCGAAGTGACCGTGAGCGACCTCGCGCGCGACGTCGGCCTGTCGCAATCGGCGTGTTCGCAACACCTCGCCAAGATGCGCGATGAAGGGCTGATCGCCTTCCGGCGCGAAAGCCAGACGCTCTGGTATCGCATCGCCGATCCGCGCGTCGAAACGCTGCTCGCCACCCTCTACCAGCTATATTGCAAGGACTGATCCGATGCCGATCAAGACGCTTTCCCCCGCCGACGCCCGCGCCGCCATCGATTCGGGTGCGCGGCTCGTCGACATCCGCAATGCCGACGAACATGCGCGGTTGCGCATTCCCGGCGCGATCCACCTGCCGCTGGCCCGCGTCGGCGACCTGCCCCGAGGGCCCCAGCCTGTCGTCTTCCATTGCCGCTCGGGCGCGCGCACATCGGGCAACGCGGCATTGCTGGCACATGCAGCGGGCGACGCCCCCGCCTTCGTCCTCGATGGCGGGATCGATGCCTGGCGCGGCGGCGGGCATCCGGTCATCGCCGATCGCTCGCAGCCGATCGAGATCATGCGCCAGGTCCAAATCACCGCGGGCGCGCTGGTGCTGACCGGGGTGCTGCTCGGCCTCTATGTCGCACCCGGCTTCTTCGCGCTGGCGGCGTTCGTCGGCGCGGGACTGACCTTCGCCGGCGCCACCGGCTGGTGCGGCATGGCCCGCCTCCTCGGCGTCATGCCGTGGAACCGGCGCGCGGTCGGGTAGCCGTCATGGATATCGGCACCATCGTCGCCGCGCTGGGATCGGGCGTATTGATCGGCCTGATCCTGGGGGTGGTCGGCGGCGGGGGGTCGATCCTGGCGGTGCCGTTGCTGGTCTATGGGGTCGGGATCGGGTCGGCGCATGCCGCGATCGGCACCGCCGCCGTCGCCGTCGCGGTCAACGCCTTTGCCAGCACCGTCGGCCATGCCCGCGCCGGCCGGGTCAAATGGCGCTGCGCAGGGGTATTTGCCGCATCGGGGATGATTGGCGCGGCGATCGGTGCCGAAATCGGCAAGGCGATCGACGGCCAGCGATTGCTCGCGTTGTTCGGCGTGCTGATGATCGGCGTCGGGCTGTCGATGCTGCGCAAGCGGCGCACGCTCGAGGCCCCGAACGTCCGGCTGACCCGCGACAGCGCCGCGACGCTGCTGCCCAGGCTGATCCCGATCGGCCTCACCGTCGGCCTCGCCGCGGGCTTTTTCGGCATCGGCGGCGGCTTCCTGATCGTCCCCGGGCTGATCCTTGCCACCGCGATGCCGCTGCCCTACGCGATCGGCACGTCGCTCGTCGTCATCACCGCGCTGGGGCTGACGACCGCGACCTCCTATATCGTATCGGGGCTGGTCGATTGGCCTGTCACCGCGTTGCTGGTTGCCGGCGGCGTGGTCGGCACCGCGATCGGGATGCTGCTGGCGCGCCCGCTAGCCACGCGCAAGAACCTGCTCGAGCGCGGCTTTGCCGGCATGGTCATCGCGGTGGGCGCCTATGTGGTGGCGACCTCGATCTAGGCCGCGCTTGGCCGACGGACCGCGCGACGGCCCGATGGCGCCGCGCCCCTACCCCGCTCCCCCGAACCCCGCTACCCCAGCGCCATGCCCAACCTCACCCATCTCGATTCGGCGGGCGCCGCGCGCATGGTCGATGTCGGCGACAAGGCGACGACGCAGCGCACCGCGATCGCCAGCGGTCACATCACGATGTCGCCAGCTGCCGCCGCCGCGATCCGCCAGGGCGCGGTCGCCAAGGGCGATGTGCTCGCGGTCGCGCGCGTCGCGGGGATCATGGCGGCCAAGCGCACCAGCGACCTCATCCCCCTGTGCCACCCGCTGCCGCTGTCGAAGGCCGAGATCGCGCTCGACATCGCGCACGATCGCGTCACCGCGACCGCCACCGTCTCGACTGCTGGCCAGACCGGAGTAGAGATGGAGGCGCTCACCGCCGCCTCGGTCGCGCTGCTGACGATCTACGACATGGCCAAGGCGCTCGACAAGGCGATGACGATCGGCGGCGTCCGGCTGCTCGAAAAGCGCGGCGGCAAATCGGGCGACTGGCACGCGCCCGCCCCTGGCGACCCGGCCCGATGATCTCGCTCGACGAGGCGCTCGCCCGGCTTTGCGCGCTCGCCCCAGCGATCCCCGCCGAAACCGTACCGCTGGCGCAGGCCGCGGGCCGCTGGCTCGCCGAGCCGATCGCCGCCAAGCGAACGCAGCCGATGCGCGACCTGTCGGCGATGGACGGCTATGCGCTTCGCTTCGCCGACCTCCCCGGCCCGATCGCGGTGGTCGGCGAAAGCGCCGCCGGGCGCGGCTTTGCCGGCAGCATCGGCCCCGGCGAGGCGGTGCGGATCTTCACCGGCGCGCCGCTTCCCGCGGGCGCCGACACCATCCTGGTCCAAGAAGAGGCCGCGCGCGACGGCGATGTGCTGACGCTCGACGGCGGAGGCCCCGGCAGCGTCGGCCGCCACATCCGCCGCGCCGGGCTCGACTTCAGCACCGGCGAAGCGCTGCTCGCGGCGGGCGACCGGCTTACCCCGCCGGCGCTCGCGCTCGCGGCGATCGCGGGGTATGCCGAGCTTCCCGTCCGCCGCACGATCCGCGTCGCGATCGCCGCCACCGGCGATGAACTCGTCCCCCCCGGCCAGCCCGTGCCCCCCGATGGCCTGCCCGAATCGAACTCGATCCTCGTCGCCGCGATGCTTGCGGGCTTGCCCGTCAGCATCGAACAGCTCGGCATCCTCCCCGATGATCGCGCCGCGATCGAGGCCGCCTTCACCCGCGTCGATGCCGATCTGCTGATCACCACCGGCGGCGCCTCGGTCGGCGACCACGACCTCGTCCGTCCCGCGCTAGAAGCGGCGGGCGGCCAAATCGATTTCTGGCGGATCGCGATGCGGCCGGGCAAGCCGATGCTCGCAGGCAGGCTGCGCGACACGCTTGTCATCGGCTTGCCGGGCAATCCGGTCGCGGCGTTCGTCACCACGCTTCGCTTCGTGAAGCCGCTGGTGGTGGCGATGGCCGGGGGCACGCTGCCGCTCGCCACGCGCCATTTGCCGCTCGCCGGCCCGCTCCCCGCCAACGATCACCGCGCCGATCACCTGCGCGCCACGATCCAGGGGGGAATCGTCTATTCGGCCGGGCGGCAGGACAGTTCGATGCTCCGCACGCTCGCCCACAGCGACTGTATGATCCTGCGCGCGCCGCACGCCCCCGCCGCTCTGGCGGGCGACTCGGTGGAAGTCCTGATGATCGGTTAAGGCAAGCTTGACTTGATCGAAGCTGTTGCCTACACGTTCCACGTCTGTTCCCGACGGAGAACGCTGATGCTGACGCGCAAGCAACATGACCTGATCTGCTTCATCGCCGATCGCCTGAACGAGACCGGGGTTTCGCCGTCGTTCGAGGAGATGAAGGAGGCGCTCGACCTCAAATCGAAGTCGGGGGTCCACCGCCTGATCTCGGCCTTGGAGGAGCGCCAATTCCTGCGCCGCCTGCCCAATCGTGCCCGCGCGCTCGAAGTCCTGCGCATGCCGGAGCGACCCGTCGCCGCGCGCGGAAAGGCCGATTCTACGGGGGACGTAGTGTCGCTTTTGTTGCCTTCCGCGCCACCGGCGCCCTCGCGCGCAGCCAGCCCCGCGCCGCGCGCCGCCAATGACGTGATCGAAATTCCGCTCCACGGCCGCATCGCCGCGGGTCTGCCGATCGAGGCGATGGAAAGCGCGCAGATGCTCCCCGTCCCGGCGGCCTTGCTCGGTGCGGGCGAACATTATGCGCTCGAAGTGTCGGGCGATTCGATGGTCGAGGCGGGGATTCTCGACGGCGACTATGCGCTGATCCGCCGCCAGGAAGTCGCGCGCGACGGCGAGATCGTCGTGGCTTTGGTCGACGAACACGAAGCGACGCTCAAATATTTCCGCCGCGAAGGCGCGATGGTCCGGCTCGATCCGGCGAACCGCTCCTACGATCCGCAGCGCTATCGCCCCGATCAGGTCCGCGTCCAGGGGAAGCTCGCCGGGCTGCTCCGCCGCTATTGAAGCTGCGCGGCGGCTGCACCGTTTGGGGCAGCCGCCACGGGTGGTCGCTTGGCCGGCCGGCAACGGTACGGACCTCCCCACCCTTCAGCATGATCGCCACCCCGCCGGTTTGCGCCAGCATCGGACGGTCGAGCTTGAGCCACCGCGGGGTACAGGTACGCGGCAAGCGCCGCTCGCTGATCACGATGTCGGCGGCGCGGCACAGCGCGACGAAGTCGGCGATCGGGACTAGATAACCGCTGCGGGTCGCGAGGATGGTCCAGTTCCGACCTTCGGCGGGTAGCCGAACTAGGCACAGGTCACTGCTGCAGCGCGCCCTTGGATCGTCGCTAAGCGCCGACAATTCGGCGTCGGTCCCGCCGGTCTCGCCGAGCACCCCGCGGACATAATCCCCCGCCCGATCGCGCAGCAGCGCCATCCCCCCGTCGCCGGTCCGAACCGCCACATGCCGCCCGTCGCCGGTGACGATCAAATCGGGTGCCGGCGTCGCCACCGCCCACCCCACGCCGATCGCGAGCGGCACCGCGCCCAGCCACCGCCACCGCGTCCGCCACAACGCCACCCAGATCCCGCCCGCCACCATAAGCGCGAACGCCGCACGCGGCATCGAAGGCAACGCCTTCACCGCCCCCGGCGCATCGGCGGTGGTGTGGGCGATCCACAGCAGCGCCCAAAGTCCCCGCTCGGCCAGCCACCAGAATGGCGCCCCCAGCCCCGCCGCATCAAACACCAAAGCCGCCGCCTCGAGCGGCATCACGACGAAGGTCGTCAGCGGGATCGCGACGATATTGGCGAGCGCGCCGTACAACCCCGCCTTGTGGAAATGGAACAACCCGATCGGCATCAAGGCGAACTCGACCACCATGCCGGTCAGCAGCAGCGACGCCAGTCCGCGCAGCAGCCTCGCCCCCCGGCTCTCCTCGCGCTTCAGGAACCAGCCGCGCACCACCCGGTGTTCGTGCAACGCCACGATCGCGGTCACTGCGGCGAAGCTCAGCTGGAAGCTCGCCGACATCAGCGCCTCGGGCCACAGCAGCAGGACGATCGTCGCTCCCGCCGCGACCAGCCGCAGCGTCACCGCCTCGCGCCCCATCGCCAGCGCCGCCAGCACCAGCAGCGCCGCGATGCACGACCGCACCGTCGGCACCTCGGCACCGGTCAGCCAGGTATAGAACACCGCTACCGCCGCCGCGGCGCCGGCCGCGACGATCGGCAACCGCCACCGCAGCGCCAGCACCGGGCTGAGCGCCAGCAGCTTGAGCACCAGCAGCATCGTCGCACCGACCACCGCGGTAACGTGCAACCCGCTGACCGACAGCAGATGCGCCAGCCCCGATCGCCGCAGCGCCTCGTCATCGGCCTCGTCGATCGCGCCGCGATCCCCCGTCGCCAGCGCCGCGGCGATGCCGCCCGCGCTCCCCTCGATCCGTGCCTGGATATGCCGCGTCAGCCGCTCGCGCAGTCCCGCCCCCGGCACCTCGCCCGCCGCAACCACCGCGATCGGCGCGAACGCCCGGCCCGTCGCGCCGAGTTCGCCGAACCACGCCACCCGTTGGAAGTCATACGCCCCCGGCACCGCCGCCGCACCCGGCGGCATCAACCGCGCCCGCAGCGACACCACCGCCCCGCGCCCCACGTTCTGCGGCAAATCAGGCTCGGCGACGTTCACCCGCACCACCGGCGGCAGGCCCTGTACTGCAGCGTCCACCACCGCCAGCCGCAGGCGAACGATCTCCCTCGCCGGCATCGGCTCGACCCGCTCGATTCTCCCGCTGAACGCCACCACCACGGGTCTTGAAAGCACCGGTGCAGCGACTCGCTCGGCCCGCGACCACACCAGGCCGCACCCCGCCGCCATCGCGCAGCCGGCGACCAGCATCGCTCGGCTCGCCCGCCCGCCCCGGGCAACGCTCACCCCCGCCAACGCCAGCGCCCCGCACGCAGAGAGGAACGCGCCCCACCGCGCCATGTCGGGCAACAGGAACCACCCCGCGATGCCGATCCCCAGCATCACCGGCAGCCACAGCACCAATTGATCGCGCTCGGCCTCGAGCCACCGCTCGATCACCGACTCCGCCCTTGAAATGCGCGGCCCCGGCGCGATTTGAAGCGAGCCGACACGCATGCTAGGGGCGGTCGCGGCACGTGAAGCCATCGTTTTTCAAGTCTGGGAGCAACCGCGCGTGGGCGCAACACCCGATATCCGCCAAGCCCCCGAGCACGCTGCCGTGGTCACCCGTTTCGCCCCGTCACCGACTGGATTTCTCCACATCGGCGGCGCGCGAACCGCGTTGTTCAACTGGCTGTTCGCCCGCCATCACGGCGGCAAGTTCCTGCTGCGGATCGAAGATACCGACCGCGCGCGCTCGACCCAGCCCGCGATCGACGCGATCCTCGACGGCATGCGCTGGCTCGGGCTCGATTGGGACGATGACGAGGTTTATCAGTTCGCCCGCGCCGATCGCCACGCCGCGGTGGCGCGCCAGTTGCTGGCGGCCGGCCACGCCTATCGCTGCTACGCAACCTCGGAAGAACTGACCGCATTGCGCGAGGAACAGCGCGCCGCAGGCAAGCCGATGCGCTACGACGGCCGCTGGCGCGACCGTGATGCGGCCGACGCGCCCGAGGGCGTGCCCTTCGTCGTCCGGCTCAAGGCGCCGACCGAAGGCGCGGTGACGATCGAGGACCGCGTCCAGGGATCGGTGACGGTCAACAATGCCGAGCTCGACGATTTCGTGCTGCTGCGGTCGGACGGCACCCCCACCTATATGCTCGCGGTGGTGGTCGACGATCACGACATGGGCGTCACTCACGTCATCCGCGGCGACGATCACCTCAACAACGCCTTCCGCCAGCTCGCGCTGATCCGCGCGATGGACGCGGTTGAGGGTGGCTGGCCCGACCCGATCTATGCGCATATCCCGCTGATCCACGGTTCGGACGGTGCGAAGCTCTCGAAGCGCCACGGTGCGCTGGGGGTCGACACCTATCGCGACGAGATGGGGGTGCTTTCCGAAGCGCTGTCGAACTATCTGCTGCGGCTCGGCTGGGGCCATGGCGACGACGAGATCATCAGCCGCGAGCAGGCGACCGAATGGTTCGATTTGGGCGGGGTGGGCAAATCGCCTTCGCGCTTCGACCAGAAGAAGCTCGAGAATCTCAACGGCCTGTATATTCGCGCCGCCAGCGACGAGCGGCTGGTCGAACTGACCGCGCCGCGGCTGCCGTTCGAGGCATCGGATGCCGATCGCGCGTTGCTGACCCGCGCGATGCATGCGCTGAAACCGCGCGCCGCCAGCCTCAACGAACTTGCCGACGCCGCAACCTTCCTGTTTGCCAAGCGTCCCTTATCACTCGACGAAGCAGCCGCCGCGCTGCTCGATGCCAAGGGCAGCCAGCTGCTCGGGGCACTGCATACCAGGCTTGACGCGCTTCCCTCCTGGGATACGGAAGCGCTCGAAGCGGCGGTACGCGAGGTCGCCGAAGCCGAGGGCGTGAAACTGGGCGCAGTGGCACAGCCGCTGCGCGCCGCGCTCACCGGCCGTAAGACCTCGCCCGGTATCTTCGACGTGCTCGTCCTGATCGGGCGCGACGAAAGTCTGGGGCGTATCGCCGATCAGCTGGCCGTATCGGCCGATCAATGACCATGAATGAAAAGGATACCGCGATGAGCGATGCCGCCAGCCAGACGATGACGATCGGGGAAAAGCAATATCCCGTGCGCCAGGGTAGTGTCGGGCCGGACGTCATCGATATCCGCAAATATTACGCGCAGACCGGGATGTTCACCTACGACCCCGGCTTCACCTCGACCGCCAGCTGCGATTCGGCGCTGACCTATATCGATGGCGACGAAGGCGTGCTGCTGCACCGCGGCTATCCGATCGGCCAGCTCGCCGAACAGTCGACCTTCATGGAAGTCGCGCACTTGTTGCTGAACGGCGAACTGCCCTCGGCCGACGAGCTCGAAAAGTTCAGCTACACGATCACCCGCCACACGATGCTCCACGAGCAGCTGGCGCAATTCTATCGCGGGTTCCGGCGCGATGCGCATCCGATGGCGATCATGTGCGGCATCGTCGGCGCGCTGTCGGCCTTCTACCACGATTCGACAGACATCGCCGATCCGCACCAGCGGATGGTCGCCAGCCACCGGCTGATCGCCAAGATGCCGACGATCGCCGCGATGGCGTATAAATATTCGGTCGGGCAGCCCTTCCTCTATCCCGACAATTCGCTGAGCTACACCGGCAACTTCCTGCGCATGACCTTCGGCGTACCCGCCGAGCCCTATGAGGTGAACCCCGTCGTCGAGCGCGCGCTAGACCGCATCTTCATCCTCCATGCCGATCACGAACAGAACGCATCGACCTCGACCGTCCGGCTCGCCGGTTCGTCGGGCGCCAACCCGTTCGCGTGCATCGCCGCGGGCATCGCCTGCCTGTGGGGTCCGGCGCATGGCGGCGCCAACGAAGCCGCGCTCAACATGCTGCGCGAGATCGGTACCCCCGACAAGATTCCCGAATATATCGCACGCGCCAAGGACAAGAACGATCCGTTCCGCCTGATGGGCTTCGGTCACCGCGTGTACAAGAACTACGATCCGCGCGCGACGGTGATGCAGAAGACGGTGCGCGAAGTGTTCGAATCGCTCGGCGTCAACGATCCGGTGTTCGAAACCGCGCTGCAGCTCGAGGAAATCGCGCTGAAGGACGATTATTTCGTCGAGAAGAAGCTGTTCCCCAACGTCGATTTCTATTCGGGCGTGATCCTGTCGGCGATCGGTTTCCCGACGACGATGTTCACCGCGCTGTTCGCGCTCGCCCGCACCGTCGGCTGGGTCGCGCAATGGAACGAGATGATCTCGGACCCCGAGCAGAAGATCGGTCGCCCGCGCCAGCTGTACACCGGGCCGGCGCAGCGCGACTATGTTCCCGTCGACAAGCGCTGAGCCGATGCGGCGCCGGCGTATCCTGATGATCGTCGGCGTCGCGATGGCGCTGATGGGGATGTTGTGGATCGGTCAGGGGCTCGGCATCGTCCGCTGGCCGGCCTCGAGCTTCATGGTTGATCAGCGACCCTGGGTGCTCAACGGCTCGATCCTGGCGGTGCTGGGACTGGTACTCGTCTTGGTCGCCCGCCGCCTCCGCTGAACGCTCGCGGGCTTAGTCGCCCGCCGGCAGCGCCAGCGTGAACCGAGCGCCTTGTCCAGGCGCGCTTTCGACCGAAAGCTCGCCCCCCATCGCCCGCGCCAGCCGCCGCGCGATATACAGTCCCAGCCCGGTGCCGCCGGGTTCGTTGGGATCGACCCGGCCGAACTTTTCGAAGATGCGGTGATGGTCGCCGTTGGCGATCCCCTTGCCCTGATCGGCCACGGTCACGCGCGCCTGGCTGCCCACCTTCTCGAGCGCGATCGACACGGTGCCGCCGGGCGGCGAATAGCGCACGGCATTGCCGACCAGATTGACCAGGATCTGCAGCGCGCGCCGGAACTCGCCGCGCGCCGCCAGCGTGTCGGCAAAATCGGGGCGGTCGATCCGCACATCGGCGTTCGCCGCGCGTACCGACAACAGGCCGCCGGCGCGGCGGGCGACGTCGGCGAGGTCGATCGGCTCGACCTCGACCCGGAAATCGGCGCGCTCGATCGCTTGCAGGTCGACCAGATCGTCGACCAACCCCATCAGATGCCGCGCGGCGCTGGCGATATCCTGCGCATATTCGACATATTCGGGTTTCACCGGCCCATCGGCCTGCGCCCCGATGCTGTCGGCGTGCGCGACGATCCGCGTCAGCGGCATCCGCAGCGCGCGTTCGAGCCGCTCGCTGAAGGTGTCGGGAAAGGCGGGGGCGCCTTCGTCGATCGCGGGTTCGGCATCGGCGATCGGCATGACGAGGCGGCCCGCGCCGGTAAACCCGGCGAAGCGCCCCGCCGGGTCGAGCCGCGCGCTTGCCGACAGTCGTACCCGCCGTCCGTTGGTGCGGATCGTCGCCAGCTGGTCGACGAACCCCGTGCTGGCCGCCGCCGCGGCGAGGATGGCAACGGTGCTGTCGCTCTCATCGTCGAGGACCAGAAAGCGGGTGATCGGTTTGCCCAGCAGCGCGTCTGCATCGAAGGTCGAATCATCGCCCGACAGCGCGGTAAGGCACATCGCGGCGTCGCTTTCCCAGCGAAAATCCGCATCGGCCTCGTCGAACGCGGCGGTCGCCGCAGCGCCGGTCGATGGCGGTTGCGGCTCGCGCAGCCGCCATCCGCTCACCTGGAGCAATGTCGCCTCGTCGTCGGGCGTGGCACGTACCCACAAATCGAGATCGTCGTCGCCATCGGCGACGATCGCGGGGCGCGCCAAGGCGATGCCGAGCCGCCGCGCCAGCCGCGCGACCGTCGCCACCGCGGGCAGCGCCAGGGGTGCGCCGATCGCGCCCCCCGCCTGCGCGTTGAGCTGCGCCAATCGTGGATCGGCAGCGACCAACCGCCCATGCTCGTCGAGCCGCGCAAGCGCGAGCGCCGGACGCGTGTCGAAGACGTTCATGATCCCAGCGCCGCCAGCGCGTCGCGATAGTCGCGGGGCAGCTTCAATGGCGCGAGCGCTGCCAGCGCATCCTGGGGAGCCACCGCCGCGAGCGGATCGAGCAGATCGGCGAACGCCTCGATATCCCGGCGCGGGTCGGCCTCGCTGAGCATATAGCCGATCCGCGCAATCGCGGGGCGCGGCAGCGCCAGCGCGCGCAGCACCAGCCACAGCCGGACATCGCCCGGCTGCACGACGATCGTTCGCACATCTTCGAACGCAATCCGCAATCCGTTCGCGATCAGCGCCACGAACAGCGCGACGCGGCGCTTGCCCAGCGCCTGTTCGAGCAGGATGGGCAGGTCGGGCTCGGGGGCGTCGATCGCATTCGCCAGCCGAATTGCGGCGGCTTCGAGCCGGATGCCCTCGTCGTGCGCCGCGAGGCTGCGCAGTCCAGCGTCGGCAAGCGCGCGGTGAGTCGCTGCGTCGCCTTTGCCAGTTGCAGCGATCGCCGCGGAGGTTGCCCATACCGTTCGGACGTGCAGCTCGGCCGACAGATCGGTAGCGTAGGGCGGCTGATCTACCGGGGTACGCCGCCGGCTTTCGGCCGCCAGCAGGGCCGCCGCGCGTTGGGCGACGACCCGATCGGCGTGATCGATATGGCGCACCGGCTCGCCCGATTCGCCATCGGCCAGACGCTCGGTGAGCAGGTCCATCGCCACCCGGTCGAGCAATTCGCGTGCGACATCGGCTTGGGCCAGCAGATGCGACTGGACCCGTGCAAGGAGGCCTTCGACGGCGATATCGGCAATCGCTTCGGCGGCCTCGGTTTCTCCGCGGTCGGTCAACAGCCGGATCGCATGGCCGTGAAGGTCGCCGCCGATGGTACCGATCATCGTGCGCAGCAGCGTAGCCAGCGCAATCCGCGTTCGATCGTCGAGGCGCGCCGCTTCGGGGGCGAGGAAATCGCGAGCCGCCGCGATCCCCGTCGCGCGCGCGCGGGTATCGTGCGCTGCCGCCTGGGCGAGCAGCACATCGGCGGGAACCGGCTCCCTCTCGCGCATATCGAATTGGTAAGGCGCCATCGACCCTCGCTTAGCCGCAATGTCGTTAAAGCTAGCCTAAGCCTTTTTCCGCAATATTTCGACAGCAGCAGAAAGCGTTGCCAACGCATAGAGCGCCGCCAGCGCCAACCCGGCCGCAGCGAACCCCGCAAGGACGAACGGAAGCAGCACCAGCAGATAGGCCGAGGGGCTGCCCCACCATAGCGGCCCGCGGATCGCGGTCCGTTCGGCGATCGCCACCGCTGCGAACAGCCCGAGCGCCAGCACCGATGCGGTGGCGTTGCCGTCGTCCCAGCTGGTGGCGAGCCCAGTCAGCAATGCGCCGGTGCCCGCTGCCGCGGCAATCGCGATCTCCTGCACTCGGGCGCGCTGATCGTCGCCGCGCAGCCAGCTCAGCAGCGAGCCCGTCGACAGCAGCGCGATCGCCACGACGATCGCGACCAGTCCCGCGGCGACATGGCGGTACAGCATCGCGGCCACGCCGCCGGCGGCGAACAGCGCTGCGCCCGCGATCACCGCCCACACCGGCACCCCCCGCGCCACCATCTGCGGCAGCGCCAGCCGCGAGATCGGCGTGAAGACGAAGCGGTCGGGCCAGTCGACCCGGCTGTTCGCCAGCGCCGCGAGCACCGCATTGCTGCGGCTGGCGAGCTGGTCGGGGTGGCGAACGACGCCGTGCCCCGCGCGCTTCGCCGAGCCCGGCAGCATCAGTTGCGCCGCGCCGCCCTGCACGCTCACGCGCAGCAGCCCCGATTGAAAGTCATAGTCGCGCGGCATCTCGGCGATTTCCGCAAGCCGGGCGCTGGTGAGCGAGGCGAGCCCCGCCCAGACATGATCGGCGTCGACTCGCTCGACCGCCGCCGGGGTCGCCGAATCGGTGGTCACCATCAGCGTGTCGGGCTGCGCCGCGGCGATCGCGCGCACCGCGAGTTCGGTGGTCACCAGCGAATCGGCGATCACGACGATGCTGGCGAGCGGATGCGCGCGCGCCGCGGCTTCCTCGGCCGAGCGGACGATGTCGACCGCGACGCCGCGCCGGGTGATCCGGTTGACCGCGCCGAGCAGCGCGGGGGTCACGCGCGCCACTGCGACCATCATGTGCGACGCCCCCGCCGCGATCAGCAGCCGCGCCTGGTATTCGAGCAAGGTCATGCCGCCGAACGGCAGCGTCGCCGCCAGCGCCTCGGGGCGGTCGTCGGCGGGTTCGGTGGCGAAGATCAGGCCGGCGATCATGCAGCAGCCGCCCGGTGCAGCGTCCCGCCGGTCAGCGGCGCGGCCACGCCGGTGGTGCCCGGATAGCTGATCGGCAGGCGGCGGAGCGACCGCACCGCCATATAGGCGAATCCCTCGGCCTCGACCGCGTCGCCGTCCCAGCCCAGGCTATCGGTCGCCTCGGGGGTGAGTCCGGTCCGCTTCGCGATCATCGCCAGCATCGTCGGGTTGCGCCGCCCACCGCCCGCCACCAGCAGGCGGAGCGGGCGTGCTGGCAGATGGCGCAGCGCGTCGGCCACCGTCTGCGCGGTAAACGCCGTCAGCGTCGCCGCGCCGTCTTCGAGCGACAGCCCGCGCGCCGGCTGGATCGTGAAATCGTTGCGATCGAGCGACTTGGGTGGCGGCGCGTCGAAATAGGGATGATCGAGCATGTTGGTCAGCACGATCTCGTCGACCCGCCCCGCCGACGCCAGTGCCCCGTCGGTGTCGAAGCGAAGCCCACGCTCGGCCTCGACCCACGAGTCGATAAGCCCGTTGGCGGGCCCGGTGTCGAACGCGATCAGCGTGTCGGCCTGCCCGATGAAGGTGATGTTGCCCACCCCGCCCAGATTGAGCACCGCGATCGGCCGTGCGAGATCGCCCGCCAGCGCACGATGATAGACCGGGAGCAGCGGCGCCCCCTGCCCCCCCGCGGCGACATCGGCACCGCGCAGGTCGCCGACCACGTCGATGCCGGTAACCGCGGCGAGCGCCGCGCCATCGCCCAGCTGCCAGGTCCAGCCACGATCGGGGCGATGCGCGATCGTCTGGCCGTGAAAGCCGATGACGCCGATCTCTTCGCGAGCAATCCCGGTCTTCGAAAGCAACGCCTCGACCGCAGCGGCGTGGCGCGTCGTCAGCAGTCGCTCGGCGGCGGCGATCGCCTGATGCTCGCCGGGCGTGGCCATCGCGAGCGCGACCTCGGTCGCCGCCGCCAGCAGCGCGCGGTCGGAATCGTCATAATCGCTACCGACGAACCCCAGCGCGCGCACAAAGCCTTCGCCATCGGTCTCGATCAGCGCGGCATCGATCCCGTCGAGCGACGTGCCCGACATCAGTCCGATCGCCAGCATGCGCGTGTTGTCCGTCATCGCCCACCCCTATCGCGGCCAGTCGCGCGAAGTCGAGAGCGTTCCGCTTGTCGCTCCACTCCCTGGACAAGGTAGGGGAGGAACCCCGGCTTCGCACATCGCCGAAACATGCTATCGGGCACCCGCTATGACCCAATTCGCCTCCGACCTGCTCCGCACTTTGGCCGACCGCGGCTATATCCATCAGCAGACCGACGCCGCCGCGCTCGATGCGCTGGCATGCCGCCAGGTGGTACCCGGCTATATCGGCTTCGATCCCACCGCGCCGTCGCTGCATGTCGGCAGCCTGGTGCAGATCATGATGCTGCGCCGGTTGCAGCAGGCTGGGCACAAGCCGATCGTCCTGATGGGCGGCGGCACCGGCAAGATCGGCGATCCCAGCTTCAAGGACGAAGCGCGCCGGCTGCTCACGCCTGACACGCTGGCCAGCAACATCGCCTCGATCAAGACGGTGTTCGAACGATTTCTTGTGTTTGGCGACGGCCCGACCGACGCGCTGATGCTCGACAACGCCGAATGGCTCGACGCGCTCGAATACATCCCGTTCCTGCGCGACATCGGCCAGCATTTCTCTGTCAACCGGATGCTGAGCTTCGATTCGGTCAAGCTGCGGCTCGATCGCGAACAATCGCTGAGCTTCCTCGAATTCAACTACATGATCCTGCAGGCATACGACTTCCTCGAACTGTCGCGCCGCGCCGAATGCCGGCTGCAGATGGGCGGATCGGACCAATGGGGCAACATCGTCAACGGCGTCGAACTCGCGCGCCGCGTCGATTCGACCGAGGTGTACGGGCTCACCACGCCGCTGATCACCACCGCCGATGGCGGCAAGATGGGGAAGACGATGGCGGGGGCGGTGTGGCTCAACCCCGAACAGCTTTCGGCCTATGACTATTGGCAGTTCTGGCGGAATACCGACGACCGCGACGTTGGCCGCTTCCTGCGGCTGTTCACCGATCTGCCGCTCGACGAGATCGCGCGGCTCGAGGCGCTCGGCGGTGCCGAGATCAACGAAGCCAAGAAGCTGCTCGCCAACGAAGCCACCGCCTTGTGCCGCGGGACCGACGCCGCGATCGAAGCCGCCGAGACCGCACGGCGGACCTTCGAAGAGGGCAGCGCGGGCGACGCGCTGCCTACCCATGCTCTCGCCGAGCCGACGATCGGCATCGTCGATGCGATGGTCGCATTGGGGCTCGCGGCGTCGAAGGGCGAGGCGCGACGGCTGATCAAGGGCGGCGGCGCGCGCGTCGATGGCGTCAAGGTCGAGGACGAAGCGCTGGTGGTGTCGATCGGCGAGGCGCCGGTCCGCGTGTCGGCGGGCAAGAAGCATCACGGGCTGCTGGTGCGCAAGGACTAGGCTAACCCCCGGTTAAGTACCTCTATTGCCATGCGGTTCATGCGTGGCGAGCTAGGTGTATGTACCCGGCGATACGGCGCCGGACTGTACCCAGGGGGCGTGTGTGAGCAGTGCCGTATCCTATGCCGACCAGCGCGAAGTCGAACGCGACCTGGTCGATTATCGCGCGCGCGGCTTCGGTCCCGATGCGCGCCCGCTGTCGCTGCAGATCGTCAACATTTCGCCGCACGGGATGATGGCGCGGCTCGAGACCAACTATGTCGCGGGACAGCGCATTCGCGTGACGCTGCCGGTGATCGGGGTGATGGTGGCCGAGATACGCTGGGCATTGGGCGGGCGGATAGGCTGCAGCTTCGACGTCGCGATCGATCGCGCATCCTATTATGAGCTGCTCGCGACGATGCTCAAGCGCTGAACCTCAGCCGCGGCGCACGAGCACCACGCCGACCAGCACGAACACGACCCCGGCGACGCGCGCAAGGCTTACCGGCGCGCGATCGAGCCCGAACAGCCCGAACTGGTCGAGCACCAATGCGGCGACCAGCTGGCTGGCGATCATGATCGTCAGCATCGATGCGAGCCCCAGCCGCGGCGCGGCGAAGGCCGCGGCGGCGACGAAATAGGCGCCGTACAGCCCGCCCAATAGCATCCACGGCTTGGCGCTCCGTACGTTCGCCAGCGGGGTCCGGTCGGCGGCCAGCCAGATCGCGAACAGGATCGCAGTGCCGATCGCGAACGACAGCAATGCGGCGACGAGCACCGAGCCGACGCTGCGCCCAAGCGCGGCATTGGTCGGCGGCTGTACCGCTAGGCCGATGCCGCCAAGCAATGCAGCCAGGATTGGAATGAGATTGCCCATGGAGGGTGCCCTATCTTCCGGCGCCCGTGGAAGGAACCGTTCGTTTCGAGCGAAGGCGAGAAACCGTTCCCGAAGCCCCGCTTCTCGACTTCGCTCGAAACGAACGGGTGGGGGGCTATCCGGACCGCAACAGCCCCACCGCGGCGTCGCGCTCGAACAGATACAGCGCCACCCGCGCCGCCTGCCCGCGCTCACCGCTCAAGCCCCCGTCGCGATCGACGAGCAGCCGCGCATCGCTATTCGCCGGCGGCAACAGCTCGCCGAGCATCTCGGGCGCCGCCAGCCGGAAGGTCATCTCGCCCGATTGCCGGGTGCCGAGCAATTCGCCGCTGCCGCGCAGCCGCAGATCCTCCTCGGCGATCCGGAACCCGTCATTGCTCTCGCGCATCAGCGCAAGCCGCGCGCGCGAGGTTTCACTGAGCGTTCCGCCACGCAGCAACAGGCACACCGATTTCCCGCCACCACGCCCGACCCGCCCTCGCAACTGGTGGAGCTGCGCCAGCCCGAATCGGTCGGCATGTTCGATCACGATCAACGTTGCATTGGGCACATCCACGCCAACCTCGATCACCGTCGTCGCCACCAGTACCCCCGCGCGCGCCTCGGAAAACCGCGCCATCTCGGCGTCCTTTTCGAGCGGCTTCATCCGGCCATGCACCAGCGCCACCGCCGCATCGCCGAAGCGCCGCCGCAACGTCTCGGCGCGCATCTCGGCCGCCGCCATGTCCGACGTCTCGCTTTCCTCGACCAGCGGGCACACCCAATAGGCCTGCCCCCCGCCCTCCAGATGCCGGCCGAGCGCCTCGACGACTTCGGCAAGCCGCTCCTCGGACAGCACCCGCGTTTCGATCGGCTGGCGGCCTGGCGGCATCTCGTCGAGCCGGCTGACGTCCATCTCGCCATATTGCGCCAGCGTCAGCGTGCGCGGGATCGGCGTCGCGGTCATCACCAGCAGATGCGGCGGCACCGCAGCCTTGGCCTGCAACAGCATCCGCTGCGCGACGCCGAAGCGATGCTGCTCGTCGACCACCACCAGCCCCAGCGCCTTGTAGGTCACGCTGTCCTGAAAAATCGCATGCGTGCCGATCAGGATGTCGATCGATCCGTCGGCCAGCCCCATCAACGTCGATTCGCGCACCCGCCCCTTGTCACGCCCGGTCAGGATCGCGACGGTGGCAATGCCCGTCAGCGTCCGCGACAGCGTCTCGTAATGCTGGCGCGCGAGGATTTCAGTGGGAGCCAGCAGCGCACCCTGCGCCCCGCCCTCGACCGCAATCAGCAACGCCATCGTCGCCACCAGCGTCTTGCCCGATCCGACATCGCCCTGGAGGAGCCGCAGCATCGGGCGGTTCTGCGCCATGTCGCCCTCGATCTCGCCGATGCTGCGCGATTGCGCGCCGGTCGGCGAATAGGGCAGATCGAGCCGGTCGCGCAGCCGCCCGTCACCCACCAGCGTCCGCCCGCGCTTCGACCGCGCCTCGCCGCGCACCAGCAGCAGCGCGAGCTGGTTGGCGAACACCTCGTCATAGGCCAGCCGCGCACGCGCCTTTTCATCGGCGGGATCGGCGTGGATGTTCGCGAGCGCCTCGCGCCAGCCGGGCCAGCCATGCTTGGCCTTCAGGCTCGGCTCGATCCATTCGGGCAGATCGGGCGCGCGCTCGATCGCCTGCGCGGCGAAGGCGGCTAGGCGCTTCGAGTTGATGCCTTCGGCCTGCGGATAGATCGCCTCGCGCCCGCCGACGGTGCTCGCCTCCTCGGGCGGCACGACGATGTCGGGATGCACGATCTGCAATTCCTGGCCGTACAGCTCGAGCTTCCCCGACACGAAGCGCGGCTCGCCCAGCGGGAGCAATTTCTTCACCCAGCCCGAATGGCCGCCGAAATAGACCAGGCTGACATAATTGCCCTTGGCGTCGACCGCATGCGCGCGCGTCGGCCCGCGACCCGCGCTCGATTTATAGTCGACCGCGGTCAGCTGGATCGCGATCACCCGCCCCGCATCGGCCATGTCGAGTTCGTCGCGCGGGCAGCGATCGATCCAGCCGGTGGGCAGATGAAACGCCACATCGACCACGCGCGACAGCTTCAGCCGCTCGAGCGGCTTGGCCATCGCCGGCCCCACCCCCTTCAGGACGGTTACCTCGGCGAACAATGGATTGAGTAGATCGGGTCGCATGCCTATCTGCCCCCATACACCAGCCGGCGGCCGCTTCCAGCGCCGCCGGTCTATCCGCGTTGGAGAGATGATGGACCGCGATACGAAAATAAAGCGCCTGCGATTTCGCGCCTGGCATCGTGGCACCAAGGAAGCCGACCTGCTGATCGGCGGCTTCTTCGACCAGCATCACGCCGGCTGGACCGACGCCGAGATCGAGCAGTTCGAGGTGCTGATCGAGGAACAGGATGTCGATATCATGGCGTGGGCGATGGGGACGCAAGCAGTGCCCGACCACTATCGCGGCACGCTGATGCAGGCGATGGAAACGCTCAACTACGTACCGATCGCGCGCTGAAATCTCCCCTCCCTGGAAGGGAGGGGCCGGGGGTGGGTCGAGGCCAGGCGATAGCGTCGCCGCGCATCCACTCCATCCGTACCACGAGCACGCCACCCACCCCCAACCCTTCCCTTTCGGGGAGGGGAGCAAAGAGCAAAATGCCCGACATCTCCACCGTTCTCGGCGCGCGCCAGCCGCTTACCCTGTCGGGCGTCGCCGCCGGCTTCGTCCCCGTCCTGCTCGCCGATCTGGCGCGTGCGGCACCCGGTGGCGCGGTGCTGATCGCGTCGGACGATGCAGAGATGCGCGCGATTGCGGGCACCGTGCCGTTCTTCGCGCCCGAAATCGAAGTGCTGCAATTCCCGGCCTGGGATTGCCTGCCCTATGACCGCGCCAGCCCGTCGCTGCGTACCATGTCCGAACGGCTGGGCGCGCTGCACGCGATCCAGACCCGGCCCACCCGCCCGCGGCTGTTCCTGACCACCGTCAACGCCGCGACCCAGCGCACGCTCACCCCGTTCCGCATCCGCCAGCTCGTCGCGCGGCTCGCCCCCGGCGAGCGGATCTCGCTCGCGCGGCTCGCCGAATTGCTGTCGGCCAATGGTTATCTGCGTACCGACACGGTGCATGACTCGGGCGAATTCGCGGTGCGCGGCGGGCTGGTCGATCTATGGCCGTCGGGCAGCGATTCGGCGCTGCGGCTCGATTTTTTCGGCGACGAGATCGAAAGCGTCCGCACCTTCGACCCCACCGACCAGCGCACCACCGGGCGGATCGACGGCTTCACCCTGCTCCCCGCCTCCGAAGCTTTGCTCGATGAAGCCAGCATCAAGCGCTTCCGCAGCCGCTACCGCGAACGCTTCGGCGCCACCGCGACCGGCGATCCGCTATACCAGGCAGTGAGCGAAGGCCGGCGGCTCGCGGGCATGGAACATTGGCTGCCGCTGTTCGAGGAACGGCTCGAAACGCTGTTCGACCACCTCCCCGACGATGCCGTCGTCGTCCGAGATGCCAACGCCCCCGCCGCCGCCGATTCGCGATTCGAGGGGATCGCCGATTATCAGGCCAACCGCGTCCGCGCGCAGAGCACCGATGTCGGCAGCTATCGCCCGCTCGGCACCGACCAGCTTTACCTGCTCGCTGACGAATGGGCCGGGCTGCTCAAGGAAGCGCGCGCGCATCTGATCAGCCATTTCCACGAACCCGCCAGCGCCACCGTGCTCGATTTCGAAGTCGACGGCCCGCGCGACTTCGCCCCCGAACGCACCGCGCAGGCGAACGTGTACGAAGCCGTGGTCGCGCACGTCGCCAAGCTGCGCAAGGAGGGCCGCAAGCCGATCCTAGCCAGCTATTCGATCGGCGCGCGCGAACGGCTGGGCGGCTTGCTCGCCGATCATGGCCTCAAGGGCGCGGCCCATGCCGAAAGCTGGCAGGAAGCGCTCGGCCTCGCCGCAAAGGACGCGGGCAAGGTCGCGCTCATCGTCCTGCCGCTCGATCACGGCTTCACCGCCCCCGGCATCGCGGTGCTCACCGAACAGGACATGCTCGGTGACCGGCTGATCCGCCGGACCAAGCGCAAGAAATCGACCGACGCCTTCCTCGCCGAATTGTCGTCGCTGTCGCCGGGCGACCTCGTCGTCCATGTCGATCACGGCATCGGCCGCTACAAGGGGCTGACCTCGATCCCCGTCGGGCAGAGCCCGCATGATTGCGTTGCGCTCGAATATGCCGGCGGCGACAAGCTGTACGTGCCGGTCGAAAATCTCGACGTCCTGTCACGCTACGGATCGGGCGAGGAAGCCGCCACGCTCGATCGACTGGGCGGCGAGGCATGGCAGCGCCGCAAATCGAAGATGAAGGAGCGGATCCGCGAAATCGCGGGCGAACTCATCATCGTCGCCGCCAAGCGCGCCACCCGCCCCGGCCAGATCGCCGAACCCGATTCGAGCGGCTATCCCTCGTTCCTCGATCGCTTTCCCTATGAGGAAACCGAGGATCAGGACCGCGCGATCGAGGATGTGCTGGGCGATCTTTCGGCGGGCAAGCCGATGGACCGGCTGGTCGTCGGCGATGTCGGCTTTGGCAAGACCGAAGTCGCCCTGCGCGCCGCCTTCGTCGCGGCGATGGCGGGGATGCAGGTCGCGGTCGTGTGCCCCACGACGCTGCTCGCGCGCCAGCATTACACCAATTTCAGCCAGCGTTTCGAAGGCTTCCCGATCCGCATCGGTCGCCTCTCGCGCCTCGTCCCCGCCAACGAGGCCAAGGGGGTGAAGGAAGGGCTTGCCGACGGCCAGGTCGATATCGTCATCGGCACCCATGCGCTGCTGTCGAAGGGGATCGACTTCAAGCGGCTCGGCCTGGTCGTCGTCGACGAGGAACAGCGCTTCGGCGTGACCCACAAGGAGCGGCTGAAGGCGCTGAAGGCCGATGTCCACGTCCTGACGCTCACCGCCACCCCGATCCCGCGCACGCTGCAAATGGCGATGTCGGGCCTGCGCGACCTGTCGGTGATCCAGACCCCGCCGGTCGATCGCCTGGCGGTTCGCACCTATGTCATGCCCTGGGACCCGGTGGTGGTGCGCGAGGCGCTGCTGCGCGAGCATTATCGCGGCGGCCAGGCCTATTTCGTCACGCCCAAGATCGCCGACCTGCCCGACATCGAGGACTATCTGCGCCGCGAAGTCCCCGAAATTCGCTACGTGGTCGCGCATGGCCAGATGGCCCCGACCGAGGTCGAGGAGCGCATGTCGGCCTTCTACGACAAGAAGTTCGAGGTGCTGGTGTCGACCACGATCGTTGAAAGCGGGCTCGATATCCCGAGCGCCAACACGATGATCATCAACCGCGCCGACAAGTTCGGCCTCGCCCAGCTATACCAGCTTCGCGGCCGCGTCGGGCGCGGCAAGACCCGCGCCTATGCCTATATGACGACGCCCGCCGAGCGGTTGATGACCGTGGCGGCCGACAAACGCCTGAAGGTGCTCTCAGACCTCGAATCATTGGGCGCAGGCTTCCAGCTCGCCAGCCACGATCTCGATATTCGCGGCGCGGGCAATCTGCTCGGCGACGAACAGACCGGCCATATTCGCGAAGTCGGCTACGAACTCTACCAGTCGATGCTGGAGGAGGCGATCATGGACGCCAAGGCGGGCCGCACTCGCGACGATGGCGAATTGCAGCCCGGCGAGTTCAGCCCGCAAATCACCGTCGATGCGCCGATCCTGATCCCCGAAACCTTCGTCCCCGATCTCGACCTGCGGATGGCGCTGTATCGCCGCCTCAACGATGTCGACGATCGCCCGGGGATCGAGGCGTTCGCCGCCGAGATGATCGACCGCTTCGGCAAGCTGCCCGAGCCGACCGAGAATCTGCTGGTGCTGATGGAAGCCAAGCTCAACGCCAAGCGCGCGTGCATCGCCAAGCTCGATATTGGCCCGCGCGGGGCTTTGGTGGCGTTCCATGCCGACCGGTTCCCCAATGTCGACGGGCTGCTCGCCTATGTCGCGCGGCTCGAGGGGTCGGCGAAGCTGCGCCCCGACATGAAGCTGGCAATCACCCGCCCGTTCGCGAACCCCAAGGCAAGGCTGAACGCCGCGCTGCAAATCACACGGGGGCTGGCAAAGGCGGCGGGGTAGTTCCCCTCCCCGTTCGCATTGAGCTTGTCGAAACGCCGTTCTTCTTCTGCCAACGCGAGAAGAACGGTGCTTCGACAAGCTCAGCACGAACGGAAAGAGGGGTTGCCGCTCAGCTGCTATGGTCCGCCACGATCCGCCAGCCTGTATCCTCACTCCGGAACACCAGCGTCGTCATGCCGGTCTGGCCCTCGCCCAGCCGCCACCGCGCGGTGAGCAGCGCGTGGCCCTCGCCCAGCAGCCGGAAATCCTCGAACACGAACGACAGCACCGGGATCGCCTCGTGCTTCGCCGCCGGGCCGAAGATCGCCGGATACCCCGCGATATAGCGGGCGCGGATCGCCGCCTTGCCACGCACCAAACCCTTGGCCCCGGTAAAGCTGGTCGCGGGATCATCCGAATATACCGCCAGGAACCGGTCGAGGTCGCCCGCATTCCATCCTGCTGCCGAATCGCGCATCGCCGCTTCGATCGCCACCCTCGGCTCGGGCACCTGCGCCACCGCGACCAGCACCGGCACCGCCCATAATCCGATCATTGCCGTCCCTCCACCAATGCCACCAGCGCCGCCACGTCGACCGGGGGCGCGCACAGGAACCCCTGGAAATACTGGCACCCTTCCTTGGCCAGCAGGTCGAGCTGCACGTCGGTCTCGACCCCCTCGGCGATCACCGCCAGCCCGAGCGAGCGCGCCATGTCGATCACCCCGCGCACCACGATCCGGTCGCGCGGGGTGCCTTCGATATCCTGGCTCAATTGCTTGTCGATCTTGAGATAATCGAGCGGCAGTGCCTTCAGATAGGCAAGGCTCGAATAGCCGGTGCCGAAATCGTCGATCGCCACCCGGCATCCCGCTCGGCGCAGTTCGGCGAGAAGCCGCGCTGCTTCGCCGAGTTCCTCGATCAACCCGCTCTCGGTGATCTCGATCGTCAGTCGCGAACGCGGGAAGCCGCTGGCGTCGATCCGCCCGAGCAGGATATCGGCGAAGTCGGGCTTGGCCATGTCGCCCGCGGTGATGTTGATCGCCAGCCGCAATCGCCCCAGCGCCGCGGGCCAGCCCGCCGCGCGGCGCAGCGCCAGCGCCTGGACATGCTCGGACAAAGCCAGCGCAAGCCCCGCGCGGTCGGCGGCCGCGAACAGTAGCTCGGCGCCCAATTCGCCCAGCACCGGATGCTGCCAGCGCGCCAGCGCCTCGGCCCCGACGATCGCTCCGGTCGCGATCACCACCTGCGGCTGGAACAGGATGTCGACCTGCCCCGCTTCCATCGCCTGGCGCAATTCGGTTGCCAGCCGCTCGATCTGGTCGCGCCCGCTCTCGCCCCTCCGCGAGTCAAGCGCATCGCCGACACGGCGGAGCAATGCGGTTGCGTCGTCGCCCTCGGCGCTCGCCGCGGTCGCGATCCGTGCGCCCATCGGCACCATCTCGCCGCCCACCACGAACGGCCGCCCCAGCGCTGCCCCCACCGCCAGCGTCACGCGCCCAAGGTCGTCCGCGCCCTCGCGCGTCGCCACCGCAAAATCGGCGCCGCCCAGCCTGGCGACCATCGCCCGCCGCCCCAGCACCGCCGATGCCGCCTCCTCGATCCGCTTGGCCGCCGCGCGCAGCAGCCGGTCACCTGCCGCGCGGCCATACGCCATGTTGACGACATCGAACCGCGCGAGCGTCACCACCGCGACCTGTAGCGCAGTACCCGCCAGAAGCGCGTGATCGATCCATTGCCGCGCACCCTGCTCGTCGCGCACCGCAGGCATCGTCTCGCGCAGCACCGCGCCGACGTCGGGCGGATTGCCCAGCGGCTCGACGAGCGACTGCAGCCGCCCGGTGCGCGCGTCGCGCTGCAGGTGCTGGACCACGCGACCCAGCGGCGACAGATCATGCGCGAAGGCCGTAACGGTGCCGCCGGCAAGCCGTTGTAGTGCGCGCGCGAGCATCCCGCGTTCGTCGCGCGTGATCTTACGCAGCAGCGCGCGCACCGTCTGAGTCTCGCCCAGCTCGAGCACCGCCGCCAGCGCGGGGGTCAGCTGCACCGTCCGCCGCGCGGGGTCGTAGCGCCACCCCAGCATGTCGGCGGGCCTGTCTTCGGCGCGTTCGGCATCGGCGATCCCGCGCCTGGCAAAACGCAGCGCGTGCAGGAACTCGGCCTCGGCGATCGGGCTGACCAGGAAATGCGTTGCGCCTGCCGAATAGAAATCGCCCAGCGCTCCAACGTCGCCGCGCGAAACGCATGCCAGGATCGCCTCGGGCCGTGACGCGCCGGCGCCCGCCAGCGCCGCTACCGCCGCCAGTCCTTGTGCCAGCGACCCGCGCGCATCTACCACCGCCAGTTCGGCGCCGCTCGCGCGAAACCGCCGCTCGACCGCCTCGTCGCGCCGCGCCGCGACCACGCGCCAGCCGCCGCGCGCCGCCAGCGCAGCAAGTTCGTCACGCTGCCGAAACGACAGGATGAACAGCGGAAGATGGGGCGCAGCGGAGGTATCGGCTTGTGTCACGTGCGCATGGGTTCCCCCGGCACAAGGTCGCGCCGAGCCATGGGTTTAGCCGCGTCCGCCCCGCGCGCCAATCCACGCTGGCCGCCACATTGGCCCAAGGGTTCGCCACCTTGTGCCATCGCCGGGCAGGCCTTAGCTGTAGCGCGATGCCGAATTCCCCCGCCCTGATCGATCGCCACGGGCGGACCATCCGCTATCTGCGCGTTTCGGTCACCGATCGGTGCGATCTGCGCTGTCGCTATTGCATGGCCGAAAAGATGAGCTTCCTGCCGCGATCGGCGCTGCTCAGCCTCGACGAAATGGCGCTGATCGCCGAACGCTTCATCGAGCGCGGGGTTAGCAAGATCCGGCTCACCGGCGGCGAGCCGTTGGTCCGCCGCGACGCGATCGACCTTGTCCGCCGCCTGGGACGACATGTCGGCACCGGGCTCGACGAATTGACGATGACCACCAACGGCACCCGGCTGGTCGAACACGCCGGTGCGCTCGCCGATGCCGGGGTGCGGCGGATCAACGTCAGCCTCGACAGTATCGACCCCGATCGCTTCCGCCACATCACCCGCCATGGTGACCTGCGACAAGTGCTTGCGGGCATCCGCGCGGCAACCGCGGCGGGGATCGCGGTGAAGATCAACACCGTCGCACTCAAGGGGCTGAACGAAGACGAACTTCCTGCGATCCTCGCCTGGACCGTTGCCGAAGGTCACGACCTCACGCTGATCGAGACGATGCCGCTGGGCGCGATCGACGAGGATCGCGCCGACCGCTTCGTGCCGCTGACGCGCGTATTCGATACGCTGGCCCAGCGCTTCGCGCTGGTGCGCAACGCGCACGATAGCGGCGGCCCAGCACGCTATTGGCAGGTCGACGGATCGTCGACGCGGCTCGGGCTAATCTCGCCGCTCACCGGCAATTTCTGCCAGGGCTGCAACCGCGTCCGGCTGACGACCGAGGGGATGCTCTACACCTGCCTCGGCCATGACGATTCGGTCGATCTCAAGGCGGCGATCCGCAGCGGCGGGCTTGCCGCGGTCGATGCCGCGCTCGACGAGGCGATCGCCGCCAAGCCCGCAGCGCACGACTTCAACGTCGAAGCTGGGGCCGCGCCCGCGGTATCGCGCCACATGAGCGTCACCGGCGGATGAGCGACGGCGTTCGCCGCGCGCTGGTCGGCTCGCCCACCCACCCCGCGCAGGTGGCCGAGCGCGAGCTGCGCGACCGCTACGAATGGGTGGCGCCCGACGAGGCCGACATGATCGTCGTGCTCGGCGGCGACGGGTTCATGCTGCAGACGCTCCACGCGATGCTCGAGCGCCGCCGGATCGTACCGGCGTTCGGCATGAACCTCGGCACTGTCGGCTTCCTGATGAACGACTGGCGGCTCGAGGGGCTCGACGAGCGGCTCGCGCGCGCCAAGCCCTTTCGCGTATCGCCGCTGTCGATGACCGCGACGACGATCGACGGCGAGACGCACCAGATTCCCGCGATCAACGAAGTCTCGCTGCTGCGTGAAACCCGCCAGACCGCCAAGCTCGAAGTCACGGTCAACGACCGCGCGGTGCTGCCCGAGCTCGTCTGCGACGGCATCCTCGTCGCGACCCCTGCGGGCTCGACCGCATACAACCTCTCGGCCAACGGTCCGATCCTGCCGTTGGGTTCGGCGCTGCTGGCGCTCACCCCGATCAGCCCGTTTCGTCCGCGGCGCTGGCGCGGCGCGATCCTCCCGGAGAAGGCCCGGATCGCGATCACCGTGCTCGAACCCGAAAAGCGGCCGGTCAGCGCGGTGGCCGACCAACGCGAGGTACGCGACGTCGCGCACGTCGAGATCGCGATCGATCGGATGCGCGGGCTGACGCTGATGTTCGATCCTGAACACGCGCTCGACGACCGGATTACGATGGAACAGTTCATCGCCTGAGCCTCAACGCGATCTTTCGGCGAAAGCCCGCTTGCCAAGCGCGAAAAACCACTGCTATAGGCCCCGCTCCCGCAGCGGCCCAGCCGCTTCGACGCGGGCGGCCTGGCCGCTCTCGACGGTGTTCCCCGGTAGCTCAGCGGTAGAGCGTTCGACTGTTAATCGAATGGTCGCCTGTTCGAATCAGGCCCGGGGAGCCACCGCCGCTCTTGCCGTTTTGCGGCATGGCGCGGCCGTTCAGCAACGATCAATCCTGTTCATGCCACTCTTCGTCGCTATACAGCGTGGAGCGCAACGCGCCGCCGCGCGTTGGTTTGGCTAAGCGTCTCGTCGGCGCGCCCGTGGAGAGTATGAATGACTGACCGCCGTTTCCGTCCCGCACTGCTCGCAATCGCGAGCACCCTGGCGCTGGCCGCATGCGCCACCCCCACCCCCTATGCGCCCGCGACCGGCCAGGGCTACAGCCGCACCGGCTATTTGGACGAGCAGATCGAAGCCAATCGGTTCCGCGTATCCTTCTCGGGCAACAGCGTCACCGCGCGCGAGACCGTCGAGCGCTATCTGCTGTTCCGCGCGGCACAGCTCACGCTAGAGCGCGGGTTCGACCATTTCACGCTGGTCGACCGCGATACCGAACGCCGCACGCGCACCCAGATCATCGATAATGGCTTTGGTCCCGGTTGGGGCGGTGGCTTTGGCGGTTTCGGCGGATGGGGCCCGCGCTGGCGCTATTTCCGTCCGGGCCTCGGCTGGGGCGGTTGGGGTGGCTGGGGCGGCGGCTTTGGCGGTGGCTTCGGCGGCGGTATGGCCGACATCCGCCAGATCGACCGCTACGAGGCGATGGCCGAAATCCTCACCGGTCGTGGCCCCAAGCCCGCCGACAATGTCCGCGCCTTCGATGCGCGCCAAGTGATCGAGAATCTTGGGCCCAACGTCGCGCTGCCCGAGCCGGGTCGTCGCTGATCGGGTGACTTGGTGATCGAATGCAAAAGGGGCTGCGCATCGGGTGATGCGCGGTCCCTTTTTTTGGCTTTCCTCCCCGCCCTGAAAGGGAGGGGTCGGGGGTGGGTTGGGCAGTTGGCGGACTTGGCCTCGCCTTGCCGGCCTACCCACCCCCAGCCCCTCCCTTCCAGGGAGGGGAGCCTCACCCGCTCAGGCCACCAGCGCGCCGTGGCAGTGCTTGTACTTGCGCCCCGAACCGCACGGGCACGTCGCATTGCGGCTGACCTTGCCCTCCCAGTCCGCCGGATCCTCGCCGATCGCTTCGCCCGTCGGCTGCGGGATCTGGAACGGCGGCATCTGCTGCGGCAGCGTGCCGAAGGTCGCGGCGTCCCAATCGTCGCTGTCGTCCTCGCCGGTCAGCGGGTCGAAATGATGCGTCAGGAAATCGGGAAGTTCGGGCAAGCCCGGAGGCGGCGCCATTTGGAACTGCGCGCGCGCGAAGGTGCTCGTCACGTCCTCACGGATCGCCGAGAGCATCCGCTCGAACATCGCGAAGGCTTCCTGCTTATATTCGTTGATCGGCGTCTTCTGCGCATAGGCGCGCAGATGCACCACCTGCCGCAGCGCATCGAGCATCGCCAGATGCTCCTTCCAGTGGTGATCGAGATTCTGCAGCAGGATCGACTTCTCGACCTGGCTCCACGTCTCGGGCGCGAGCCCTGCCGACTTGTCGTCGATCAGCTTGTCGGCGGCTTCGCGGATCCGCGTCTCGATATCCTCGGGCTCGAGCCCGTCCTGCTCGGCGATCCACTGATCGACGGGCACGTCGATGCCTAGCACCGCCTGCGCGCGCTCCTTCAGCCCCTCGACATTCCATTGCTCGTGATAGCTGTTGAGCGGGATCGCCTCGGCGACGATCGCGTTCACCGTCTCAGCGCGCATGTCGATCACGACGTCGCCGACGGTGTCGGCATCCATGATGTCGCTGCGCTGCTCGTAGATCACCTTGCGCTGGTCGTTCATGACGTTGTCATATTCGACGACCTGCTTGCGGATGTCGTAGTTGCGCGCCTCGACCTTCTTCTGCGCGGTCTCGATCGCCTTGCTCAGCCACTTGCTGCCGATCGCCTCGCCATCGCCGATGTTCGACCGCATCATCTTGGCGAACATCGTGTCGGGGCCGAAGATGCGCAGCAGATCGTCGTCGAGGCTGAGGTAGAAGCGGCTGAGGCCGGGATCGCCCTGACGCCCCGAACGCCCGCGCAGCTGGTTGTCGATCCGGCGGCTCTCGTGACGCTCGGTGCCGAGCACGAACAGCCCGCCGGCGGCGAGCACCGCCTGCTTCTCGACCTCGATCTCTTCGCGGATCTTGGCGATCGCCGCGTCGCGCTCGGGGCCCTCGGGCATCTCGGCGAGCTCTTCCTCGACGCGGAACTCAAGGTTGCCGCCCAATTTGATGTCGGTACCGCGCCCCGCCATGTTGGTCGCGATCGTCACCGCGCCGGCGCGTCCAGCCTGCGCGACGATGTACGCCTCCATCTCGTGATAGCGCGCGTTCAGCACCTTGTGCGGCACGCCCTCCTGGGTGAGATATTCGCCCAACAGCTCGGACTTTTCGATCGATACGGTACCCACCAGCACCGGCTGGCCCTTTTCGGCATGCACCCGGATCGCCTTGGCGATCGCGATGAACTTGTCCTGCATCGTCTTGTAGAATTCATCCTCCTCGTCGATCCGGCGGACCTCGACGTTGGTGGGGATGCTGACGACGTTCATCTTGTAGATGTCGTGGAATTCGGCGGCTTCGGTCGCCGCGGTACCCGTCATGCCGCTCAATTTGGGGTACATGCGGAAATAGTTCTGGAAGGTGATCGATGCCAGCGTCTGGTTCTCGGGCTCGATCTGCACGCCCTCCTTGGCCTCGACCGCCTGATGCAGCCCGTCGGACCAGCGGCGGCCGTCCATCATCCGCCCGGTGAATTCGTCGATGATGACGACCTTGTCGTCCTTGACGATATAGTCGGTATCGACCTTGAACATCATGTTCGCGCGCAGCGACTGGTTCACATGGTGGACGACCTGGGTGTTTTCGAAATCATACAGGTTCGCGCCCTGCAGCAGGCCTGCGGTTTCGAGCAGGCGTTCGATCCGCTCGGTGCCGTCTTCGGTCAGGATGATCGATTTCTGCTTCTCGTCCTTCTCGTAATCCTCGGGCGCCAGCTGCTTCACGATCAGGTCGACGCTGCGATACAAATCCGATTTGTCGTCGGTCGGGCCGCTGATGATCAGCGGGGTGCGTGCCTCGTCGATCAGGATCGAATCGACCTCGTCGACGATCGCATAGGCGAAGGGCCGCTGCGTCATCGACGCCCGGTCATATTTCATGTTGTCGCGCAGATAGTCGAAGCCGAACTCGTTGTTCGTGCCGTAGGTGATGTCCGAATGATAGGCCGCGCGGCGCTCATGGTCGGGCAGATTGGGAACGATCACCCCGGTGGTCATGCCGAGGAAACGGTAGAGCTGCCCCATCCACTCGGCGTCGCGGCGCGCCAGATAGTCGTTGACGGTGATGACGTGGACGCCCTTGCCCGCCAGCGCGTTGAGATAGGTCGCGAGCGTCGCCACCAGCGTCTTGCCCTCACCCGTCCGCATCTCGGCAATCTCACCGCGGTGCAGGACGATGCCGCCGATCATCTGGACGTCGAAATGGCGCATGCCCAGGATCCGCACCGATCCCTCGCGGACGGTCGCAAACGCTTCGGGCAGGATATCGTCGAGCGTTTCGCCCGCCGCCAGCCGATCGCGGAAGCGCGTGGTCTGCTGCGCGAGCTCGTCGTCGCTCATCGCCTGGAGCGAGGGTTCGAGCGCGTTGATCTTCTGGACGATCGAGCCGAGCGACTTGACGTAGCGATCGTTGGAGGAACCGAAAAAGGTCTTGGCTAGGCCACCGAACATGATGATTTCCTGATATTTTGGTCGCAGCGACCGGCCGCGAATGCACGTGCCGGGAGCGCTTGTATGACGAGAGCAAGGGGCGCGCGCGGGGTCCCGCGCCGGCCGGCAGCCTATTCGCGGCGGCGCGCGGGGCGTTCGTCGGCGGGCAGGAAGGCCAGCGCAAAGCGTAGTGCGTCGATACGCAGCGCCGGCGCGACGCGCGACCGCAACGCTTCGAACGAAGCGCGCAGCGGCACCGTCACCAGCCGCGAGGCAGCGACCGCAACCGATTGCGCGCGTTGCCCGACCGCACTCGCGGCAACGCGCGGCTCGTCGATGACCGTGGCGCCAGCGGCGATACCGGTAATCGCCGCAAGCAGCGCGTAGAGGAACGGAAGCAGGTTCACGATCCGCTACTTATGGCGTCGAACGATGAACGTCCACCGAATGCCGCCAAATAGTGCCGCGACCAGCGCCCCACCCCCGTAGCAAAGCGCCCCCAACCACGCTAACCCGCGCGCATGACCCGCTCCCCGCTCGCTTTGCCCTTCCCCGCCATCCCCACCATCGCCGGCGTCACCCCGCATGTCGCGCGCGCCGGGTACAAGCCGTGGGACCGCGCGGACTTAACCTTCGTGACGCTCGACGAAGGCACCGTCGTCGCGGGTGTCACGACGCAGAGCAAGTGCCCTTCGCCCGAAGTCGAATGGTGCCGCAAGGCACTGGTGCTTGGCCGCGCCCGCGCGCTGGTGGTGAATGCGGGCAACGCCAACGCCTTCACCGGCGCGCGCGGGCGCGCCGCTGTCGAGGCGATCGCCGCGCGCACCGCTGCGCATCTGGGCTGCCAGCCTTCGGACATCTTCGTCGCCTCGACCGGCGTGATCGGCGTGCCGCTGCCGATCGACAAGGCCGAGGCCGGGCTCGACGCCGCCTTCGCCGCGCCGGCCGCCTCTTGGGAAGAAGCCGCCGACACGATCGGCACCACCGACACCTTCGCCAAAGGCGCGACCGCGACCGCGATCGTCGATGGTCGCACCGTGACGATCGGCGGGATCGTCAAGGGTTCGGGAATGATCGCCCCCGACATGGCGACGATGCTCGGCTTCGTCTTCACCGACGCCGCGGTCGAGCCCGGCTTCCTGCAGGACGCGCTGGCCGAAGCCAATCGCGACACGTTTTCGTGTATCACCGTCGATAGCGATACCTCGACCAGCGACACCGTGCTGGTGTTCGCGACCGGCCAGGCGGGCAACCGCGTGCTGGGCGATGCCACCGATCCGGGCGCCGACGCCTTCCGCGCCGCGCTCGGCGATGTCTGCCGCCAGCTCGCGCATCTGGTGGTGCGCGACGGCGAGGGCGCGACGAAGTTCATCCGGGTCGACGTCGAAGGCGCCGACAGCGACCGCAGCGCGCGCACGATCGCGATGAGCATCGCCAATTCACCGCTGGTGAAGACCGCGATCGCGGGCGAGGACGCCAATTGGGGCCGAGTCGTGATGGCAGTCGGCAAGGCAGGCGAACCCGCCGAGCGCGACCTGCTGTCGATCCGCTTCGGCGGGATCGAAGTCGCGCGCGAAGGACTGGTGGTCGAAGGCTATGACGAGGCGCCCGTCGCCGCGCATCTCAAGGGGCAGGAGATCGAGATCGGCGTGAACCTAGGCCTGCACGAAGGCCGCGCCACGGTGTGGACCTGCGATCTCACCCACGGCTACATCTCGATCAACGCCGACTATCGCAGCTGAAGCACCCCGTCATCCCCGCGAAAGCGGGGATCCAGAGCCCGAACGGTCGAGGCCCAAACCTCAACTGCCGCCTTTGCGTATCCCCGCATCCGCCGGAATGACGGTTGCAATCAGCCCAATTCGCCCTCGAGCCACGCCTTCAACCGCCCCTTGGGCTCGGCCCCAACCTTGGTCGCCGCAGGCTGGCCATTTTTGAACAGGATCATCGTCGGGATGCCGCGCACGCCGTACTTGCCGGGCGCGTCGGGGTTCTCGTCGATGTTGAGCTTGGTGATCGTCACCTGCTCGCCCAGTTCCTCGGACAGTTCCTCCAGGCTCGGCCCGATCATCTTGCAAGGCCCGCACCATTCGGCCCAGAAATCCACCAGTACCGGCTTGTCCGACCCGAGCACGTCGGTGTCGAAGCTTGCGTCGGTGATTGCCTTGGTACCCATCGAAATTCTCCTGAAACGTCTTGAACGACAATCTATGCACCGCCGCGCTTTGGCTCAAGCGCGCGAGGCCAAGCTTTGCTCCCCGCGCGCGAAGCCGGGCTTGTGCAATGCCAGCAGTTCGGCGGGCAACGCGATCAGCCGCGGCGCGGCGGTGTAGAGCAACGCTGCCTCGACCGCCCGCCTGGGAAAGATCACCGCCAACGCCGCGGCATAGGCCGCCATCTGCCGCAGATGGTACACCGGCACGTCGTCGCTCGTCGCTGGCGCGCTGCGCCCGGTCTTGAAATCGACCAGCACGATCCGGTCGTCGCGCACCAGCAGGCGATCGACGGTGCCCGATACCACCGCGCCCTCTACCACCGCCGCGATCGGCGCCTCGACCAGTGCATCGTCGCCGAACAATTCGGCGAAATCGGGATGCTCGATCACCGCCAGCGCGGCATCAACGAGGGGCGCGACATCATCCGCGCCAGCGCGCGCAAGCCAACGCTCGCCCGCCATCCGCCGCTCGGCTGGCGCAACCCCCGGCAACCGCTCGAACAGCCCATGCAGCAACCGCCCGCGCTCGGCAGCGGCGCGCATCGCCGGGGTCGGCGGCGGATCAGCGACCGAATCGTCGCCGATCGCCGACGGGGCTAGCGGCCTTGGCGGGCGCGCCTCCTGCGGCGCGGGTCGCCGCGCCCAACCGGGAAGCGCGGGCGATGCCTCGGCAGCAACCGCAGCCACGGCCTTGGCCGCCACCGGCAATTCGGCATCGTCGAGCATCCGCGTCTCGCCCGGCGCAACCCCCAGCGAATCAAACGCCCGCACGGACGCCGCATACCAGCTAAGCGCCGGCGGCTCGCCCTTGGCGCGTGCAGATAGCGATCCGGCGATCACCAATTGCTCCTCGGCGCGGGTCGCCGCGACATAGAATAGCCGCCAATGCTCCTCGATCTCGCGCTGCACGGTTGCCGCGAGCACCTCGCCCAGCGGCCCGCCACGCTCCTCGGGGCGCGGGCGGAAGATCGGAAACGCCGCGCCCTCATGCCGCTCGGGCAGCCAGTCGAGCAGGTCGCGCCGCGCCGCCTTGGGATCGGCGGTGGCGTCGGCCAGGATCACCAGCGGTGCCTGCAGCCCCTTGGCCCCATGCGCGGTCATCACCCGCACCGCCGCCTGCGGCCGCGAAGAATCGCGCACGATCTCGACATCGCCGCGATCGAACCAGTCGAGGAATCGCTGCATCGACGGTGCGGTCAGCCCCTCGAAATTGAGTGCGGCGTTGAGCAACTCCTCGATCGGATCGCGCGCTTCCTCGCCCAGCCGCGCGATCAGCTTGCGCCGCCCGTCGAGGTCGCCCGACAGGATTTCTTCGAGGAAACGATAGGGAGTCGCGACGTCGGCGCGCCGCAGCAACAGGAACAAGGGCGCGAGCCGTGCCTCGTCCTGCGTGCGGCGCAGATGCCGCCACAGGCTGGTCGCCGGGCGATCCATCGCCGCCGCCATCAATTCATCCTGCGTCCAGCCGATCAGCGGCGACACCAACAGGCTGGCAAGGCTCAAATCATCCTCGGGCTGCAACGCAAAGCGCACCGCCGCCAGCAGATCCTGCACCGCCAGCGGCGCGTTGAGCCGCAACCGATCGACCCCCGCCACCGGCACCCCCTCGGCATAAAGCCGCGCGACGATCAGCGCCGCGAGGTCGCCGCGCCGCTTGACAAGGATCATGATGTCCTCGGGGCGAAGCGCGCGGCCCTTGGCCCCCAGCCTATGCCCGTCGTCGAGCCATTGCCGGATTTGCCGCGCGATCCGCTTGGCGAGTTTGCGCGTCGCGTCGTCGACCCAGCCTTCCTCATCGTCGGCATCGCCCCCCGCCACCACCGGCGGCAACAGCGTGACGATCCCTGGCCCTGCGACCTGCGAGGCATGCGGCTCGATCGCGCTCAGCGCCCCCAGCCCCGGTTCGGGCACCGCTTCGATCGCTGCATCGACGAAGCGCAGCACCGTCCGGGTCGATCGAAAGCTCTGCGTCAGCGAGAGCGATTGCAGCGGGCGCGCAGGCTCGTTGGGGAAGGGTTCGGCGCTCGCCAGCGCATCGAACCGCGCCTGCGCCGCGCCGAAATAGACCGGGTCGGTGCCCTGAAAGCCATAGATCGCCTGCTTGTAATCGCCGACGGTGAACAGCGTCCGCACCCCCGATCCGCGCGCGCCCTCGCCCGCGAAAAACTCGTCAGCGAGCGCACCAATGATCCGCCATTGCTCAAAATTAGTGTCTTGAGCTTCATCAATCAGCACGTGGTCGGTAGCCTGGTCGAGCTTGTAACGTACCCAATCGCCCATACCCGGCGTCTCGAGCAGTCTCACCGTCGCCTCGATCAAATCGTTGAAATCGACTGCGCCCGCGCGCCGCTTCGCTTCGCCATAGGCGATGGCATAAGCCCGCCCCGCCTCGAGCGCTTCGGCCAAGCAATCGGCATAGGCCGCCTGCGACCGCATCGCGAGCAGCGCGCCGCAACGCTCGTGCAGCCGAACCGCCCAGCCGTCATAGCCCTCGTCCTTGGGGCCATGCTTGGCGCGCATCTCGCCCTTTGCCGTCGCCCATACCGAATGCAGCTCGCCCAACCCCGCCGCCCGGGCGCGCGGCGAACCGGTGATCCAGCGCGCGATGGCGTCGGCGCGCGCGAGCCCGGTCTTGGTCGCCCAGCCGGCATTCGCCGCGGCGATACCGCGCAGCGATGGCATGTCGAACTCATCATCGCCGCAGCATCGCTCGATCTCGGCGCCGATATCGCCGCTCGGCAGATCGAGCGCGCGGCGGATGAACGGGCCGATGCCGCCCGGCAGCGCCGCCATCGCCGCTGGCTTGCGCGCGCACGCCATCAGGAAATCCTCTGCCTTGCCCTCGCCCAGCCGCAGCGACAGCGCGCCGATCGCCTCGACGATCCGCACCCGCCCGGCGGCCGCTTCGTCCTCGAGCATCCGCGCCAGCGCCTCGCGCGCCAGCACCGCCTCTTCTCGCCCTTCGAGCGGCCGGAAACCCGGCACCAGATTGGCCTCGACCGGGAAGGCCGACAACAGGCTCTGGCAAAAACCGTGGATCGTCTGGATCCGCAGCCCGCCGGGCGCATCGAGCACCCGCGCGAACAACCTGCGCGCACGTTCGATCTGCTCGATGCTCCCACGCTCGCCCAGCGCCTGCAATTCGGCGAATAATTGCGCCTCTGGGATTCGAACCCAGCGCGCCAGCGTGCCGTTGATCCGCTCGGCCATCTCCGCCGCGCCCGCCTTGGTGAAGGTCAGGCACAATATGCCCTCGGGCCGCGCGCCGTGCAGCAGCAGCCGGAACACGCGCGCCGACAACACCTGGGTCTTGCCCGTCCCCGCCGACGCCGACAGCCAGATATGCGCGGTCGGGTCCGAAGCTTCGCGCTGCGCGCCCTTCAGCGGATGTATAGCGCTACTCACGGCCATACCATTCATCGAGCCGCATCAGCTGGTCATACTCAGCATAAGGCGCATATTCAGGCTGCAGCTTCGCCACGAAAGGCTCTTCGCCGGTCAACCATTGCTCCACCGATCGCTGGAAGTGATCGAAAGCTGTGGCGATGAAGTCGTCGGGATCAATCTTGCCGCCCTTGCCCTCGGGCGCAACCGGCGAGCGGATGAAGCCGAACTTGCCGGCATTGCGCCCCAGCGACCAATATTCGAAGGTCCGCGCGATGCCGTCGACCCGCTCGAACCCGCCGCGCTCGGCGATCAGCCCGATCAGCCCCAGTTGCAGGCTGTATCCGGCGGTTACCGCCTTGTTCGACGGCGGGGTACCGGTCTTGTAATCGACGATCCCCAGCGTCCCGTCGGGCATCCGGTCGATCCGGTCATATTTGCCGCTCAGCGTCACCCCCGCGATCTGCAGCTTGCCCGCCTGCTCGACGTCGATCACCGCGCGGCCCTCGTCGCGCTGGCGGGTGAGTTCGCCTGCGATCCAGTCGATCGCCTCGATCAAGCGCGGCTGCCACAATGCGCGCAGCACCGGATGCGTGCGGGCATCGCCGAGCATCACCAGCGCGCGCGGCTTGAGCGCGTCGGGCCGGCACTGGTCCTGCTCGGACCAGGCCTGCAAGACCGCGTGGACCGCAGTGCCGCGCCACGCCGGGGTCGGATCGGCATCGACCGGGTCGAGCGGCATCAGCCCCAGCATCCGCCGCGCGTAAAAGGCGTAAGGATCGGCCTTCAACCGATCGACCTCGGTCACTGATATTTTCCGCGGGCGTGCCTCGACCGGCGGATTGGGCGCGGGCCGGGTGGCAGGCGCGTAGGCATCGGGCCGGTCGAGCGCGCGCGCCCAATCTGCCAGCCCCTTGGGGGCTTCGAGCCCCGCCGACAGTGCCTCCATCCGCAGCCAGAAGCGCGACGCGATCGTCGGCGAAGACGAATCGCGCCGCGCCCGCGTCAGCAGCACCTCGGGCGCGCCGAGCGCCATCGCGAAGTCGTGCGCGGCAAGCCCAATCCGGCGTTCGAGCGAGGGCAGCCCCAACTCGCTACGGATGCGCGGCGCAAGCCAGGGATCGGGCGCAGGCAATGCCGGCCAGACGCCTTCGTTGAGCCCGCCGAGCACCATCAGGTCCGCCGTCTGCAACTGTGCTTCGATCAGACCGTAGATCGCCAGGCGCGGATGCCCGCCCTGCGGCGGCCGCACCGAGACTTCCTCGAAGAGCGTGCGCAGCAGCGGCAACAGATCCCCGGGGGCGACATGGCGCGGGCCATCGGCGCCCTCGATTTCAAGGTCGGCGAGCAATTGCGCCGCAGCGCGGCCATCGGCGCGCGACCAGACGGCATCGCCACAGAGCGTCGTGGCGGCTTCGCGGAGCATCGCGATGAGGCTCGACAACTCCCCTCCCTGGAAGGGAGGGGTCGGGGGTGGGTGGAGGCCTGGAGCTGCTGACGTCGGGGGCACAAGCGCTTCCGTATCGCGAGCACTCGACCCACCCCCAGCCCCTCCCTTCCAGGGAGGGGAGCTTAAGGCAGCAATCCCCTCCAACCGCGCGCGCGCCTCGCTCCACCACGCCGCCGCCGTCTCGCGCACCCTTGCCGTCCGCTTGTCACCCTCGCGCAGATGCGCGTCGATCCCCTCGAGCCCCGGCCCCGGCCGCGGCCCCCGCAGCGCCAGATCGAGTGCGCGCGCGCCTTCGAGCCATGCCAGCCGCCCCTCGCCCGCCGCGACCAGCGGGTGCTTGAGCAATGTCAGCAACGCCATCGGCGCGAAGCGCTGGCCGATCGCATCGGCAATCGCCAGCAACAGCGTCCCCGGCGGCAGCGTCGACAATTTCTGCCCCGCCGAATCGTCGACCGCCACGCCCCAGCGCGCGCAATGCGCCGCCACCCGCCGCGCAAGATTACGATCGGGGGTCACCAGCGCCGCGGTCCGCCCCGGCAGTTCGAGCACCTCGCGCAGCGCCAGCGCGATCGCCTGTGCCTCTTCGGCTGGCGTCGCGACCTCGAGCGCGCGCACCCCGTCGAAGCGCCGCTGGCCGCCGGGCAACGTCGTCCACAGATGGGTGAACGCCGCGGGGGCCATCGCGCTGGCGATCGCCTTGCCGCGCGCCGGGGTTGCATCCAGCTCGCTCGCCACCCGCCACGCCGCCACTTCGGCGCGGTTCACCCCCATCCGGTCGAGCAGCAGCTTCAAATGATATTGCGGGTGGGTCTCGATCGACCGCATCCGCGCGCCGGTCACCGGATCGGACGCGTGCGGCCCGAGCGATGCCCATTGCGCCTCGTCCATATCGGTTGCGAGCCCCGGCAGCACGACCAGCCCACGCGGCATCTCGGCCACCACCCGCAACAGCCGCGCGATCGGCGGCGAGGAATTGGTGACGCCCGCGACGCACACGAACCCTTCGGGCGGCCGCTCGCGCCATGAGGCTGCGGTGCGATCGAGCAGCATCCGCCGCCGCTCAACCATGTCGATCATCCCCAGCCGCGCCAGCTCGCCCGGCCAGCGATCGAGCACCACTTCAAAAGTCGACAGCGCGCTTTGCCAATGGTCCGAAAGCTCGGCGGCGAGTTCGAGATCGCGCAGCGCCGACGCCTCGACCTCCTCGACCTGCATCTGGTCGAGCGTGCGGCCCAGCTCGCCGGCCAATCGAACCGCCTCGGCAGGTTCGATCGCGTCGCCGCGTGCCTCGGTCAGCAGCCGCGCCAGGATCATCCGGCGCTTGAGCGGTGGGACTGCCGGCGGCACCGGATCGGCATCGGCGGGATCGAACAGCGGCCCCACCGCCTCGTCGAGATCGGGATCGCCGATCGCCACGATCCGCGGCAGCAGCAACCCGCCCTCGCTCGCGCGCACGAACGCATCGGTGATCGCCCGCCCAGCGCGATGATTGGGCACCAGCACCACCCCGCGCGCCAGCCCCATCCGGTCGCGCCCGAAGCGCCGGATCAGCCCGATCGCAAGCGTATCGGCGAACGCCCGATGCGGCGGTATCGTATAGAGGCCGAGCCTGCGCTCAGCCATCGGCGAGCAACGCCTCGGCCGCGCCGATCGCCCCCGGACTGCCGACGTCGAACCAGAGCCCCTGGTGCACCATGCCCCAAGCGCGCCCCGCATCGATCGCGCGCTGCCAGAAGATATTGGTGGAAAACGGCCCCTGCGGATAATCGACGATCAGCTTGGGGCTCAATATCTGCACCCCGGTATAGACGAAGGGCGCGAGCCGCCCGGGCTTGCGCCGCCCGACGATCCGCCCCTGCGCGTCGAGATGGAAATCGCCCTGGCCCAAATGGCTGTTGGCGCGCGCCAATGGCACCATCAGCAGCAGCGCATCCATCCGGTCGGGATCCCAGGTCGCGGCGAGCGCGCGGATCGCGTCGACCGGCCCATCGACCCACAGATTGTCGCTGTTGACGCACAGGAACGGCGAATCGCCGAGCAACGGCAATGCCTTCACCAGCCCGCCGCCGGTCTCGAGCAATTCGGCGCGCTCGTCCGAAATCGCGATCTCGATGCCCTTCACACGGTGCTGGAGATGCGCTTCCATCGCGTCGGCGAGGTAATGGACGTTGACCACCGCGCGCGCGACGCCCGCCGCTCGCAGTCGATCGAACACGTGATCGATCAGGGGCTTACCCGCCACTTCGACCAGCGGCTTGGGACGGGTCGCGGTGAGCGGCCGCATCCGTTTGCCGAGGCCCGCCGCCATCACCATCGCGACCTGCGGTACGGCGACGGCAGGATTGGGCCGCAACGCCAGCGTTTGCGCCATGGGTGTCAGGCTTCCAGCAAGGTCGGGTCGCCGCGCTTGGCGGCGGGGATGTTGGCGTCGAACCAGTCGGCGACCGGGCGCAGCGCCGGATGCGCCAGATCGCGGTGGAGATAGTCCCACACGCGCGGGCACAAGGTTGGGTAGCGCGGCTTGCCGTCGCGCTTCCACAGGCGGGTGAAGATGCCGATGATCTTGGCGTTCCGCTGCGCGCCGAGCACATGATAGGCGGTTTCGAACGAGCGGTCGGCACCCGTGGTGCGGCGATAGCGATCGAGCATCGCGGCCTCCAATGCTGCAGGCACGTCGCGCCGCGCATCCTGCAGCAACGACACCAGATCATAAGCGGGATGCCCCGCCAGCGCGTCCTGGAAATCGAGCAGCCCCAGCGTCTCGCTGCCTTCGATCAGCATCAGATTTTCGGCATGATAATCGCGCAGCACGGTCACGATCGGCGCATCGCCGAGCGGCTCCAGCACCTGCGCCCAGGCGGCGCGGTAGCTCTCCAGATCGACCGTCAACCCGATCGCGGGGCAATACCAGTCGACCAGCAGCCCAGCTTCGCGCTGATATTCGGCCATGTCATAGGGCTTGAGCGCCATCGGCGCCTCGCCATGCAGGCGGACCAGCACATCGATCGCGGCTTCATAGAGCCGCAATTCGCTTTCGGGTGCGGCGTCGGCGGTCTCGCGCATCCGCGCATTGCCGAAATCCTCGATCAGTACGAGCCCTTCGCCGAGCTCCTCGCCCAGGATTGCGGGGGCGGCAAAGCCACGCTCGCCGAGCCAGCGCGCGACCGCCAGGAACGGGCGCGGGTCCTCGTGCGGCGGCGGCGCGTCCATCAGGATCGCGCTGCGCCCGGGCGCGACGACGCGAAAATAGCGGCGGAACGAGGCATCGCCGGCAAGCGGCTGGATTTCGGCATCGTCCCACCCGACCGAAGCCAGGAACGGGACGGCGGCGGCAGGCGGGTTCAGGTCAGGGGCCATCGCGCCCTCCAAGCCGCCGGCACCTGCGCTGTCAAGACGCGCGCGTCGTCCTCGGCCACCACAAGCGTCAGCGCGAGTGCATCATGCCACCAATGCGCGCCTGCGCGCTCGGGCCATTCGACCAGCAACGCCGAATCATGCCGCGCATCGTCGAGCCCGAGTTCGAGCAGCTCGTCCTCGTCCTCGATCCGGTACAGATCGACATGCAGCACCGGAAGCGCGAGTTCGGGCGGGGCATAGGGCTGGACGATCGCATAGCTCGGGCTCGGTGCTTCGCCCGCCAGCCCCAGCTCGGCGAGCAAGCCGCGCGCGATGCTGGTCTTGCCCGCCCCCAGCGGCCCGCTCAGCGTGACGACGTCGCCCGGGGCCAGCACGCGGGCGAGCTTGGCGCCGAACGCGCGGCTTTCGGCATCGCCAATCAGGCGGATCATGTTCGCGGCAACGCGATGGTCACCAGCGTCCCCTGTCCCGGCTCGGACACCAGGCTGATCGTTCCGCCATGCGCCTCGACGAACTGCTTGGCGAGCGGCAGGCCGAGCCCCAGCGCGCGTTCGCCGCTGCCGTTGAAGCCATGCCGCGCGAACCGATCGAACGCGCGCGCCTGCGCCTTCGCGTCCATCCCCGGCCCGTCATCGGAAACGACGATCCGTGCGCCCTCGTCGGTGCCGTCGACGTGGAGCAATATCCGGCCCCCCGGCGGGGTTTCGGCCAGCGCGTGGCGAAGCACATGCTCGATCGCCTGGCCGATCCGCCGGACATCGCCGGTCACCACGCCCGCGCTCTCCTGCGCCTCGACCGCGAAGTCGATCGCCTTGTCCGCCGCCGCCGCCGCCAGCCCCGCCGCCACCGCCTCGGCGGCGGGCTTGAGGTCGATCCGCTCGCGGACCGGGGGTGCATCGCCCTGCGTCAGATCGAGCACGTCGTCGACCAAGGTGCCCAGCCGCTCGACCGATTCGAGGATTGCCGCGGTGTAACCGGTCCCGCTTTCGCTCAGCGGCCCGGCATAGCCTGCATGGAGCATCTCGGCGAACCCCTTGATCGAGGTCAGCGGCGTGCGAAGCTCATAGCTCATATTGGCGACGAACTGCGTCTTGACCTCGTCGGCGGCTTCGAGCGCTTCGTTGCGATCGCGCAGCGCCTGTTCGATCCGCTTGCTGTCCGAGATGTCGAGCATCGTCAGCAGCGCGTTTCCATCGGGAAGCGGCACCGCGGCGAACTCGAAATGGCGCCCGTCGGCAAAGGCAACGCGCCCGCCGCGCTGGAGCCGGTCGGCGGTCGCCGATCGTACCAGCTCGGCGATCAGCATCGCGCGCTCGGGCTTGGCGAGGCGATGCGCCGCCTCGCGCGCCAGCGCGTCGACGCGCGGATGGGTGGCGAGCAGCAACGTCGAAAACCCCCAGACGGTGCGGAACTTGTTGTTCCACAATTGCAGCCGACCGTCGGCGGCGAACACCCCCACCGCCTCGAACAAATTCTCGGTCGTCGCGGTGCGCACGCGCAGCAGCGTGTCGCGCGCGCTCGCCAATTGCACCTGCTCGGTGCGGTCCTCGAAGATGATCAGCAGCCCGCGATCGGGCAAGGGCTGCGCCACCACGCGCAGATGCGTGCCCCCCGCGAGGTGCCAATTCTCCTCGATCGACGCCTCGGCCGAGCGAAACCATTCGCGCCGCTCGGCCTTCCAGCCGGGAAAGTCGCGGACCTCGGGCAAGCGCCCCGCCTCGCGCATCCGTTCGATCACGCGATCGAATTCGGGGCGATCGGCCAGCCATTCGCTGCGCATCGCGAACATCCGCCGGAACGGCTGGTTGCAGAACACCATCGCGCGATCGGGGCCGAACTGGACCACGCCGGCTGAAATCCGATCGAGCATCGCGCGCTGCGCCTGGCCGAAGCGCTTGATGCCGCTGCGCGCCTGTTCGAGCTCCTCGATATCGATCGCGAAGCCCGCGGTGCCGCCATCGGCGAGCGGCACGTCGTGGACGCGCAGCATCCGCCGCGCGCCGGCGATCGTCGTCGGCATCGCGCTGACCTGCGGCGCCCCGGTATCGCGCGCGATCGCCGCCTGCGCCATCGGCCCGCCGAGCGCCGATCGTTCGATCAGCTCCACCTGCCGTGCGACGACATCCTCGCCATCGCTGGCGTCTACCGCGTGGACATAAGCGGTGTTGACCATCGCCAGCCGCAGATCGTGCCCGCGATACCACATCGGCATCGGTGCCGCCTCGATCAGCCCGGTCAGCGCGGTATAGGCGTCCTCGAGCCGCTGCGCGCGATCGGCGAGCCGCGCGACCTCGCCCTGCATCTCGGTCGCATCGAAGAACCAGACGAGCACCCCGCCGGTCGCTCCCAGTGCATCGGGGGCGCGTTCGCCCACCGCGAGCATCAGCCGCGCCGACCCTTGCGCGCGCACCGGCAAGCGAAATCCGCGCCCCGCCTTGGCGGCGACGTCGATCGCGTGGGCGAGCGCGTCGCGGTCCTCGCGCACCAGCCCCTCCTCGCCCGCCGACAGCCCCGTGACATCGCGCGCCGGCGCCTGCAGCCCCAACCAATCGGCGAGATGGCTCGACAGCTCGACCTGCCCGTCGGCGCGCACCACCATCGCGCGCGCCGGCGCGGCCCGCACCAGCGCCCACAACCGCGCATTGTCGCGCTCACCCGCACGCGCCCGCACACGGAGCGCCAGCCCGGTATAGAGCGACCACCCGGCGCCCCCCACCAGCGCAGCCAGCACCATCCCGGCAAGCACGACCTGCCAGATGTCCGTGTCGATCATGTCCGGCCGTCCCGAACCGAACCCCTGCCCCGCCTTCGCATCATGCCATAGCCCTAGAACGCGGCGGCGGTGCGCGGAAGGGGGCGCCGCAGCCGATCGCGCGGGGCGCAAATAAAAAGGGGCGCCGGTGGATACCGACGCCCCCTTCTCTACTCGGTTCGACCGATCAGTAGCGGTAGTGATCGGGCTTGAACGGCCCTTCGACCGGCACGCCGATATAACCCGCCTGCTTCGGGGTCAGCTGCGACAGCTGGACGCCCAGCTTCTCGAGATGAAGCGCGGCGACCTTTTCATCGAGATGCTTGGGCAGGACATAGACCTGGTTCTGATATTCATCGCCCTTGGTCCACAATTCGATCTGCGCCAGCACCTGGTTGGTGAAGCTGGCCGACATCACGAACGAAGGATGACCGGTCGCGCAGCCCAGGTTCACCAGCCGGCCTTTGGCGAGCACGATGATCTGCTTGCCGTCGGGGAACTCGACCAGGTCGGTGCCGGGCTTCACTTCGGTCCACTTGTAGTTCGACATCGCGGCGATCTGGATCTCGCTGTCGAAATGGCCGATGTTGCAGACGATCGACATCGGCTTCATCGCCTTCATGTGATCGGCGGTGATGACGTCGGCATTGCCCGTTGCGGTGCAGAAGATGTCGGCGCGCTTGACCGCCTCTTCCATCGTCACGACCTCGAAGCCCTCCATCGCCGCCTGCAATGCGCAGATCGGATCGATCTCGGTCACCATCACGCGCGCGCCGCCATTGCGCAGCGACTGTGCCGAGCCCTTGCCGACATCGCCGAAGCCGGCGACGCAAGCGACCTTGCCCGCCAGCATCACGTCGGTGGCGCGACGGATCGCGTCGACCAGCGATTCCTTGCAGCCGTACAGATTGTCGAACTTCGACTTGGTGACGCTGTCGTTGACGTTGATCGCGGGGAAGGGAAGCTCGCCCTTCTTGGCGATCTCGTACAGGCGATGGACGCCGGTGGTGGTCTCTTCCGAGACGCCCTTCAGGTTCTTGACCGTCTGCGTCAGGTAGCCGGGATATTTTGCGACGAACGCCTTGAGCGCGCGCTGGAACTCGACTTCCTCGTCATTCTCGGGCTCGCTCAGCGTTGCGCCGGCTTCGAGCTTGGCACCCCAGAGCGCGAACATCGTCGCGTCGCCGCCATCGTCGAGGATGATGTTGGCGGTCGTACCGTCGGTGTCGGCACCCCAGTTGAAGATGTCGCCGACATAGTTCCAATAATCAGCCAGGCTCTCGCCCTTGATCGCGAACACCGGCACGCCGGTCGCGGCGATCGCGGCGGCAGCGTGGTCCTGCGTCGAGAAGATGTTGCACGTCGCCCAGCGGACGTCGGCACCCAATGCGGTCAGCGTCTCGATCAGCACCGCGGTCTGGATCGTCATGTGCAGCGAACCAGTGATGCGCGCGCCCTTCAGCGGCTGCGACGCGCCGAATTCCTCGCGCAATGCCATCAGGCCGGGCATTTCGGTTTCGGCGATGTCGATTTCCATCCGGCCGAAATCGGCGAGGCTGATATCGGCAACGACATAATCTTTGGTGTCGAGAACGGGGGCGGTGGCCACTGGAAAATCTCCCGGGTCGTGAAAAGAGGCCGGCAGGCGCAAGTCGCCCGTCGGTGCTGCCGCTTCCCTAGCCAATCCGCCTGCCAAACGCAAACTCAATATAAAGATATCTTTATATGTGTTCGGTCAGGCGCTCCCGGCGCTTCTCGCGAGCAGCCGCGGGTCGATCCCCGCTTGCGAAAACCCCGCCTCCCAGCGCGCTTCGGCGGGGGCGTCGTAGAGCAGCGAGACGTCACCCGGGGTGTTAAACCACCCGTGGCGCGTCATCTCGCCATCGAGCTGCCCTTCGCTCCATCCCGCATAGCCGAGCGCCACCAGCCATTGCGACGGCCCGGTGCCGTCGGCGATCGCGCGCAGCACGTCGACCGTGCCCGACAGCACCCAGCGGCCCGCGACGTCGATCGAATCCTGCCCGCCCCAATCGTTCGAATGAAGGACGAAGCCGCGCTGCGGTTCGACCGGGCCGCCGAAATGCACCGGGGCATCGCCGACGATCCCCGGCTCGATCTCGAACTGGCGCAGCACATCGCCCAGCGTCAGCCCGTCGATTACCGCGCCGATGCCGACGCCGAGCGCGCCCTCGTCGTCATGGCTGCACATGGCGATCACTGCGCGGTCGAAGCGCGGGTCACCGATGCCGGGCATCGCCAGCAGGAACTGGCCGGTCAGATAGGGGGTCTCGTCGATCATCGGTTAAGCATATGCCCCCTGCCCGCGATCCGCCACCGCTTGAAAACTTATCGTCGCACCCCGAAGTGCCGCGCACCGCGCCGCGTGGGCGCATTTCACGGGAGCATCGACATCATGGCCATCGCAATCGGCGAGAAACTGCCCCAAGCCACCCTCGTCAAGGCGACCGAAGCCGGTCCTGACCAGGTTACCACCAACGATTTCTTTGCCGGCCGCCGCGTCGCATTGTTCTCGGTTCCCGGCGCCTTCACCCCGACCTGCTCGGTCAAGCACTTGCCGGGCTTCATCGAGCGCGCCGATGAGATCCTTTCGAAGGGGATCGACGAGGTTGCTTGCACCGCGGTCAACGACGCGTTCGTGCTGGCGGCGTGGAGCAAGGCCAACGAAGCCGATGGCCGGGTGACGATGCTCGCCGACGGTAATGGCGAGTTCGCGCGCGCGATCGGCCTCGATACCGACAGCTCGGCCTATGGCATGGGCCAGCGCGGCCAGCGTTACGCGATGATCGTCAACGACGGCGTCGTCGAACAGCTCCACGTCGAAGCGCCCGGCGAGTTCAAGGTGAGCTCGGCCGACTATCTGGTCGACAAGCTCTAAGCCCGCTGACGGGGGCGACGGATGGCCGTAAGGGAACAACATCGCCCCCGTAACGGTTTGCAGGTGCGAAGGGAGAAATTCATGACCACCGAGCGTTTCCAGAACGACACCGCCGCCAACGACACCGCCGAGGGCAAGGTTGCCCAACTCACCGAGGCTGCGACCAAGCAGCTGTCGAAGGCGAGCGACGCCACCGCCAAGGCTGCGGGCGCCGCGCGCGACAAGATCGAATCGGCGACCGAGACCACGGTCGACTCGGCGCGCCGCCACCCCGTCGCCGCCGCGGCGATCGTCGCAGGCGCTGCCGCCGCCGTCGCTGGCGCCGCTTTCGGGGTAAGCAAGCTGATGGAAAAGCAGAAGGCTTCGCCGTCGAAGTCGAGCGCGCCCAAGGCGCCGGCTACGCCGAAGAAGCCCGCCGCACCGCGCAAGACTGCGGCGAAGAAGCCGGCGAGCACCACCGCCAAGGGCTGATCCGCCGCTCAACTTGCCGGGGTCGGCGCACCGGGGATCGCCCCGCGCGCCGGCCCCGATGCGCGTCCGGCCATCGCGCCGCCAATGCCGAAGTCTTGCCAGCTTCACGCGCGCGCGATAGCCGCTTGGGATGACACAGGCATCCGACATCGTCGCCGAACTCGATCGGCTCTACCGCGCCTCGGTGGCGCGCCTCCAGGCAGCGCTTGGCGCCTATCTCGCCGACGGCACGACCCCGCCGCCGCACAGCCGCAGCGACGGATCGTTCGCCTATCCCGAAATCCGCGTCCGCTATACCGGCGGTGCCGAACGCCCGACTCCGCTGCGCTCGTTCGGGCGGCTCGTCACCGCGGGCGACTATCGGATCAGCGTCACCAAGCCCGCGATGTTCGCGGACTATCTGGTCGAGCAGCTGACCTTGCTGATCGAGGATTATGCGGTCGAGGTATCGGCGGTCGCGGGCACGCAGGAAATCCCCTTCCCGTACGTGCTCGATCCCGGCCACGCGCTGCAGCTCGACGAAGTCTCGGCGCTCGAACTCGCGCGCTTCTTCCCCGCGACCGAACTCGCGCATATCGGCGACGAGATCGCCGACGGGCTGTGGGTCAGCACCGACGAGACGCGTCCGCTGGCGCTGTTCGACGGACTGCGCACCGACTTCAGCCTCGCGCGGCTGCGGCATTACACCGGCACCCCGCCCGAACATGTCCAGCGCTACATCCTGTTCACCAACTATCACCGCTATGTCGATGAATTCGTCCAATGGGGGCTGGGGCAGCTCAATACCGACAGCCGCTTCACCGCGCTGTCGGGCGCCGGCGGGCTGTATATCGAAGCCGGCGGCGATCCCGACCAGATCGTCACCGACAGCGCGTGGCGGCGGCATCAGATGCCCGCCTACCACCTGATCGCCCCCGACGGCACCGGCATCACGCTGGTCAACATCGGCGTCGGGCCGTCGAACGCCAAGACGATCACCGATCACCTGGCGGTGCTGCGGCCAGAGGCGTGGCTGATGATCGGCCATTGCGGCGGCCTGCGCCCCAGCCAGCGGATCGGCGACTATGTGCTGGCGCACGCCTATCTTCGCGACGATCACGTGCTCGACGAAGTGCTGCCCCCCGCGATCCCGGTGCCCGCGATCGCCGAGGTGCAGCTTGCCCTCGCGCGCGCTGCCGCGACCGTCTCGGGCCAGTCGGGCGACGACCTCAAGCGCCGGCTGCGCACCGGGACGATCGTCACCACCGACGATCGCAACTGGGAGCTTCGCTTCTCGGCCTCGGCACTGCGCTTCTCGCTCAGCCGCGCGGTGGGGATCGACATGGAATCGGCGACGATCGCCGCACAGGGCTATCGCTTCCGCGTACCCTACGGCACCTTGCTGTGCGTCTCGGACAAGCCGCTGCACGGCGAACTCAAGCTGCCGGGCCAGGCCAACCGCTTCTACGAACGCGCGATCAGCGAGCATATGCGGATCGGCATCGAGGCGTGCGAGGAACTACGCCGCGAGGGCGCCAAGCTGCACAGCCGAAAGCTGCGCGCATTCAACGAACCCCCCTTTCGTTGATCTTGTTGGGAGAGCTTGGCCGCCTCGCGCGTTGACCAGGCAAATCCCAGCAGGAGTTTCAGCATGGCCATCGCACTCAAGCCGCTCGCCGAACAGACGATCGTCATCACCGGCGCCTCTTCGGGGATCGGCCTCGCCACCGCGCGTCGTGCGGCCCGTGCGGGCGCGCGGGTCGTGTTGGTCGCGCGAAACGAGGATGCGGTGCGCGAGGCGGCCGAGGGGATCATCCTGCGCGGCGGCAAGGCGGCCTATATCGCGCTCGACGTCGCCGACGAGGATGCGCCGCAGCGAATCGGCGCGCTCGCCGACCAACGCTTCGGCGGCTTCGACACCTGGGTGAACAATGCGGCGGCGGCGATGTATGCCGAACTGCTCGACACCAGCATCGAGGAGCATCGTCGCGTCTTCGAAGTCGGCTATTTCGCGTTGGTGCGGGCGTCGCTGTTCGCGGTGCCCCGGCTCGACGAACGCGGCGGCGGCGCGCTCATCAACATCGGCTCGGTATTGTCCGAACGCGCGATCTCACTGCAGGGCGCGTACAGCGCCGCCAAGCATGCGGTGCTCGGCTTCACCGAAGCGCTGCGCACCGAGGTCGAAGCCGCGGGCAAGCCGGTGTCGATCACGCTCATCAAGCCTGCGGGGATCGACACGCCCTATCCCGAACATGCGCGCAACAAGATCGGCGCGCCGGCTCGCATCCCGCCGGTCGTCTACGATCCCGAACTGGTCGCCAAGGCGATCTGCTTCGCCGCGGCCAACCGCAAGCGCGAACTCACCGTCGGCGGGGTCGGGCTGATGATCTCGGGGCTCGGCAATGCGATGCCGCGCATGACCGATCTGGTGATCGAAAGCTTCATGGGCCGCACCGCGCAAACGATCGACCAGCCTGCCGAAGTCGGTGCCGAGGACAATCTGTTCGAACCACGGAAGGATGGCCGTGAGCGATCGAACCAGGACATTTATGTCCGTCGCCAGAGCGTGACGCTCGAAGCGCAGATGCGTCCGCTGGCGGCTGCGACGGTGATCGCTGGCCTCGGCGCCGCCGCCTATCTGCTCACCCGCAAGCCGCAGCCGCCGGTGTTCGCCGTCCAGGCGACCGGCGCGCACCAGCCCGACGGCACCGACTCGAGCGCGTCGTTCGCAGCCGGGATCGCCGATGAAAGCACAATCCCCGAAGCTGAGCCTTCCGTTCGTACCGAATAGCCGCAAGCACGGCCCGGTGCCTCAGTCGCGCAGGAACGCCGCCAGCGCATCGCCCATTTCGGGCTTGGTCACCGAACTCATATGCCCGCCGGGCACCTCGACCAACGTCGCGTTGGCGAGCATCGCGGCGAGTTCGGCATGCGATCCGTTGTCGTCATCCTCCTCGCCCGCCAACACCAGCACCGGCTGCTCGACCGCCAGCACCTGCTCGCGCGAGCTATCGACGAAGGTATCGATCACGTGGCGCAGCGCCACCGGGTCGCCCTTGGTGGTCTTAAGGAACGCCTCGACCATCCATTTGGGCGATCCGCGTTCATAGCTGCCCAGATTGTCGAGGATGTCGCGGAAATGCCCGGCGCGGCGATGGGTGTCGAGCAACCCTTCGAGCCCCATGCCGGCGAACACCACACGCTTGGGCGCAGGCACGATCCCGCGCGCAAGCATCCGCATCGCGGTGCGCGCGCCGAGCGAATAGCCACCCAGGTCGTAATCGGTCAGCCCCAGATGCGCGATCAGCGCCTCGCCATCCATCGCCAGCGCATCGGCGGGATAGGCCGCAGGATCGTGCGGCCGATCGCTGTGCCCATGCCCGCGAAGGTCGGGCATGATCACCCGCCGCCCCGCCGCGGCGATCTTCGCCGCATGCCCATAGCGCACCCAATTGGTATGCGCGTCAGACATATAGCCGTGGATCAGCACCACGGGGCTGCCCTCGCCGACCTCGGTCCAGGCGATCTTGGTGCCGTCGAAGCTGGTGAAATGGTGGATCGAAGTTATCGAAGCCGTCATGCGCTTTCCCTCAGCGGCACGACGTGTCGTCGCGCGGCATGCCCTTCCAACTTTGCGAGAAACTTCAGGTCGGCCGTCACCAGCTCGACCCGCATGTCTTCGGCCAGGGCAACATAGACACAGTCGTAGATGCTATGGCCAAGTTCGGTGGCCAATTCCATCGCCCGGCCCATCACGTGCAATTCATCGACGCTGGTGATCAGCAGCGGCAAATCGGCAAAGGATTGAACCACCTCGGCAATGACAATTTCCCCACGACGATGCTTTTTGACCAATGCATTGCCGACCTCGCTGAAGAACAAGGCCGGCGCATATAATCGCTGATCGCCGATCAGAGCTGCGGCGGCTTGGTGATCTTCTTCGGGAACGATCCATTTGACGCCGACACTGGCATCAATGATCACCGTCACGATCCTCCCGAACCAGCTGCCAACCCGGCGTTTGCGCGACCCCCGATACCTTCGCGCGCTCGCCCGCTTGCTGCATCCGCTGCACCAACGCGCGTTTTTCCTCGGGCGTCAGTTCGGCGATCTCGTGGATCGCATCGCGCGCAAGCGCCTCGACCGAAACACCCTTCAACCGCGCCCGCGTTTTCAGTTGCTCGTAGCGACGGTCGTCGATCTGCCGAACTGTCATCTGTGCCATCTGCGAATGATAGCACTTATGCTAGCATCGCTCAACCTTTCTTGAGATGCCGCCGCCCCAGCAGTTCGGCGATCTGCACCGCGTTCAGCGCAGCGCCCTTGCGCAGATTGTCCGACACGCACCAGAAGGCCAGGCCGTTCTCGACCGTGGGGTCCTCGCGCACGCGGCTGACATAGGTCGCGTAATCGCCCACGCACTCGACCGGGGTGACATAGCCGCCATCCTCGCGCTTATCGACCAGCATGATCCCCGGTGCCTCGCGCAGCAGGTTCTGTGCGTCCTCGGCCGAAAGCTCGCGCTCCATCTCGACATAGACCGCTTCGGAATGGCCGACGAAGACGGGCACGCGCACGCAGGTCGCGATCACCTTGATCTTGGGGTCGAGGATCTTCTTGGTCTCGACCACCATCTTCCATTCTTCCTTGGTCGATCCATCGTCGAGGAAGCTGTCGATGTGCGGGATCACGTTGAACGCGATCTGCTTGGTGAACTTGCGCGGCTCGGCGCTGTCGCCGACGAAGATGTTGCGGCTCTGCTCGAACAGCTCGTCCATCCCCGCCTTTCCCGCGCCCGACACCGACTGATAGGTCGCAACGACCACGCGCAGCACCTTGGCGGCGTCGTGCAGCGGCTTGAGCGCCACCACCATCTGCGCGGTCGAGCAATTGGGGTTGGCGATGATATTCTTGGCCTTGTAGCCGTCGATCGCCTCGGCATTTACTTCAGGCACCACCAGCGGCACATCGGGGTCCATCCGGTAGAGCGACGAATTGTCGATCACGACGCAGCCGGCGGCGGCAAAGCGCGGCGCGTGGATCGCGGTCGCCTCGCTGCCGATCGCGAACAGCGCCATGTCCCAGCCGGTGGGATCGAAATGCTCGATATTCTGGATCTTCAGCTTGCGCCCGGTCTCGCCATAATCGGCCAGCTCGCCCGCCGAGCGCGATGATGCCAGCACCGCGATCTCGTCGGCGGGAAACTCGCGCTCCGCCATGATGTTGAGCATTTCGCGCCCGACATTGCCGGTCGCGCCTGCGACCACCACCCGATAACCCATGATCCATTATCCCGTATTAGGCGCGCGAACGGCGCGGCCCGCTGTTTACGCGGGCGCGCTCCGATTGAAAGACCCTTTCGCTAGGGCATGCACAAACGCAACTATCGCGCTGGCTTTGCCACCACCTCGCGGTCGAGGAAGTCGCAGATCGTCCCCCACAGATGCTGGCTCACCCCCGCGCCGCCGACGCGGTGGGTTTGGCCAGGGTACAGCATCACCTCGAAGGGCCGCGCATTCTGCTGCAGCTTGGCCATCATCACGGTCGAGTGTTCGAGCACGACATTGTCGTCGGCCATGCCGTGGATCAGCAACAGCGGATCGGTGATCTTGCCCGCATCCTCGACGGTGTTCGAGGTCTTGTAGGCATCGGGCACGACGCGCGGATCGCCCATATAGCGTTCGGTATAGTGCGTGTCGTACAGGTCCCATTTGCTCACCGGCGCGCCCGCGATCCCCGCGGCGAACACGCCGGGTGCGGCCTCGAGCATCTTGAGCGTCATGTAGCCGCCATAGGACCAGCCATAGGTCGCGATCTTGTCGGGCGCGACGAAGGGCTGCTGCTTCAGCCAGTTCGCGCCCGCCACCTGGTCCGCCACTTCGACGCTGCCCATTGCGTGGTACAGATGGTCCTCGAACGCCTTGCCGCGATTGGCGGCGCCGCGATTGTCGATCTGGAACCAGATCCAGCCGCGATCGACGATCATCTGCTGCAGCGCCCCGCCCCAGGCGCGGCTCACCGTCTGCGAATGCGGCCCGCCATAATGCTGGAAGAACACCGGGTACTTCTTGCCGGGCTCGAGCGGCGGGGTCATCATTTCATAGTGCAGCGTCGTGCCGTCGGGTCCCTTGAAGGTCCCGAACTTGCGCTCGCGATGGCTCGCCAGGAACGGCGCATAGGGGTGCTCGCCCTCGACGCGGTTCTCGCTGATCCACGACAAGCGCTTGCCCGCCGCATCGGCAAGATAGCTCTGCGCCGGCTGGTTGACGTTCGATCGCGTCACGATCAACCGCGTGCCGCTCGAATCCATGCTCGCGCCATGCCACCACCCCGCCTCGGTCAACCGCGTCACCGCACCCGGCTTGGCGATGTCGACGGTGTAGAGGTGCCGCTCGAGCACGCCGTCCTTGTTGCCCAGGAAGGTGATCCGCCCCTTTTCCTGGTCGATGCCGACCACATCGGCGACTTCCCATTCGCCGTTGGTCAGCTGCGTCCATTTGCCGTCGCGGAAGCGATACAGATGCCCGTGCCCGTCGCGCTCGGACCACCAGATCAGGCTGCCGTCGTCGAGCGTGCGCAGCCCGTTCGACAGGTTCACCCAGCTACGATCGCCCGATCGTTCGGTGAACAACACGCGCGACTTGCCCGTCGCCGGATCGACGCGCAGCACATCGAGCGTCTTCTGATCGCGGCTCTGGCGCTGCACCAGCAATGCCGATCCGTCGGGTAGCCAGTTGACCCGCGCCAGATAGATGTCGCGCTCGGCCCCCAGATCGACCTTGACCTGCCCCGACCCATCGGGCCGCATTACATATAGTTCGACCGCGACATTGTCGGTGCCCGCCTTGGGATAGCGCTGGTCGTACACCGTCGTGCCCTCGGCACCGATCGCCGCGCGGCTGACGATGCCGACCGGTGCTTCGTCGAACCGCTCGACCGCGACCAGCCGATCGCCCGGTGACCACCAATAGCCGGTCGAGCGATCCATCTCTTCCTGCGCGACGAACTCGGCCTCGCCCCAATGGACCGTGCCTGCGCCATCCTTGGTCACCTGCCGCGCCTGGCCGCCGCCCAGCGGCTGCACCCACAGATTCTGGTCGCGGACGAACGAGACATAGCCCCCCGCCGGGCTAACCACTGGGTTCAGCTCGCCGCCCTCGGTCTGCGTCTGCCGGCGCACTTGGCCATCGAGCGTCGCCAGGTACAGATCGCCGTCGAGCGGCACCAGGATCGACTTGCCATCGGGTGCCCAATCATAGGCGACGATCCCCGCCGATCCGCCGATCCGCGCGCGCTCGCGCTGCATCTTCTCGGCCTCGGACAATTCGGCGCCGCTGCCGACCTGCTTCGAATCGACCAGCATCCGCCACTCGCTGGTCGCGGTATCGAGCGCCCAAAGGTCGAAGCGGTTGGGTTCGTCGGCGCGCGCCCGCAGCAGCGTCAGCAGCTTGCCGTCGGGCGACAGCTTCACCGCGCGCGCGCTCTGCCCGTTGAGATCGGGGCCCGAAAACACCCGGTCGATCGTCAGCGCGCCGCCGTCCTGCTTCACCGCTTGCGTGGCCACCTGTGCCTGGGCCGCCACCGGATCAGCCGCCATCGCAAGACCGCTCACCGACGCGAGCGCAATCCCAACCAACCATCTACGCATTCCTCGCTCTCCGGTGACGTTGCCCGACGAACGCGGGACCATGCGCCGTTATCGCGAGCCGCGGCGGTCGCGTAAAGCCTCACGCACCGCGATCGATCCCCGGCACCTTCACGTCGTGCCCCAGCGCGTCGCGCGTCCACAGCATCGTCACCAGTGTATAGAGCACCACCGCGAGCGGCGCCGACACGATCACCCCAAGCACGCCGAACAGCGATCCCAGCCCCGCCAGCGCGAACAGCAGCAGCGCGGGCGGGATCGACACCGCGAAGCGCTGCACCAGAGGGGTCAGCAAATTTCCCTCCAATTGCTGCGCGACCATGTACACCGCAGTGGCAGCCAGCCCGGTTTCGGGGCTCTGCGCGAACGCGAGCAAGATGCCGGGGACCGCACCGATGAACGGCCCGACCAACGGCACGAAATTGGCGAGGCCGACGATCACCCCCAGCGCCGCGGCCGAGGGCACCCCGACGAAGGTCAGCCCGACCCCCACCAGCGTTCCCACCGCGACCATCGTAACGAACTGCGCCAGCAGATATTTGCGCAGCGCCAACCCGCTCGCATGCAACGCCTCGGCAACCCGCGGCCCTTCGTTTTTGGGGAACAGCTTGGCGACGCCGCCGGCATAGAGCCCGGGTTGCAGCGCCAGATAGATCGCTGCGATCACTACGAGCACCAAATTGGTCGCCGCGCCGACCGCGCCGAAGGCAAAGGTCAGCACACGCCCGGCGACGTTCTGGATGTCGGGGGTGCTCGACAGCATCGATCGGAAAAACGGGATGCCCGCCGCCCATTGCTGCGCGCGGGCGATCGCGCCGGGCAATTGGTTGCCCACGATCACAAACTGCTCCCCGAGCTGCGCTCCGAACAGCCCCCCCGCAAGCCACAGCAGCGCGACGATCGCTGCCAGCCCCAGCAGCGTCGCGGGCGTATCGGGCAGCCCCATATGCAGGAACGGCAGCGCCGCCGATCGGATCAAGGTGGCCAGCAGGATCGCCGCAAAGATCAACAGGAACACGAACGACAATTGGGTCAGCAGCATCGCGACGCCGACCAGCAGCAGCACGATCAACGTATTGCGCACCACGCGTGCCTGGTCCGAACTGCCCATCTCTTCCCGCTTTCCAACGACCTGCGCCGATCGCTACCCGGCCCCGTCAACAGCGTAACGACCGCTCGCCGTGCTTGGTCCACACGGGCCGACAAAAGCAACGCGCTGGCAAAAGCAACGCGCCGACAAAAGCAAAAGGGCGCGGCAGCCGAAGCCACCGCGCCCCTGGGCGACCGTCAAGCCCGCACCGATTACTCGGCAGCGGTCGCCTTGGCCGGACGCGGGTCGCGACGCTCGGCGATACGCGCCGACTTGCCGGTACGACCGCGCAGATAATATAGCTTGGCGCGCCGGACGACGCCGCGACGCACGACTTCGATCGACTCGATGTTGGGCGAGTAGAGCGGGAAGACGCGCTCGACACCCTCGCCGAAGCTGATTTTCCGCACGGTGAAGTTCGAACCCATGCCCTTGTTCGAACGCGCGATGCACACGCCTTCGTAATTCTGGGTACGCGTACGCTCGCCCTCGACGACCTTCACGCCGACCTTGAGGGTATCGCCCGCGCGAAACTCGGGGATGGTCTTGGAAGCGGCGAACTTGGCAATCTGTTCGGCTTCGATCTGCTGGATGAGGTTCATCTCATTCGTTCCTATTCTGTCGCCGCGCGCCAGAGGGAGACTGGACCCGAGCGTCCTCATGACGCTCCCACAGATCCGGCCTCCGTGACCGTGTATCGACCTCGGCCTGTTGCTTTCGCCAGGCCGCGATCCGCGCATGATCCCCCGATCGCAGCACTTCGGGGATCGTGCGGCCCTCCCATTCTACCGGTCGGGTATATTGCGGATATTCGAGCAGCCCCGTTTCGAAGCTCTCGTCATCGCCGCTAGAAGCCGCGCCCATTACGCCGGGGAGCAGCCGAATGCAAGCATCGAGCAAGGTCAGTGCCGCCATTTCGCCGCCCGACAGGATGTAGTCGCCGACCGAAACCTGTTCGATCTGGCGTGCCTCGAACAACCGTTCGTCGATCCCCTCGAACCGCCCGCACAGGATCGTCACCCCCGGCCCCGCCGCCAGCGCGCGCACCCGTGCCTGCGTCAACGGCGTACCGCGCGGCGTCATCGCCAGCACCGGCCTCGCGCCCGCAACGCTGTCGAGCGCAGCGGCGATCACATCGGCGCGCATCACCATCCCCGCCCCGCCCCCCGCCGGGGTATCGTCGACCGAGCGATGCTTGTCGGTGGCGAAGTCGCGAATCTGCATCGCCTCTAGCGCCCACCGCCCCTCGCGCAGCGCCCGCCCGGCGATCGACGCCCCCAGTGGGCCGGGAAACATCTCGGGGTAGAGGGTGAGGATGGTGGTGGCGAAGGTCACAGCGGCAAAGTCCAGTTCTCGATCCGAAGCCCGGGCAGGTCGGCGAAGTCGCGCTCGTTGGCGGTAACCAGCGTAAGGTCGAGCGCCAAGGCATGCGCGCCGATCAGCCGATCGAAGCTCTTGCGTCGTACCCCCAACATCCGGGCACGCATGCCATATACCTCGGCCGCCGCGGCATCGAAGGGATGTACCGTCACAATCTGCGTCAGCGCATCCAGCTTTGCCTGATCGTCTCGATCGGCGCGCGCCCCGACGGAAAGCTCGGCCAACGTGATGGCCGACATCGAAAGCGATCCGGCAGGGACGCGATCCATCCGCCAGAGCAGCGCGATCGAGCGGCCACGCGCAAAGTCGATGCAGCTATTGGTGTCGAGCAGGAACGCCATCAGGCGGCAGCCGATCCCTCGGACCAGTCACGCTCTTTCTGTTCGGTATCGCCGCGCCCCTCCGCCATGAAACCGGGTGAAAAGCTGCCGAACAGATCGGACAGCGACACCCCCGCCGAGCGCTTTGGTCGAGCGAGGATCGCACCGCTATCGTCGCGCAGCAGATCGAACTCCATCCCCGCCTCCAGACCAAGTGCCTTGGGCAGGCGAATGGCGAGCGAGTTGCCCGATTTGAATACCTTGGTACGATATTCGGTCATGCGCTGTTCCTTGCGTATATACACCGGATATACGCCGTCGTCGCTGCTCCCACAAGGAACGTTCTTCGCTCTCACCGATTGCGCTTGGCATGGACGATTGCATCATCATCGGCGGCGGGCCCGCCGGCCTTACCGCGGCGATCTATCTCGCGCGCTATCACCTCTCGATCCGGTTGTTCGACAGCGGCGACAGCCGTGCGGCGATGATCCCGCGAACGCACAACCACGCCGGCTATCCCGGCGGCGTCGAGGGCCCCGAGCTACTGCGGCTGATGCACGAACAGGCCAAGAGCTTCGGCGTGTCGCGTGAGAACCGCGTCGTCACCGCAATCGAACCCGATGGCGAAAACTTCGTCGTCCGCACCGCCAATCACGATTTCGCCGCGCGCACGGTTCTGCTCGCGACCGGCGTGATAAATCTGCGCCCCAAAACCCTCGACGACGCGCTTCACGACGATGCGTTGCTTCGCGGCTTGCTGCGCTACTGCCCGGTCTGCGACGGCTATGAGGTCACAGACAAGCGCGTCGGCGTGATCGGCACCAGCGATCACGGGATGAAAGAAGCTTTGTTCCTGCGCGCCTACACCGCCGACGTCACGCTGATCGCGCCCGACAGCGAGCATGATCTCGACGCCGCCTGCCTCGCCAAGCTCGACGATGCCGGCATCGTCCGCGTCGATGGTCCCTGCGGCGAGTATCGCATCGAAGAAGAGCGCTTCGTCGTCGAAACCGCCACCGGCCCGCTATCGTTCGACAGCGTCTACCCGGCGCTCGGCTCGACGATCCGCTCGGACCTCGCAATCGCCGCGGGGGCAGAGACCGCCGAAGATGGCAGCCTGAAGGTCGACAGCCACATGCGCACCAGCGTCCCCGGGCTGTTCGCGGCGGGCGATGTGGTGCTTGGGCTCGATCAGATCAGCAACGCGATGGGCCAGGCGGGTGTGGCGGCGACGACGATCCGCAACCTGCTCAACGAGCGCACGCCGATTCGGCGCTGAACCCGCCGCTCAATCCTCGACGTAGGCGCTGTCCAGCAGCATCCGAGCGGCATCCCATTCGGGTACCGCTTCGGGCCGCATCGGCACCATGAAGCGCTTGGCGCGTCCCTGGTCGTCGGCGGGCTTTTCGATCTCGATCACGTCGCCGGCGCCGAAATTGTCGATCGCCACGACGCGGCCGACCGCATCGCCATCGGTGCTCACCACCGGCAGCCCGATCAGGTCGACATGATAATATTCGCCCTCGGACAGCGGCGGCAGCGCCGAGCGCGGGACGGTCAGTTCGGTGCCGCGCATCGCCTCGGCGGCGTTGCGATCGGCGACCTCGGCGAAGCGCGCGATCGCGCCCGCGGGCACGATCCGCATAGCCTTCACCGTCAGCGCGCCGTCGTTGAAGCTCTTATGCGGCGTCAGATCCTCGGCGAAGACCTTCAGCCGTACCTCGCCGCCGATGCCATGCGCACCGGTGACGACGGCAAGCGTCACGCGCTTGTCTCCCGCCCCGCTGGCGGGAGGAGTCGAGGGGGGGGTTGTTGACATAGACGTTTGCTAGAGGCCCACCGCCCCTCCCCTAACCCCTCCCGCCGGGCGGGAGGGGGACATCGGTTCAGCCCTCGGCCGGTGCGGCCGCGCTCTTGCCTTCGTTGGTCGCGTCTTCGGTCGCTGCTTCCTCGGCGGGAGCGGCTTCCTCGGCAGGCTTCGCCTTGGCGGCTTCCTCGGCTTCGCGGCGAGCGTCTTCGGCTGCCTGGACCTTGGCTGCACGCTCTTCGGCGCGCTCGGTCGCCTTCTCGCCGGGCTTGCCCTTGTTGGGGTTGCTGCGCGCCGCACGCTCGCGCAGGCCGGCTGCGTCGAGGAAGCGGGCAACGCGGTCGGTCGGCTGCGCGCCGACGCTCAGCCAGTGCGCCGCGCGCTCGTTGTCGAGCTTGATCCGCTCGGCATCGTCCTTGGCCAGCAACGGGTTGTAGGTGCCGATCTTCTCGATGAACTTGCCATCGCGCGGTGCGCGCGCATCGGCGATCACGATGCGGTAATAAGGGCGCTTCTTCGAACCACCGCGCGACAGGCGCATGCTGATTGCCATGTAATCGTCTTCCTTCTTTGAAATCGTCGCCCCAGCGAAAAGCCGGGATTTTCTGGTTGATGGTCCGAACCGCACCGCGAGACCCCAGCCTTCGCTGGGGTGACGGGAAAGGTCCGGGCTAGCTCACTTCTTCTTCATGAGATTCTCGAAACCTGGTGGCAGCTTCATCGTGCCGTCACCGCTCCCGCCCAAGCCGGGCAGCCCGCCGCCCGCCTTCGACATGAAATCGCCCATTGCGGGGCCGCCCAGCGCGTTGCCGATGCCGCCCATGCCGCCGCCCGGACCGCCCTTGCCGAGCAACGCCGCCATGCCCTTGATGCCGCCCATCTTCTTGATGCGCTTCATCGCACCGGCCATTTCCTGGTGCATCTTGAGCAGCTTGTTGACGTCCTGCACGGTCATGCCGCTGCCCTTGGCAACGCGGATCTTGCGCTTGGCGTTGAGCAGTTCGGGCTTGGCGCGCTCCTTGACCGTCATCGATCCGATCATCGCGTCCATCCGCAGCAACAGCCGCTCGTCGACCGCGCCATTGGCCATCGCCGCCTGCGCCTTCTTCATGCCCGGAATCATGCCGGCAAGCGCGCCGAGGCCGCCCATCCGCCGCATCTGACCCAGCTGCGCGCGCAGGTCGTTCATGTCGAACTGGCCCTTGGCCAGCCGCTGCGCCATCTTCTCGGCATCGTCGACCTGGATCGCCTCGGCGGCGCGCTCGACCAGCGAGACGACGTCGCCCATGCCCAGGATTCGCCCGGCGACCCGCTTGGGATGGAACGCCTCGATCGCGTCGAGCTTTTCGCCGGTGCCCGCGAACTTGATCGGCTTGCCCGTCACCGCGCGCATCGACAGCGCCGCACCACCGCGCGCGTCGCCGTCCATCCGCGTCAGCACGACGCCGGTCAACGGCACCTGGTTGCTGAAGTTCTGCGCGACATTGACGGCGTCCTGGCCGGTCAGCGAATCGACGACGAGCAGGATTTCGTTGGGCCGCGCGATGTCGGCGACCGCCTTCATCTCGTCCATCAGCGCCTGATCGACGTGCAGCCGCCCGGCGGTGTCGAGCATCACCACGTCGAAGCCCTGCAGCTTCGCCGCCTGCAGCGCGCGCCGCGCGATCTCCACCGGCTGCTGGCCCACGACGATCGGCAGCGTCGAAACCTCGGCCTGGGTGCCCAGCACCGCCAGCTGTTCCTGCGCGTTCGGGCGATTGACGTCGAGCGACGCCATCAGCACCTTCTTGCGCTCCTTGCCCGCCAGCATCTTGGCGAGCTTGGCGGTGGTCGTCGTCTTGCCCGACCCCTGCAGGCCGACCATCATGATCACCGCGGGCGGCGAGACGTCGATGTTGAGCCCCGCGGTATCGGGCCCCAGCATCTCGACCAGCGCGTCGTTGACGATCTTGACGACCTGCTGGCCGGGCGTGACCGAACGCAGCACCTGCTGGCCGATCGCCTTTTCGGTGATCCCTTCGACGAAATCGCGCGCGACGGGCAGCGCCACGTCGGCCTCGAGCAGCGCGATCCGGACCTCGCGCATCGCGCCGCGCACATCGGCTTCGCTCAGCGCACCACGGCCGCGCAGTCGGTCGAAGACGCCGCCTAGCCGGTCACTGAGGGATTCGAACATGTTCTACTCCAGTCGCTTCGTACCGCCACGACCGTAACGCAAAACACGCCGGCGGACGAGAACTCGTCGGCCGGCGTACCCCTCGGGGCGCGGATGCCTCACGTTCGCGAAGGAACGATCGAGAGCGCCAATAGCGAAACTCAGCGTCAGAGGCAAGCATCGCTTGTCGGCGAGAGGCCTCGCCCTAGCCCACCTGCGCCCACCCGCGCCCTTAACTCCTTCTATACCCACATCATGCCAAGAACGCGGCATGGAGAACCCGAGCATGCCGAGCGATCACGACCTGCTGGAACGCCGGCGCACGAGCCTCGTCCGCACCGATATCATCACCGGCGCGGTTTCCGCCGCCGCGATCCTGCTGTTCGTCGCGACTGGCGGCGCGGTGCTATCGCAGACCGTCGCGCACTATACCGCAGGTGGGGCCCCCGCCGATCGCGGGTTGGTGATCGCCTTGCTGCTCAACGTCGCGCTGGTGCTGATCGGCTGGCGCCGCCACGATGCCCTGTCGAAGGAAGTCCGCGTCCGCACCGCTGCCGAAGCGCGCGCGACGATGCTGGCATCGCGCGATCCGCTCACCGGCTTCTACAATCGCCGCAGCCTGGCCGACGAAGGCGCCGCGCTGCTCGCGCTGGCGCAGCGTCGAGGCAAGGCGGTTGCGCTGCTGATGCTCGATCTCGACCATTTCAAGTCGGTCAACGACATGCACGGCCACGCGATCGGCGACACCTTGCTGCGCATGGTCGCCGACGAGATCATCGCGATCCTGCCGCCGACCGCGCTCAATACCCGATTGGGCGGCGACGAATTCGCCTGCGCCTTCCTGTTCGATCCGACCGTCCCCGACATGGTCGATCGGATCGCCGATCGCCTCGTCAGCCGCCTCGCGCAGCCGTTCGAGGCCGAGGGGCTTCGCCTGCACATCAGCTGTTCGGTCGGGGTCGCGCGATCGGACTTCGAATGCCCGACGATCGAGGCGCTGATGCGCGCGGGCGACATCGCGATGTACGCCGCCAAGAAATCGGGCCGCAATCGCTGCGTGTGGTTCGACGCATCGATGGAGCGCGAGCTCCAGCAGCGCAACGACCTCGAACAGGGGCTTCGCGTCGGCATCCCGCGCGGCGAGATCGTCCCCTATTTCGAGCAGCAGGTCGACATCGCCACCGGCAAGCTCAACGGCTTCGAAGTGCTGGCGCGCTGGGAGCATCCGACGCGCGGCATCATCAGCCCCGAACGCTTCATCCCGATCGCCGAGGAAACCGGCATGATCGCCGACCTGTCGATGTCGATCATGCAACAGGCGTTCACCGCGGCGCGCGACTGGGATCCCTCGCTCACCATTTCGATCAACATCTCCCCCTGGCAGCTGCGCGACGCGTGGCTGGCGCAGAAGATCATCAAGACGCTCACCGAAACCGGCTTCCCCGCCGGCAGGCTCGAGATCGAGATCACCGAAAGCGCGCTGTTCGAGAACATGGCGCTGGCGCAATCGATCGCGGGCAGCCTGAAGAACCAGGGGGTAAAGCTGGCGCTCGACGATTTCGGCACCGGCTATTCGAGCCTCGCGCATCTTCGCGCGCTGCCCTTCGACCGGATCAAGATCGACAAATCCTTCGTCACCTCGATCAACGAAAGCGCCGATTCGGCGGCGATCGTCACCGCGATCGTGCGACTGGGCGAAAGCCTCAACCTCCCCGTCACTGCCGAGGGGATCGAGGACGCCGCGATCGAGGCGCGGTTGAAGGCGATGAACTGCGCCAAGGGCCAGGGCTGGTTCTACGGAAAACCGCTGTCGCTGATCGGCGTGCGGCGGTTTCTTGCCGAGCGGCATATGCTGCTGGGAATGCCGGCAGCAAGTAAAGTCGAAGAAATGGGATCGAAGCGAATGGCCGGGTGATGTAGAATCGAGCGATGAACGACACATTTTTGCATGGTACCGTTCATCAAGCGCTGCCTGACCTTCAGGCAGCGGTGCGCGCTGATCCCCAAGCAATGGTGCTATGGGAGCAATTGACGCCCCTGGGACGCGACGAATTCATCTGCTGGGTCGACGACGCGAGGCAACCGGCCACACGCCAGCGCCGCATCCAGCGAACCTGCGAAGAACTACTAGAGGGCAAGAAGCGCCCTTGCTGCTGGCCGGGTTGCATCCACCGGACTGACAAGCCGCCAAGTCGCTGGCAGCAGGCGGTTCTGATCGATAACGGCACCGGGAAACCGCTTAGCTAGGGCGGCGCTGCACCGAGCTACCCGACCGAGCTTGCGCGCTTACAGCTTGCCCTAGCGGGGCCAAGCCTTTCACCAGCCGCTGTCGCGCGTCGCCAGATATTCGCTCTCGGCTTCGGAGCCTTCGCGTCCCAGCGCCTTATTGCGGCTCGGAAACCGCCCGAAGCGCGTCACTACCTCGGCGTGATCGCGGGCGAAGGGGATGTTTTCGGCCACCCCCAGCGCCTCGAACAACCGCACGCTCTCGGCCTGCGTCGCAGCGTCCTCGGCGTGCATGAAGGGCATGTAGAGGAACACCCGCCAGGCATCGGACATCGCCCGGTCCCATCCGCGCGCGATCGCCGCGCGTGCCAGCTCGAGCCCCAGCGCGTCGGCTTCGAATGCGCGCGCGGTGCCGCGATGGATGTTGCGCGAGAATTGGTCGAGCAGGATCACCGCCGCAAGCAACGTCTCGGGCGCATCGCGCCACGCCGCCGCGCCGGTCGCCAGCACCTGATCGCGCAAGCCTCCAAAGCGATCGGTGATCATTTCGTCGAACTCGGCATCCTGCGCGAATTGCCGCTCGGGCGGCGTCTCGTCGAACCAGAACGCCAGCACCCTCGCCGCCGCTGCATGGACTTCGGCGCCTTCGGTCCCTAGATCGCTCGCCATGGTCGCTCCCCCTCGATTGGTCCTTTGCCGGTGACGAACATCGTCACCCTCGGCTGTCGCCTGAACATCGCCGAAAGCGAAACGATCCGCGCATTGGTCGGCGACCGCGCGGTGGCGGTGGTCAACAGCTGCGCGGTGACCAACGAGGCAGTGGCCAACACCAACCGCGCGATCCGCCGCCTGCGCCGGCTCCATCCCGATGCCGAACTCGTCGTGACGGGATGTGCGTCGAACATCGATCCAGAACACTATCGGTCGATGCCCGAAGTCGATCGCGTCGTGTCCAACGTGACCAAGCTCGATCCGATGCACTGGGCGCCCGACGCCCTGACCGCACCGCGTCCCGTTTTCGCCAGCCATTCGCGCGCGTTTGTCGAGGTACAGAATGGCTGCGACCATCGCTGCACCTTCTGCGCGATCCCCTACGGCCGTGGCCCTAGCCGGTCGCTGCCCGCAGGCGGTGTGATAGGACAGGTCCGCCGGTTCGTCGATGCCGGCCACCGCGAAATCGTCCTCACCGGCGTCGACCTGACCAGCTATGGCCACGACCTTCCCGGCCAGCCGACGCTCGGCCAGCTGGTCGAGCGGATTCTCACCCACGTCCCCGCCCTCCCGCGTCTTCGGCTGTCCTCGCTTGACGGGATCGAGATCGATGACCGGCTGTTCGCGCTGCTGACGCAGGAGCCGCGGGTGATGCCGCATGTCCATCTGTCGCTACAGGCGGGCGACGACATGATCCTCAAGCGGATGAAGCGGCGCCATAGCCGCGCGCAATCGGTGGCATTGGTCGAGCGCCTCAAGGCCGCGCGCCCGGCAATCGCGATCGGCGCCGACCTGATCGCGGGCTTCCCGACCGAGGACGATGCCGCGTTTGCAAACACGCTGGCATTGCTCGACGATTGCGACGTCGTTCACCCCCACATCTTCTCCTTCTCGCCGCGCAGCGGCACGCCCGCCGCACGGATGCCGCAAGTCGCGCCCGCGGTGGTGAAGCAACGTGCCGCGAGGCTGCGCGAGGCGGCGCAACGCCGCCGCTCGGCATGGCTCCGATCGCTGGTCGGCACTCGCCAATCGATCCTGGTCGAACGCCCAGGCGACCGCGGCCATGCCGAGAACTTCGCCGAGGTGAAACTGGCCTCCGAACCGTTCGCAGCCTCCCCGGGACGCGTCGCCCCGACCCTCATCACCGCCGCCACCGAAACCGCGCTTACAGGAAATTTCGCATGACCAACTCCAGCTGGCACGATCGCCTGCTCGGCGGCTTCCGCAAGACATCGGACCGGTTGATCGGCAACCTTGCGGGCCTGTCGGCGGCGCGGCTCGACGATTCGACGCTCGACGAGATCGAGGAGGCGCTGATCGCCTCCGACCTTGGCCCCCAGACTGCCGCGCGGATTCGCACCCGCCTTGCCGATGGTGCCTATGAGCGCAACATGGAAGAGCTGGGCATCCGCCTGGTCGTCTCCGAAGAGATCGAGAAGGTGCTCGAAAAGGTCGCGCAGCCGCTCGAGATCGACGCTTTCCCGCGCCCACAGGTGATCCTGGTGATCGGCGTCAACGGATCGGGCAAGACCACGACGATCGCCAAGCTCGCCAAAACATTGGTCGACCAGGATTATGGCGTGATGCTCTGCGCGGGCGATACCTTCCGCGCCGCCGCGATCGGCCAGTTGCAGACCTGGGCCGACCGGGTCGGCGTGCCGCTGGTGCGCGGCAGCGAAGGCGGCGACGCGGCTGGCATCGTGTTCGAAGCGGTGAAGCAGGCAACTGCGACCGGCATCGACGTGCTGATCGTCGACACCGCCGGCCGGCTGCAGAACAAGCGCGAACTGATGGACGAGCTGGCGAAAATCCGCCGCGTGCTGGGGCGCCTGAACCCCGAATCGCCGCACGACGTGGTGCTCGTCCTCGACGCAACTACCGGCCAGAATGCGCTCAGCCAGATCGAGGTCTTCAAGGAAGTCGCCGGCGTTACCGGGCTGGTGATGACCAAGCTCGACGGCACCGCGCGCGGCGGCGTGCTGGTGGCTGCGGCGGAAAAGTACCGGCTACCGATCCACGCGATCGGCGTAGGGGAGCAGGCGGATGACCTGCGCCCGTTCGACGCCAACGAAGTCGCACGGATCATATCGGGGGTCGAGGCGATGGTGCGATGACGGCGGATCGTCACCCCAGCGAAAGCTGGGGTCTAGCGCCACCCGCGCGCCCTATCGACACAGACCCCAGCTTTCGCTGGGGTGACGGATTGAAACCATGACCACCAAGCCTCCCCTCTCCCCCACCGCACGGATGGCAATCGATTACGGCCCGCTCGTGGTGTTCTTCGCCGCCAACAGCCTGTTGCCCGGCAGCCAGCTAGAGCGCGTGCTCGCGGCGACCGCGGTGTTCATGGTCGCGATCATTGCCGCGATGGTCTATTCGCAGCTCAAGGCAGGGACGATCTCGCCGATGCTGTGGCTGTCGGGCGCGCTGGTGCTCGTGTTCGGCAGCCTGACGCTGTATTTCCACGATCAGGCCTTCATCCAGATGAAGCCGACGATCGTCTACGGCATGTTCGCCGCGATCCTGGCGTTCGGCCTGATCACCGGACGGCCGCTGCTGCAGAGCCTGCTCGAAACCGCCTATCCGGGGCTCACCCCCAAGGGGTGGCGGCTGTTGACGATCAACTGGATGATATTCTTCGTCGCGCAGGCGGGGCTCAACGAGGTGATGCGCGCCTGGCTCGATTGGGACGGCTGGGTCGCTTACAAGACCTGGGCGGTCATCCCGATGACGCTGGTCTTCGCGATCGCCAACATCCCGATGCTGATGCGCCATGGCCTAAAGGTGAGCGACCCCAAGGAAGCGCCGATTCCGCCCGAGGGTTGAGCATGACCGCCATGCCGAACCAACGGGTCCGGCATGGCGATCGAACCAGCTCAGCCCTTCGCGGCTGCGTAGCGCTGCGACACGACGTCCCAGTTCACCACATCCCACCACGCCTTGAGATACGCGCCGCGATCGTTGCGGTACGTCAGATAATAAGCGTGCTCCCACACGTCGTTGCCGAGCAGCGGGGTGCCCTTGGCCTCGACGACGTCCATCAGAGGATTGTCCTGGTTGGGGGTCGAGGTGATCTGCAGCGCGCCCGATGCGTCGGCGATCAGCCACGCCCAGCCCGAACCGAACTGGCCGGCGCCCTTGGTGTTGAACTCTTCCTTCAGCTTGTCGAGCCCACCGAACGCTTCGACCGCGGCCTTTAGCTCGGGCGACATTTCGCCGCGCTCGCCTGCGGGTGCCATCGTCTTCCAGAAGAAGTCATGGTTCCAATAGCCGCCGCCATTGTTGCGTACCTGCGTCGATGCCGACGAAATGCTGCCCAGAATTTCCTCGATCGACTTGCCCTCGAGCCCGTCCTTGGCGACGCCCTCGTTCAGCTTGTCGGTATAGGCCTTGTGGTGCTTGTCGTGGTGCAGCGTCATCGTTTCCTGGTCGATGGTCGGCTCCAGCGCGTCATAGGCATAGGGCAACGGGGGAAGTTCGAAAGCCATGGAAACATGCTCCTAAATTAAGGGTTCGGCAGGGGAACGCCGGAGCCCTTCAATGGGTCCGCGCCGATCGTTACGCAACCGCGTCTACAGCAACGAATGCTTGCGAAGCGCGTGGCGCAGCTGGTCGTAGGTCAGCCCGAGCGCCGCCGCGGTGCTGCGCTGGTTGTGGCGATGCTCGGCGAGCGCGCGCGTGAGCAGGCGGCGCTCATAACTCTGGACGCGGGTGCGGAAGTCGCCCTCGACCGGCTCGGTCGCGACCTCGACCGGCGTCGCCTCGGCACTCATCGGCGCCGCCGACGCACCCGGGCGATAGGGCGAATCGAACGGGTCGATCTGGATCGCATCGACCGCGCCGCCGCCTTCCCAGCGATACACGGCACGCTCGACCGCGTTGCGCAGCTCGCGGACATTGCCCGGCCAGCCATAGCGTTCGAGCATCTCGGTCGCGTTCGGGCCGAACCCCGGCCATTGCTCCCAGCCGATCTCGGCCGCCATCCGCCGCCCGAAATGATCGGCGAGCACCAGGATGTCGCCCACCCGCGCGCGCAGCGGCGGCAGCGTCACCACCTCGAAGCTCAGCCGGTCGAGCAGATCGGCGCGGAACGTCCCCTGTTCGACGCGCGCGGGCAGATGCTCGTTGGTCGCCGCGACGATCCGCACATCGACGCGCATCGCGCGCGACGAGCCGATCCGCGTGATCTCGCCATATTCGACCGCGCGCAGCAGCCGGTCCTGCGCCGCCATCGACAGCGTGCCGAGCTCGTCGAGAAACAAGGTGCCGCCATCGGCTTCCTCGAAGCGCCCCGCGCGCGACTTCGACGCGCCGGTGAAGGCGCCGGCTTCGTGGCCGAACAATTCGGCCTCGATCAGCGTTTCGGGGAGCGCGGCGCAGTTCATGATGACGAGCGGCTGATCCCAGCGGTTGCTCAGGCGATGCAGCCGCTCGGCGACCAGCTCCTTGCCGGTCCCGCGCTCGCCGATCACCAGCACCGGGCGGTCGAGCGTCGCGGCGCGGCTGGCGCGCTCGAGTGCGTCGAGAAAGACCGAAGCCTGGCCTATTACGGGTGCGATACGATCCATCCGCCAAGCTTGTGGCGTAAATTGCCAACTGTTGGCAAGCCGCTTCCGCGCGGGACGTCACCGAACCAGAAAACCCACGCAAAACCGCCATTATCGAAATTGGCACGGCTCCTGCAACGCTTCCTGCAACCGCCTCAGAGCGGGCAATAACCACCAGGTTCAGGGAGAACCGCCATGACGATCCAGAGCACCAAGATGTTTCGCCGCCAGTCCGCCACCTTCACCGCGATCGCGCTGTTCGCATCGATCGTCAGCACCGCGGCGCTGACGCATGTCGCGACCGATGGCGGCCTGGCGCCGGTGATGGCTGCGGTCAACGAGGTTCCCGCCGGTCGGATGGTCGCGTGACCGGCTCCTGCCGGGGCGGGTTCGCCCGCCCCGGTCTTTTCCCGATTTGGACCTAGGAGTATCTACATGGGCATTTTTTCCCGCACCCGCGACATCATCGCCGCGAACATGACCGACCTGCTCGACAAGGCCGAAGACCCCGCGAAGATGATCCGCATGATCATCCTCGAAATGGAGGAAACCTTGGTCGAGGTCCGCGCATCGGCGGCACGCACGATCGCCGACCAGAAGGAAATGCGCCGCCACATCGCCAAGCTCGACAAGCTGCAGGACAGCTGGACCGAGAAGGCCGAGCTGGCGCTGTCGAAGGATCGCGAGGATCTGGCCAAGGCCGCATTGGTCGAGCGCCAGAAGGCAGCCGACATGGCCGCCCAGCTGCACGCCGAGATCGCGGTGCTCGATGAATCGCTGACCGCGTCGGAAACCGACATCGCCAAGCTGCAGAACAAGCTGCGCGAGGCGCGCACCCGGCAGAATTCGATCGTCACCCGCCTCGAAAGCGCGAACAACCGCGTGCGGATGCGTGAAATGTATGCCGGCGAAAAGGTCGCCGACGCCTTCTCGCGCTTCGACATTCTCGAGCGCCGGGTCGATGTCGCCGAGGGCCGCGCCGATGCGGCGGGCATGGGCGGCGTCACCAAGAGCCTGGAGGAGGAAATCGCCGAGCTCAAATCAGCCGAAAAGGTCGATGCCGACCTTGCCGCGCTGAAGGCTCGGATGGGTAAGGAGGGCTGATCCGATGGAAGACGTCTTCCTGCCCATCATGATCTGCGGCGTGCTGTTCATCGGCATGCCCTGGATCATCCTCCACTACATCACGAAGTGGAAACAGGCGCCGACGCTGACCAACGAGGACGAGAAGCTGCTCGACGAGCTGCACCTCATGGCGCGCCGCCTCGACGAACGGCTCGAGACGATCGAACGGATCGTGTCTGCCGACAACCCCGATTTCCGGCCGCAGGCGCGCAGCGCCGAGCCCGAATCGCCCTATGACTATCGGAGGAACTGATGTCCGCGATCCGCACCAAACTGTATCTCGACAAGCCGAACGGGAAATGGATGGGCGTATGCGCAGGCATCGCCGACTATACCGGGGTCGATGTCATCTGGGTCCGCGTCGGCGCGGTCATGCTGACTTTGCTCGGCGGCTTTCCCTGGACGCTGATCGCCTATGGCATGATCGGCTGGATGGCACCGCAGAAGCCAAGTGGCCTGTACGACAATGCCGAGGACGCCAAGTTCTGGCAGGGCGTACGATCGAACCCCAAGCGCTCGACCGCTGAGGTCCGCTCGAAGTTCCGCGACATTGATCGCCGGCTCGCCGAGATCGAGACCTATTATGTCAGCCGCAATACCCGGCTGGCCGACGAGATCGACCGGTTGCGCTGAGCGCGCCGGTCAAAAAGGGAGAATATCATGCAGTGGAGTTGGATGGTCCCCGTGCTGATCGTCGCTACGATCGGCATCTGCACCGCCTTCACGACGTGGATCAAAGCCAAGCATGGCTATCCGCTCGAAGACGATAACGGCAACACGGTGCATCGCACCGGCCCCGACGCAGAGCGCAAGATCGCGCTGCTGTCGAACGAGAATGAGCGGCTGACCGGCCAGGTCTCGCGGCTCGAGGAACGGATCGCGGTGCTCGAACGCATCGCCACCGATCCCGCCGAGCGGCTGGGCCGCGACATCGACGCGCTGCGCTGAACAGAGGGAACGAACGATGGAAATGATCGACATTCTGATGAACGCGGCGCCGCTGATCGTGACGATCACCGCGATCTGCACCGCGGGCTGGGCGTTCACCACCTGGCTTCGCATCAAGAACGGCTACCCGCTCGACGGGAGCTGGGGCCAGGCCTTGTACCCCAAGACCAGCGACGAAACGACCGAGCGCGTCCGGTTGCTCAGCCAGGAAAACGCCCAGCTGCGTGCCGAGCTCGGTTCGATCAAGGACCGGCTCGCCAATGTCGAACGCATCGTTACCGACAGCAGCCACGCGCTCGATCGCGAGATCGAACAATTGCGTGGCCGCGCGAACTAAAAGGATCGCCCCATGAACGCCGCTTTCATCCTCGGTTTCTTCTTCATCGTCGTCGGAATCCCGGTGATTCTCGGGGTGGGCGGCGACATGTTCAAGCGCTGGCTCAAGCACAAGGAAGCGATGACCAGCGCGCTGAATCACCAGACCGCCGAAAAGGCCGCGCAATACGCAGCGCAGGTCGAACGGCTCGAACAGCGCGTCCGCGTACTCGAACGGATCGTCACCGATCGCGGGATGGGCGTTGCCGACGAGATCGAACGGCTGCGCGACGCACCGCTCAACTGAACCCCGCCCCTTCCCCCCGCGCTGACACGAAAGGCTCGGCAATGACTGACCCCAATCTCTACCTGATCATCGCCACCGAGGGCCTGCTCGGCCTCGGGCTGGTCACCGCCGGCATGCTCGCCGGGTGGCGCGGCTGGCTGGCACTCAAGCGGCAGGAGCTCGCCATGGCAGGGGCACATGACCCTGCACCGCAAGCGCCCTCGGCGAGCCAACGGATCGAGATCGCCGATCTCAAGGAGCGGATGCGCAAGCTCGAGGCGATCGCCGCCGGGGTGGAACTATAACCGTCTTCCCGTCACCCCAGCGAAGGCTGGGGTCTCTTTCGGCCGGGGGTGCGCTCGCAACGAGGAGGCCCCAGCCTTCGCTGGGGTGACGGTTGCAATCATGGCCCCAAGGTCCGCTGGCCCGCACCGCACCCCGCCGCTATAGCGCGCCGATGCAGACCCTCACCGACATCGCCGACGAATATGGCTTTCTCGATCCCGACGATCGCTATCGTTTGCTGATCGACCTTGGCAAGGCGCTCGAGCCGATGCCCGATCCGCTCAAGACCGACTCGACCTTGGTGCGCGGATGCTCGGCGTCGGTGTGGGTCTATCCCACCGTCGCGGGTGACGGCTCGCTGCACTTCCTGGCCGACAGCAACGCCGCGATCACGAAGGGGATCATCGCGCTGGTGCTGACCAGCGTGCAGGACAAGGCGCCCGCTGCGATCCTGGCGACCGACATCCCCGACGCGCTTGCGCCCTTCGATCTGAAGAACCAGCTGAGTTCGAACCGGACGCAGGGGATACCCAACATGATCGCGCTGATCCGGGAAACAGCGGAACGCTACGCCTAGCTCCCCTCCCTGAAAGGGAGGGGTTAGGGGGTGGGTCGAGGCCGGAGACGACGTTTCCATTTCCCGTTCGTTTCGAGCGAAGTCGAGAAACCGAGACGTGCCCCTATGGACCGTTTCTCGACTTTGCTCGAAACGAACGGTGTTTGGCGTGACGACAGGTATCGCGCGCACCCGACCTACCCTTGCCCCTCGCTTTCAGGGAAGAGATGAACGCCGCAACCCGAGCCCGGTTGCAACCTCCTCGAGATCGGCCCCGGGCTGCACCAAATTCCACACCCGGCTGTCGGCACCGTTGACCACCACCACCGCGTTGCGCGGACAGACGCCCAGGCAGCGCACCTCGACAATCCCGGCATCGCCCTTGCGGCCCTTCTTGAGCCCCAGGTGACGCCGCAACGCCTTGGCGAGCGGCGCCTTGCCGCCCTCGCCGAAGCCGCCACCGACCTTTTTCGAGCATTTGGCGCAGACGAGCACCGCCTGCGACCAGTTCGACCGCACGATGGTTTTCATATGCGGGTCAGCCGGGCTGCCATTGGCGGCGTTCTTCGGCAGTGCGCAGCACGTCATACGCCGCCTGGATCGCCTGGAACCGCGCCGCGGCTTCGGCATCGCCCGGTCGGACATCGGGGTGATTCGCCTTTGCCTGCCGCCGCCATGCCGCACGAACCGCCTCGAAATCGGCATCGACTTCGAGTTCTAGCAGCTCGAGCGCGCGCATTTCGTCGCGCGAACGGCTCCCGTCACCCGGTCCTGCCCACGCGTGATGGCTCGATTCGCGGTAACCCGATGTATCGCCGCGCTCCTCGGCTTCGCGCTTGGCGGCGTCTTCGGCGCTGAGCCCTTCGAAATAGTTCCAGCCGCGGTTGTACTCGCCGGCGTGGACCTCGCAAAAATACCAGCGCTCTGGGGAGTTAGGCGATTTGGGGGCGGGCCGATCGCCCGGTTCCTCGCAGCCATGCCGGTCGCAAAGCCGCACCTGCGTCGCCTCGCGGCCCGAGCCATAGCCCCGCCAGCGCGGGAATCCCCAATCGTTCGAGCGAGTATAACGAGCCATCGGCAACGACATAGGCTGCCGGGGCATCATAGCAAGCTGCCCTTACGGATAACCGGTGTCGGGTTGCCTGCTTAGCCCCAAAACGGCATACTCCGCATACACTGTTATATTGTTTCAACAGAGGATTCAGCACTTGAACGCGCTTTTCGCAACCTGGCGGCAGGATCTGCCGGCCTCGATTGTCGTGGCGCTCGTCGCCCTTCCTCTTTGCCTCGGCGTCGCGCTAGCCTCGGGCGCACCGCTCTTTTCGGGCGTCATCGCGGGCATGGTGGGCGGCATCGTTGTCGGCTCGCTGTCGAAATCGCCGCTGTCGGTCAGCGGCCCCGCCGCGGGTCTTACCGTCATCGTGTTCAGCGCGATCCAGAGCGTGCCGAGCTACGAGGCGTTCCTGCTGGCGGTCATGCTCGCGGGCGTGATGCAGATGGCGTTTTCGCTGACGAAGTCGGGCGTGCTCGCCGAATTCGTCCCGACCTCGGTGATCACCGGGATGCTGTCGGCGATCGGCCTGACGCTGATCCTCAAGCAGATCCCGCACGCGCTGGGCTATGACGGCGATCCCGAAGGCGACTGGAATTTCTTCCAGACCGATGGCCTGAATACCTTCAGCGCAATCTGGTACACGCTCACCGACAGCTTCCTGTGGGGCGCGGCGCTGATCGCGCTGGCGTCGCTCGCGTTCCTGTTCTGGTGGGAAAAGGCACGCCCGACCGAGGGGCCGCTGAAGTTCCTGCCCGCACCGCTGGTGGTGGTGGTCTTTTCGGTCCTCGCCAACCTGTTGTTTGCGGTCGTGGCGCCGGCCCTCGAAGTCCAGCGCTCGCATCTCGTCCAGGTGCCGATTGCGGGTTCGTTCGGCGAGTTCGTCGGTCTCTTCACCTTCCCCGATTTCAGTTCGATCACGCTGCCCACGGTCTGGACGATCGCGGTGACGCTCGCGATCGTCGCCAGCCTCGAATCGCTGCTCAGCGTCAAGGCGATCGACGAACTCGATCCCAAGCGCCGGGTGACCGACAAGAACCGCGAGTTGATGGCGCAGGGCGGGGGGAATATCGTGTCGGGGCTGATCGGCGGGCTGCCGGTGACCTCGGTCATCGTTCGCAGCTCGGCCAATGTCGGCGCCAATGCCGGGTCGAAGATGTCGACGATCTTTCACGGTTTCTGGCTCTTGCTCAGCGTCGCGTTGATCCCGACCGTACTCAACCTGATCCCGCTGTCGGCGCTCGCCGCGATCCTGATCCAGACCGGATACAAGCTCGCCAAGCCCGCGCTGTTCCTCGCGCGCTGGAAGATGGGCTATGCGCAGTTCGTGCCCTTCGTCGTCACGATCGTCGCGATCCTGTTCACCGATTTGCTCATCGGCATCGTCATCGGCCTTGGCGTCGGCTTCGTGTTCGTGATCGCGCGCAACTTCCGCCCGTCGGTCAGCTATGTCGAGGACGGCAACGCGGTGATGGTCCGCGCACGCCGCAACCTGTACTTCATCCACAAGGTCGAATTGCAGTCGGCGCTCAACCGGGTGCCCGACAATGCCACGGTGGTGGTCGACGTCACCGCGACCGAATTCGTTGATCCCGACAATATCGACATCATCAACGCGTTCATCAAGAACGCCGAATATCGCAACATCAGGGTCAGCGTCCGCGGTGACCTGGCCGGGCGGACCGCCGCGCAGATCAAGGCACCGACCAAGGAGATCGTTTTCGCATGAAGAGCTATCAACAGCTGATCCTGTCGAACAAGGCGTGGGTGCAGGAAATCACCGAGCAGGATCCCCAGTTCTTCAAGCGCCAGGTCGGCGGCCAGCGGCCCGAAGTGCTGTGGATCGGCTGTTCGGACAGCCGCGTGTCGCCCGACCAGATCACCCAGACGCTGCCGGGCGAGATGTTCATCCACCGCAACATCGCCAACCTGGTGCACGCGCACGACCTGAACTTCATGTCGGTGCTGCAATATGCGGTCGAGGTCCTTGAAGTGCCGCACATCGTGCTGTGCGGCCATTATGGTTGCGGCGGCATCCGCGCGGTGCTCGACGGCGGGGTCGAGGGGCCGATCGCCGAATGGCTCGAAAACGCCAAGGGCGTCCGTGCGCGCCACGCCGAGGAGATCGAGGCGCAACCGACCGCCGAGGCCAAGGTGAACCGCTTCGTCGAATGCAACGTCCGCGACCAGCTGCTCGACGTCGCGCGCACCGATATCGTCCAGGCGGCGTTCGCCAAGGGCAAGCCGCTCCAGCTGCACGGCTGGGTCTATGACCTGAGCGACGGGCTGCTCAAGCCGCTGCTAGAGATCGACGCGAACACCGACATCGCCGAGATGGAAGTGCCCGGGCGGGTATTCGAGCCGGTGATGCCAGAGGGTCTGTAAGCCGGGTTCTGTCCACCGCCCGTTCGCTTGCGCGGCGGGCGGATGGGCGACCATTCCTCTAGGCGCGCCGTTGCCGACGCGCTCGAGCGACCAACCCGGACGACGCGCCGAAACGAGGCGCATGTGCCGTCCCTATTCGGTCTTGCTCCCGGTGGGGTTTGCCGTGCCGCCCCTGTTACCAGGCGCGCGGTGCGCTCTTACCGCACCCTTTCACGCTGACTGGGCCGAAGCCTTAGCCGTCTGCTCTCTGTGGCACTTTCCCTAGGGTCGCCCCCGCCGGGCGTTACCCGGCACCGTCGTTTCGTGGAGCCCGGACTTTCCTCGCGCGGTTGCCCGCCCGCGGTCGCCCGACCCTCTGGCACTTGCCAGTGCTTAGTCGTCGCCCTGCGGTTTGGGAAGCAGCAACGCGAGCAGGATCATCCGGCATTCGGCATCGACGATCCCGTCGATCATCTCGGGGCGGAAGCGCCGCTGAAAGGCGATGACGCTCTTCACCGGATCGCGGACGTCATAGCCGAAGCGCTCGAGCGCCAGCAGGAAGCCCGCATCGCCCCATTCGGGGTCCATCAGGTGCTTGGTCGGGCGCGGCAGCGCGAGCCTTAGCCGGGCCAGCCGACCCCAGGGGAACAGCTCGCCCGGATCATCCTTGCGGTCGGGGGCGATGTCCGAATGGCCGACGACGTTGCCGCGGGTGATCGCATAACGCTGCTTGATATCGGCAACCAGCCGGATGACGGCATCGATCTGCGGCTCGGGAAAGGGACGATAGCCGAGCTGGTGCCCCGGATTGACGATCTCGATTCCGATCGAGGCGCTGTTGACGTCGCGCACCCCGCGCCAGTGCGAGCGCCCCGCATGCCAGGCCCGGCGCGATTCGTCGACTAGGCGCAGGATCGTCCCATCCTCGGCGACCAGGTAATGCGCCGACACCCCCGCACCGGGATCACGCAACCGCACCAGCGCGGCGTCGGCATCCTCCATGCCGGTATAGTGCAGCACGATCAGCGACACCGGGACTACGCGGTCGTCGAAATTGGGCGACGGTGCTTCGATGAATTCCATATGCCCCCCGTCTGCGGTCGCTATCGATGCGGCGGAACGCGCATCGACGCAAGGCATCAGCGCAGCGCGACTGCCGTAGCAGGCGCGGGTGACGCCGCCATCTTGTCGTTGCGATGATAGAAGCCGCGATAGGCGCGGCAGGGGACCAGCGCATCGGTCTGGCCGATCACGGTCTCGCTGGCGCCCAGCACCAGCCGGCCATCGGGGCGCAACGCCGCCGCCAGCTTGGCGAGCACCGCGCTGCGCATCGCGGGCGACAGGTACAGCAGGACGTTGCGGCAGAGGATCACGTCGAACAGCCCAGGGGGCGCGACATCCTGCGCCAGATTGTGCCGTCGGAACTGCACGCGCGCGAGCAGGTGGGGCGATGCGACCCAATCCTTCCCCGCGGGTTCGAACCAGCGGACCATGCTGCGCACCGGCAAGCCGCGCTGGATCTCGAACTGGGTGAAACGCCCCGCCCTGGCGCGCGCGATCACGCCCGCCGATACATCGGTCGCGACGATATCGGGAAATTCGCCCGGCACGTTCTGTTCGGTGAGCAGCATTGCCAGGCTCAGCGGCTCCTGCCCGGTCGAACAGCCCGCCGACCAGATGCGCAGCCGCCGTCCGGGCGCGGAGGCTTGCTGGTCGTGCACCAGCTTCCCGACCTGCTGGATCACCGCCGGGTCGCGGAAGAAAGAGCTTTCGTGGTTGAGCATCGCCTCGACGGTTTCGTCCGCAAGCGTGCGATGCGCGTCCCCGACCAGCGCCGTGACCAGCTCGTCGAGCGATTCGAACCCGCGCGCGCGCAGCAGCGGCTTCAGCGCGCTTTCTACCCGCCAGGCGCGATTTGCGGCGATCCGCTGGCCGGTGCGCGCTTCCATCAAGCCGATCAATATCCCTACCGCACCACTCGCCCCCCCGATCGGCCGCGGCGCCGCGGTCAACGCCCCCGCCCCTGGCGTCCGACCAGCGCGCCGATCGCCTCGGGCGGCAGGATCGCATCGGCGATCCCCGCTTCGGCGACCGCTCCGGGCATCCCCCACACGACCGAAGTCGCCCGATCCTGCGCAAGTACCATGCCGCCCGCCGCAGCGACCGCCTGCGCGCCCTCGGCGCCGTCGCGGCCCATTCCGCTCAGCACCACCGCAATCGCGCGCGCGCCCCAGAGCTGCGCCACGCTGGCGAACATCGGATCGGCCGAGGGCATGCAGCCATTGGCGACGGGCTTGTCGAGCAAGCGGATCGCGAACCCGTCCGACGTCGCGACACAGCGGATATGCGCGTCGCCCGGCGCGGTCACGACTTCACCGCTGCGAAGCCGCAGATGGTCGGTCGCCACCACGCAGGGCCGATTGGCGAGCACCGCTACCTGCGCCGCGAAATACGGCATGAACGATACCGGAAGATGCTGGGTTATAAGGATGGGGGCCTGGAAGCTGGCCGGCAGCGCGCGCAGCAGCTTGCTCAGCGCATGGATTCCCCCGGTCGAGGCACCGATCGCCAGCACCGCGACGTCGGGGCGGCTCGCCACCGCAGTCCGTTTCTTCGCCGGAACCGCTACAGCCTGTGGCTCGGCCAGCGCGAGGCGTTCGAGCCGTTCGCGCAAGCCGCGCACGAACAGCCCGGCGAAATTGCCCGATGCCGGTTTGCCCAGCGTATCCGACGCGCCGAGTGCCAGCGCATCGATGGTGGCGGCAGCGCCTTCGCCGCAGGCCGAAGAAACGACGATGACGTGCGCCCCCTGCCCCGCGGCCAGGATGTCGGGTAGCGCCGCCAGCCCGTCGATCCCGGGCATGTCGATATCGAGCAGCACGACCTCGACCACATTCGATTTGAGATAGTCCAATGCCGCCGACGCATTGGCCACGCTGCGCGCGACGCGGTGCCCCGGGGTCGCCTCGACCACCCGCCGCACCACCGCGCGCGCGACCGCCGAATCATCGACGATCAAGACGCGGCGATCGACGTCGAACTCGGTCCGGGCATTCGCAGTCGCCACGGCGTTACGCCAGGCCGACGATCTGGAACTTGCTCTCCAGCGTCTCGCGATCGAACGGCTTCATGACATATTCGTCGGCACCCGCCTCGATCGCCGCACGGATATAGGCCATGCCATTCTCGGTGGTGCAGAACACCACCTTGGGGCGCGGCGAGATGCCGCTGTCGCCGAGCGCGCGCAGGAAATCCATCCCGCTCATCACTGGCATGTTCCAGTCGAGCAGCACCACGTCGGGTGCCTCGGCCAGGCAGGCGTCGAGCGCCTCGCGTCCGTCGGCGGCTTCGCGCACTTCGAAATCGAGCGTCTCCAATATGTGGCGCGCGACCTTGCGGATCACCTTCGAATCATCGACGACTAGGCAGGTCTTCATGAGCGGGCGCATCCTGTTGCGATCATGGGGAAGGCTTTGCACAGCCATCGTAAGCGTTGCGTTAATCGCACCTCGCGCTCATTCGGCGGCGACGGGCAGCAGGCACGCAAGGTCGATGACCAGCACCGGTTCGCCATCGCGCTCGATCAATCCGCGGCCGGCACGCGCCCATGCGCCTTCGAGCACGACCGCGCCGGCAAGTGGCTGCACCGCGAATGGGGCGACATCGTCGAGCGTATCGACCAGAAAGGCGTAATGATGCCCCTCGACCTGGGTGACGATCGCGCGGCGCGCCATATCGCCATCGGGCTCGATCCCCAGCGCCGCTTGGGTGTCGATCACCGTCACGACCCGGCTGCGCAGGGTCGCGAGCCCGCGCACGGTGTCGGCGGCGCGCGGCACGGGGGTTACCGGCCCGATATCGACCACCGATTCGACCGACGCCGATTCGATCGCCACCGTCCGGCCGGCGACATGCGCGATCAGGTACAGGTCGTTCATCGCGGCGCTCCGCCGGCGCGGCGCGAGCAATCGCGCAGCGCCTCGAGCAGCCCTTCGCGGTCGTAGCGATAGATTCCCGAATCGCCGCTGCGTTCGTGGCGCAGCAGCACGACCGGCAAATCGCTGGTGACCCCCGCTTCGTTCGCGGGCTCGCCTTCGAGCCGGAGCACCGCAGCGGGTCGATCGTCATTCCCCGCCTCGGTCGCGACGCGATAGCCGGCATTGTTGAGGATCGGCGCCAGGAAGCTCGGCATCCATCCCGCCGCATCGGGTTCGATCAGGAACAACGGGCGCTCGGCGGTCGGTAGCAGGTCGCCGTGCTGCGCGAACAGCCAGAACGGGTCGAGCAGTTCGACCGGCTCGCCGCCGATCAAACTGGCTCCGGCGACCGCGCCGCTGGTCGCGGCGGGTGCGAATGCCTGCGGGATTTCGACGATGTCGGCGGCCTCGAGGATCGCATAGCCGACTTCGGTCCGGTCGTCCTTCAGGCGGAGCACAGGGAACGACGTCGCTTCGGGCAGCGGGCCCTGCGCCACCAGCGACAGCAACCCGCTGGCGAGCGTCAGACGCAACCGCCCCGCCGCCATGCTGACCGCGGCGCTCGCCACCTGTTCGATCCGATCGACTACCGACAGCGCAACCGCGCGCCGAACGCCATCTAGATCGATGAACAGCAGTACCTTCATCATCGGGATCTGCTCGACCGGATCCTCGGGCGCCTCGATCAATTGTTCGCGCTGGAAGCGAAGCCCGGCGACATCGGCGATCCCGGCGCAATCGAGCAGCAGCATCGGCTGGCCGCTGTCGGGCATCGTCTGCCCGGCATAGACCCCCGCCGCCATCACCGCGGGCGCCGCGGGCTTGATGACCAGCTCCTCGGCGTCGATCACGCTGTCGACCGCGAGCGCGAAGCTCGACGTGCCGATGCCGACGATCAGCAGCATGCCGGGGGTGGCACGCTCGGTAAGAGCGTCGATGCCGAGCAGATCGCGCAGCTCGACCACCGGCAGCAACCGGTCGCGCACCTGCGCCACCTGGCTGCCGCCGATCCGATCGATACGTACGGCATTGCCGCGTTCGGCGACGATCTCCTCGATCACCGATCGCGGGACCGCGAAGCGATGCTCGGCGAGCCCGACGATGATGGTGGCGATGATCGACAGCGTCAGCGGCACATGGATCGCGATGCGAAGCCCGGTACCCGGCGCATTGTCGAGCTCGATCCGCCCGCCGATCTGCTCGACGCAGGCGCGCACCACGTCCATCCCGACGCCGCGACCCGATACCGCCGATACTTCGTCCTTGGTCGTCATCCCCGCTTCGAAGATCAGCCCCAGCTTGGCGCGATCGGGCAGCGCGCGCAGTTCGCGCTCGCTGCGCCCCGCCGCGACCAGCTTGGCGATGACGCGATCGACATCGATACCGCGACCGTCGTCGGCGATCTCCAGGACGATCTGGTTGCCAGCCTGGCGCGCGCTGACGGTCAGCCGCCCATGATCGCGCTTGCCCGCGGCCAGCCGCTCGGTCGGGGACTCGATCCCGTGGTCGATCGCGTTGCGAATGATGTGCGCCAGCGGATCGCGCATCACCTCGATCATCTCGCGATCGAGTTCGACATCGGCGCCCTCGACGCACAACGTCACCAGCTTGCCGACCCCGGCGGCGGTATCGCGCACCATCCGCGGCAGCGCCGAAAACAGCCCGTCGATCTTCTGCATCCGCGTGCGCGTGACGGTGTCGCGCAATTCGGTGACCGTCGCCGACATGCGTTCGAGCGCGGCTTCGACCGAGGGATCGAGGTCGCCTTCGCGCATCCGCCGCGCCAGCTCGTTGCGCGCGAGCACCATGTCGGACATGCCGCCCATCATCCGGTCGAGCAGGTCGACGCTGAGGCGAACGCTGCGCGCCGGCGCGCGCGGGGTGATCGCGGTCTCCACGACCGCGACTTCGCGCGCGCCCTCATCGAGCGCGGCGATCAGATGGTCTTCACCGCTATCGTCCAGCGCGACGCCCGCATCGATCGCCTCGACGATCTCGCCGATCCGATCGATGATCGCCAGCACCGCGTTCACCAATCCGCGATCGGGCCGCCGGTCGCCATCGCGCACCTGCGCCAGCACGTCCTCCGCGGCGTGGCTCAGCCGTTGCAGCCGCGGCAGATCAAGGAAGCCGCAGCTTCCCTTCACCGTGTGGACGAAGCGGAAAATCGAATCGAGCCGGGCGCGATCGTCGGGCGCGGCTTCCCACGCGACGACCTCTCCCGACAGCGCTTCGAGCGTCTCTCGGGTCTCGGCAATGAATTCTTGCAGCAGATCGTCCATGGGCCCCCGCAGTCGCGTGGGACCGGTAATGACGCCCGCCGGTTAAGGGCAGGTTAGCCTAGCGCATCCGAAACGAAGCGCCGAACAACAGAGTTTCGGCCTCGGCAGGCGAAACCTGAAGCTCACCATCGCCCTGATCCACCAGCGACCGCACCAGATGCGCCGCCGCCGATCGCGGGGTGACGCCGTCCTCGGCGGTGCCGCCTTCGAGCGCGTTGCGCAATTCAGGGTCGAGCACGATCCGCGTCCCATCGGCGCGCACGACGATCTCAACGCGGTCGTCGGTGGCTTCGGCACCGATGTCGAGCCGCCCGCCGCGGATCAGCGCGTCGCCGCCGATCAGCGCGAGGTTCATCAGCACCTTCACCGCATGCTTGGGCAAAACCGGTGCATCGACCATCCAGCCGATCGTCAGCCGCTGATTGTCGGCGAACAATCCCTCGATCGCGGCATGCGCCTCGCGCGTGTCGATCGTCTCGCCGAAGCCGCCTGCGGCACCGAAGGCCAGGCGGAAGAATTTCAGCTTATTCGCCGAAGCCCGTGCGCTTTCGGCGAGCAGTTCGAGGCAGCGCGCGCGCATCTCGGGGTCGTTTTCATCGGCAAGCAGTTCGAGCCCGTTGTTGAGCGCGCCGACGGGGCTCAACAGATCATGGCACAACCGCGAACACAAAAGGCTCGCGAATTCGGTCGGGGAAATATCCAAGGCTACGCTCCACGGGGTTGGCGCCTTGTGGCGCACGCGCGGTCAAGTCGCAAGCAAGCGTTGGTCGTCGATCGCGACCAGTTCGACGGCATCGAAACGACCATGGACCGTACCGCGCGCGACCGCCTGCCACGCCGATACTTCGGTTTTGGCAGCGATGAGCCAGATGCGACCGTCGGGCGTCGCCATCGCTGCATCGGTCGCCGAGGGGTTCGCATCGCCGCTGGGGTGCGAATGCCAATAGCCGATCACCCGCTCGCCCCCTGCCCGTTCGGCGCGCAGCGCGGCGAACAACGCCGCGGGATCGATCTCGAAGGTGCGCGCCGGCTCGGCCGCGACGTTGCGGGCTTCGGTCGCGCGCGCGATCGCGCCCATGCCGAGCAGCAGGCCGCATGCCTCGACGCTCGGGTCGCGGGTCGCCGCGGCACCGATGAAGCTGAGGGCCGAACTTGCAATGTCGATGCGCTGCACCAATCTATCATAGGACGATGAACCGGGGGGTTTCCACCATAGAAGCGCTGATTGCCGATACAGCCCATGGCTGGCGGCTCGACCGTGCGCTCGCGCTTGCCGTCCCGACGATTTCGCGCGAGCGGTTGAAGGCGCTGGTATCCGAGGGGCAGGTCGTCGACGCCGCCGGGCTCCCTGCGAACGACCCCTCGCGCAAGGCGGTTGCCGGCACGCGCTTCACGATCGTCATTCCCGAACCCGTCGCCGCCGAAGCCCGGCCGCAGGACCTGTCGCTGGTGGTGGTGTATGAAGACGAGCATCTGATCGTCATCGACAAGCCCGCCGGGCTGGTGGTGCACCCCGCCGCGGGCAATCCCGACGGCACCCTGGTCAACGCGCTGCTACATCATTGCGCCGGCCAGCTTTCTGGGATCGGCGGGGTCGCGCGGCCGGGAATCGTCCACCGCATCGACAAGGACACATCGGGGCTGATGGTCGCCGCCAAGTCCGATCGTGCGCATGAAGGGCTGGCAAGCCAGTTCAAGGCGCACAGCATCGATCGGCGCTATCGCGCGATCGTCGCCGGCCGGCCCAACATGCTGATGGGCACGATCGACGCGCCGCTTGGGCGCTCGTCGGCCAATCGCAAGATGATGGCGATCACCCCAAATGGGAAGCGCGCCGTCACCCATTATCGCTTGATCAAGGAACTGCGCGGCGCATCTTTGCTCGAATGTCGATTAGAGACCGGGCGGACGCATCAGGTGCGCGTCCACATGACCTCGATCGGCCACGGCCTGCTTGGCGACCCAGTCTATGGCAGGAGCAAGGCGGTGCACCGTCAGATGCTGGAAACCATGGGTTTCCACCGCCAGGCGTTGCATGCCGCGCGGCTGGGGTTCATTCACCCCGTGACAAGCATCGCTTTGGCGTTCGATAGCGAAATGCCGGGCGACATGCAGGAACTGTTCACTACGCTTCTCGTATAGACTTATGGTGATATTGCCCGCGCATCTCCGCGCAGCGATATTGCCCAATCAAGGGAGATTTGGTCATGGCAATCGGCAGCAACGTGCCCGCAACGGTCCCCGCCCTGGGCGGCGAGGCCAGCCTCAACCGCTATCTCTCCGAGATCAAGAAATTCCCCATCCTGGCGCCCGAACGTGAATATATGCTCGCGAAACGCTTCCAGGAACATCAGGATCCCGAGGCTGCGGCGCAGCTCGTCACTTCGCATCTGCGGCTCGTGGCCAAGATCGCGATGGGCTATCGCGGCTATGGCCTGCCCGTTTCCGAGCTGATCTCGGAGGGCAATATCGGGCTGATGCAGGGCGTGAAGAAGTTCGAGCCCGATCGCGGTTTCCGCCTCGCCACCTATGCGATGTGGTGGATCCGCGCGTCGATCCAGGAGTACATCCTGCGGTCGTGGAGCCTGGTGAAGATGGGCACCACCGCGGCGCAGAAGAAGCTGTTCTTCAACCTGCGGCGGATGAAGGCGAAGCTCGACGCGTTCGAGGACGGCGACTTGCGCCCTGACGACCTCGCGAAGATCGCCAAGGATCTGGGCGTCACGCAGGACGAAGTGACGAGCATGAACCGCCGCATGGCGATGGGCGGCGACACCTCGCTCAACGTGCCAATGCGCGAGGATTCGGAAAGCCAGTGGCAGGATTGGCTCGCCGACGACCAGCCGTTGCAGGACGAGCGCGTCGCCGATGCGCAGGAGGCCGATGTCCGCCACACGATGCTGGTCGAGGCGATGGACGACCTCAACGATCGTGAAAAGCATATCCTGACCGAGCGCCGGCTGACCGACGACCCCAAGACGCTCGAGGAACTGAGCCAAGTCTATGGCGTATCGCGCGAGCGGGTCCGCCAGATCGAAGTTCGTGCGTTCGAGAAGCTGCAAAAAGGCATGATGCGCCTGGCGGGCGAGAAGCGGTTGCTAGCGTTCGGTTGATCGGGCAGTTCCTGCCCATGGTTACGGGCAGCAACAGCAAACAGCGTAGCGCCGGTCGGAGGGGCCACCCTTCAGCCGGCGTTTCGCGTTCACGGCGATCGGTGGGCGGGCGAATGGTGGGTTGGTTGTTGAAGCTGGTGGTGGCGTTCGTGCTGCTGTCGCTGCTGTTGGTGGTGGTCTTTCGCTTCGTCCCCCCGCCCTTCACGCTGACGATGCTGGGCGACGTCTTTGCCGGCCGCAGCGTTACCAAGACCTGGAAGCCGCTGTCGGCGATCGACCGCGACATGGCGCGTGCGGCGATCGGCGGCGAGGATTCGCGCTTCTGCACGCATAGCGGGTTCGATTATCAGGCGATCGGTGCGGCGGTGGTGCGCAATGCGAAGGGTGGACGCATCCGCGGCGGATCGACGATCAGCCAGCAGACCGCCAAGAACGTGTTCCTGTGGCAGGGTGGCGGCTATTTTCGCAAAGGCCTGGAGGCGTGGTTCACGCTGCTGATCGAGACCGGCTGGGACAAGCGCCGGATCATGGAGGTCTATCTCAACGTCGCCGAGACCGGGATCGGCACCTATGGCGTCGAACAGGGCGCGCGGCGCTATTTCAAACATGGTGCGGGAACGCTCTCGGAGCGCGAAGCGGCGCAGATCGCCGCGGTATTGCCACTGCCCAAGAAGCGCGCGGGGGTCTCGCCGACGGGCTTCACGCGGCGCTATGCGCGCTCGATCCAGTCGCGGATCGGGGTGGTGCGGCGCGAAGGGCTCGATAGCTGCCTTCGCTGAACGGCCCGCGCCCGGTTCACCCGGGCGCGGGCCAGTAAGGCGTCGTTACTCGACGGTCTTCTTGGCGGCGTCGCCGACTGCGGTCGCGCCGTCCGATACGGCATCGGCGGCGCCGGTGATCGCATCGGTCTTGATCGCGTCGTTGCGGCTCTGGTTCATCAGGAAATAGGCGCCCACGACCACGGCGATCAGCAGTGCCAGGCCGATCAGGATCGTGCTGCCACCGCCACCACTGCGCCGTTCGATCACGGTGGTGGTGTGCGGCGCGTTGGTTTCGGTGGTCCGTTCCTCGATCATGATACGCTTTCCTCTGTTGTTACTGGCGGGCTAAACGTCGCGATCGGCGATATTGTTCCCGTTGTGTAACGTTCAGCTTGGGCGCGCTCAGAACGGCAGCTTGAACCCTGGCGGCAGCGGCATCCCCGCGGTGAGCTTCGACATCTCCGCCGACGATGCGGCATCGGCGCGCGCGCGCGCGTCGTTGAGCGCGGCGGCGACGAGGTCCTCGACGATGCCCTTCTCCGACGGCGCGAGCAGCGATTCATCGATATCGACGCCGATGATCCGGCCCTTGGCGCTCGCGCGGACCTTGACCAGGCCGCCGCCCGAGACGCCTTCGACCTCGATCGTATCGAGGCTCGCCTGCGCCTTTTCGAGTTCGGCCTGGACGTTCTGCGCCATTGCCATGATGTCTTCTAGGTTCTTCATCCTACACTCCGATCGGGGGTTACGCCGAGCAGCCTTGCTCCGGGAAAGGCGGCAAGTGCAGCTGCGACGACGGGGGAATTGCGTACTTCTGCTTCCTTCGCGGCCTCGGCAGCCTCTTCGGCTTCGCGCATCGAAGGCTGGCCGGCGGCGTCGCTGGTGGTAACGCGCCAACGCGCGCCAGTGATCCGCTTGAGTTCGTCGGCAAGGTCACGCGCGAAGTCCGAAGGGATCGGTCGCTGCGTCCCGAGCTCGATCTCGGGCGGTTCGATCCGAGTCGGGCGCGCATGGTTGCGCACCGCTTCGCCCAGCGCGTGACGGCCATGGCGGGCGAGCAGGTCGCGGATCGCCTCGACCGTGTCGGGCAACGCCGGCGCGGTCGAAGCTGGCAACGGTGCCGCCGCAACGGGCTCCGCCGCAGCGGGTTGCGGCTGCTGGGGCGGGGCCTGGATCGCCGGCGTCTTGCCGTCGGCAAGCTGCCGCGCCAGGTCGCCGGGGTCGGGCAGTTGCGACGCATGGATCACGCGCAGCAGCGCCATTTCACACGCCTCGATCGGCATCGCCGCGCGCGCGACCTCGTCATGCCCCTTGAGCAGCAGCTGCCACAGCCGGTGGAGGATCGGAAACGACAGCCGCGACGCCCAGTCGGCGAGCGCCTCGCGCTCTTCGACCGGCTGCGAAGGATCGGGCTCGGTCCCCACCTTGGCGAGCGTCACGCCATGCACCGTCTCGAGCAGCGTCCGCAGCACCGACAGCGGATCGACCCCCAGATCATATTGCTTCCGCAGCGCCGCCAGCGCCCCTGCCGAATCGCCGCCAAGCAACAGCGCGAACATCGCGCGCACCGCACCGCGATCCGACAGCCCCAGCATGTCGCGAACGACCACGGCGCGCACCCCGCCGCCCTCGAGCCCGGCATGCGCGATCGCCTGGTCGAGAATCGAAAGCCCGTCGCGCGCCGATCCTTCGGCAGCGCGCGCGATCAGCGCCAGCGCCTCGGGCTCGGCCTCGAACCCCTCGGCGGTAACGACATGCGCGAAATGCGCCGCCAGCTTGTCCGAACCGATCCGCCGCAGATCGAAGCGCTGGCAACGCGACAGCACGGTGATCGGCACCTTGTTCACCTCGGTGGTCGCGAACAGGAACTTCACATGCGCGGGTGGCTCTTCAAGCGTCTTCAACAGCGCGTTGAAGGCGCTTTTCGAGAGCATATGAACTTCGTCGACGATGTAGATCTTGTAGCGCGCCGACACCGCCGAATAGCGCGACGCCTCGATGATCTCGCGGACGTCGTCGACGCCGGTATGGCTCGCGGCGTCCATCTCGATCACGTCGATATGCCGCCCCTCGGCGATCGCGATGCACGGATCGCACACCCCGCACGGATCGATCGTCGGCCCGCCCTGCCCGTCCGCCCCGATGCAGTTGAGCGCCTTGGCAATCAGCCGCGCGGTCGACGTCTTGCCGACCCCGCGCACCCCGGTGAGCAGGAAGGCATGCGCCAGCCGGTCGCGCTTGATCGCATTGCCCAGCGTGGTGACCATCGCGTCCTGGCCGATCAGTTCGGCAAAGGTCTGCGGACGGTATTTGCGCGCCAGCACCCGATACGCCTCGGGCTTGGGCGGCGGCGCTGGCTCGCCGAGATCGAAGGAAAGATCGGACATGGCCGGCGTTCTAGCCGAGGCGAACGCCGGTGTCGAAGGGATCGATCGCCATCGTTCGGCACGGTGAGGGCGGCGCGGCGCGGCGCGGCACGACCTTACGCAAGGCGCGACTGGCGGTTACCTTCCCCGCTCCCTAGCTGTGACCCGACAAACCGATAAGGAAACAGGCATATGGCGAAAACGGCATTGGTAGTGGGCGCGAGCGGGATCGTCGGCAGCGCGACCGCGGCGTTGCTGGTCGAGCAGGGCTGGACCGTCCACGGTCTGGCGCGCCGCCCCGCCGAGCAGGCCGGCGTCCAGCCGGCGGCCGCCGACCTGCTCGATTCCGAGGGCACCGCCGCCGCGCTCGCCACGCTTCGTCCCGATGCGGTGTTCATCAGCACCTGGCTGCGGCAGGACAGCGAGGCCGAAAATATCCGTGTCAATTCGCTGATGGTGCGCAACCTGCTCGACGCGCTGCGCCCCGCGGGCAGCGCGCGCCATGTCGCGCTGGTGACCGGACTGAAACATTATCTCGGGCCGTTCGAGGCCTATGGCAAAGGCGCGCTGCCGCAGACCCCGTTCCGCGAAGTGCAGGGCCGGCTCGACATCGAGAATTTCTATTACGCGCAGGAAGACGAAGTGTTCGCTGCCGCGGCGCGCGACGGCTTCAGCTGGAGCGTCCATCGCCCGCATACGGTGATCGGCAAGGCGGTGGGCAATGCCATGAACATGGGCACCACGCTGGCGGTGTACGCCACGCTGTGCCGCGAAACCGGTCGCCCGTTCCGCTTCCCCGGATCGGCGGCGCAATGGGAAGGGCTCACCGACATGACCGATGCGCGGCAGCTCGCCGAGCATCTGCTGTGGGCGGTGACCACCCCGGCGGCGCAGAACGAGGCGTTCAACATCGTCAACGGCGACGTGTTTCGCTGGCAATGGATGTGGGGCCGGATCGCCGAATGGTTCGAGATCGAGCCGGCGCCGTTCGACGGCAGCGTGCAGCCGCTCGCCGAACAGATGGCGGGCGATCAAGGCGTATGGCGTGCGCTCGCCGAGCGCGAGGGACTTGCCGAGCCCGCGCTCGACCGGCTGGCTTCACCCTGGCACACCGATGCCGATCTAGGCCGGCCGATCGAAGTGGTGACCGACATGTCGAAGAGCCGGCGGCTGGGCTTCACCGGCTATCGCCCCACCGACGATTCGTTCTTCGCGTTGTTCGAGCAATTGCGCGCCGACCGGCTGATCCCCTGAAGAAGGGGAGCGACAGCATGAGCGACGAGACGTTCGAGGCGCTGCTGCAACGGCGCGGGGTGCTGATCGAGCGGATCGTCTCGCACGGTCACGTCACCCCGCACGACCACCCCTACCAGCAACCGCACGACGAATGGGTGATGCTTCTCAGTGGCGCCGCGCGGCTGCTGGTAGAGGGCGAGCCCGAGCGATCGCTCGCGCCGGGCGATCATATGCTGATCCCCGGCGGCGCGCGCCATTGGGTTACCTTCACCGCGCCCGACGAGCCGACGAGGTGGTTGGCGGTGCATTTGTTGGGCGCGGCCGGATGAATGATGCCTGCGCGGCGCAAGCGTCGAGTGACGCCCGACCGTCAACATCGATCGTCACCTTTGACCGTATTCGAACCGGGCCTTGGCGCAGCGGCCAATCTGGGCAATGCTGAGAACAGGATGTTGCGCGGCCGTCTCCCGCTTTTCCCAATGCACGAAAAGGTTCGTTCCAATGGACAACCCGCTAGTCGCCAAATTGGAAAATGTTGCCGATCTCACCAAAGATCAGCGCGAGGTGCTAAGGGGCTTGTGCGACCATGCGCGCGTAATGCCGCCCAATTACGATATCCTTCGCGAGGGCGATAAGCCCAACCGGCTGCATCTGATCCTCGAGGGTTGGGCGATCCGCTATAATAACCTGGCCGACGGTTCACGACAGATCACGGCGTTTCTGATCCCGGGCGACTTCTGCGACCTGCACACCATGGTGCTGCAGCAGATGGATCATAGCATCGCGACGCTTGGTCCGGCGAAGATCGCGTATATCCCGCTGCAGAAGCTGCACGAACTGATCCGCCAACAGCCCGAGCTCGCGCAGGCGCTGTGGTGGGCGACATTGGTCGACGAGGGGGTGCTGCGCGCGTGGATCGTCAATCTCGGCCGCCGCGACGCGTTCAAACGGACCGCGCACCTGATGTGCGAAATGTACGAGCGGATGAACAATGTCGGGCTGGTCGCGGGCGATCAGTTCCTGATGCCGCTGACCCAGGTCGAGATCGCCGATTCGCTCGGGCTGACGCCCGTCCACGTCAACCGGGTCATCCAGAAGCTGCGGCAGGACAAGCTGATCGTCTTCGAGCGCGAACAGCTGACGATCTGCGATATCGAACGGCTCAAGCGCCTGTCGGACTTCGATCCGGCGTATCTGCATCCCGAGCATGTAAGGCTCGATTGATCGGCCGCGGCCTTTCCGCCGGCTAGTGCAGCTTGAGCTTGGGGCGGACGATCTGGTTGACGTGGCCGATCAAGATCAGCCCGGTGCCGCGCCACCAGCCGTGGATCGCGATCAGGTGCATCCGGTAGAGCGAAGTATATACCGTGCGCGCGATCCAGCCCTGGACGAACATCCGCCCGCCGATGAGGTTGCCCATCAGGCTCCCAACGGTCGAGAAGCGGCTGAGCGACACCAGCGACCCGTGGTCCTGATACACGAAGTCGCGCAGCGGCTTGCCCTCCTGCGCGAGGACCAGATTGGTAAAGACCAGGCTCGCCATCTGGTGCGCCGATTGCGCGCGCGGCGGGATCGGGCGCTCGCGACCCGGAAGCAGGCACGAGGCGCAATCGCCCAGCGCATAGATCCGATCGTCGGCCTTCGATTGCAGCGTCGGGCGCACGACGATCTGGTTGCCGCGGGTGAGCTCTAGATCGCTCATCGTCTTGATCTCCTCGGCGCCCTTCACCCCCGCCGCCCAGACGATCAGATCGGCGTCAATGCTGGTACCATCGCCGATCCGCACCCGCCGATCCTCGAGCGCGGTAACCTGGGTGTTGTCGAGCACGCGCACCCCCAGCCGCTCGAGTTCGAGCTTGGCGGTCGCCGCCAGCGCCTCGTCGAGCGCGGGCAGGATCCGTGGCCCCGCCTCGATCAGCGAGACTTCGAGCTTGGTCTCGTCGAACACCTCGAGCCCGTAGTGGCGCAGCGCCTTGGCGGCGTTGTAGAGCTCGGCGGCGAGCTCGACCCCGGTGGCGCCGCCGCCGACGATGCTGACACGCACCCTCGCATGCGCATCGCCGGTCTGGTGGGCATGGTTGGTGCGCAGGCACGCGTTTAGCAGCTTCTGGCGGAAGCGGTCGGCCTGCGGGCGATCCTCGAGGAACATCGCGTGTTCGCGCACCCCCGGCACGCCGAAGTCGTTCGAGATGCCGCCGATCGCCAACACCAGATAATCGTAGCGGATGCTGTGGCGGCCGATGATCTCGTCGCCGCGTTCGTCGATCAGCGGCGCGGTGGTAATGGTGCGCGCGACGCGATCGATGCTTTCGATGCTGCCGTTGAAGAAGCGATAGCCCCAGCGCACCGCATGCCCGCCATAGCCGACCTCGTCGAGATTGGCGTCGAGCGAGCCCGCCGCGACTTCGTGGAGCAACGGCTTCCAGATATGGGTGAGGTTGCGATCGATCAGGATGATGTCGTGGCGCTTGCGGCCATAGCGCGCGCCGAGCTTGCGGACGAGTTCGAGCCCCCCGGCGCCGCCGCCGACCACCACGATCTGGGTCTTTCGTTGCGTCACGCCACGCCCCCCGGCGCCCGGTCCCCAGCGCGCTGCCATGTTGACAGCAAAAGCTGGCAGAACTCAAGCCGACGATGTCCGGCGCGAGCTCAGCGAGGTCGGCGTCTCGTTTGCAGCGATGCGGTGCCCGCCTCTTCGGCGGACAGCTGCGTCCAGCGATCGAAGCGCGCCTGGGTCAGCGCGCCCGAGGCGATCGCGGCGCGGACCGCGCAGCCGGGTTCGCTTCGATGCGAGCAGTCCGAAAAGCGGCAATCCTGCGCCGCCAACGCGAAGTCGTCGAAGATTTCCGCGATCCCCGTCGCCGCCTGCGCCAATTGCAATTCGCGCATGCCCGGCAGGTCGAGCAGCCACCCGCCATGATCGAGCCGGTGCATCGTCCGCACCGTGGTCGTGTGGCGACCGGTGCCGTCATGCGCGCGCACCGCCTGGGTCGCGATGCTGTCCGACGCGCGCAGCGTGTTGACCAGCGTCGATTTGCCGACCCCCGACGACCCCAGCAGCGCGACGGTCTTGCCGCGGCCGCACCACGCCGCCAGCCGCGCGACGCTGGCGGGATCGCGGGCATCGACGGACTCGACGCGCAGCCCCGGCTCGATCGCGCGCGCGGCCTCGGCGAATGCCTCGGGCGTGTCGGTCAGGTCGATCTTGGTGAGCACCACCACCGCGTTCACCCCGACTTCGCGCGCCAGCACCAGATAGCGTTCGAGCCGGGGGACGCTGAAATCCTGGTTACACGATGCGACGATAAACACCGTGTCGACATTGGCGGCGATCATCTGTTCCTTGCGCGGATCGCCCGGCGAGCGGCGCTTGAACAGGTTCAGCCGCGTCAGCACGCGAATCGGCTGGAGCGAGTGACTGTCGATCAACAGCCAGTCGCCCACGGTGGGGTGGTCATCGGCTGCGCTGGCGCCGGCGATATAGGGGGTAACGAAACGCTGCGATGCCGCCCCCGCCACCGCGATCTGCCCGCGATGCACCGACATCACCCGGACAGGATGGCACTCGTCGGCCTCGTCGGGCGATAGTTGGCTGCTGAAATGCGGGTTCCAGCCGAGTTCTTCCAAGGTCATCGGTCTTCGATCATATCGCGGATGCGCGTCACCAACGCCTCAATCGCGAAGGGCTTGGTGATCATCTCCATGCCGGGGTCGAGGAAGCCGTTGGCGATCGTCGCATTCTCGGCATAGCCGGTCATGAACAGGATCTTGAGATCGGGCCGCCGCTCGCGCGCGGCGTCAGCAAGCTGGCGGCCGTTGAGCCCGGGCAGGCCGATGTCGGTGACCAGCAGGTCGAGCCGGATATCGGACTGCAGGAGCTTGAGCCCCGCCGGGCCATCGACCGCCTCGATCGCGCGATAGCCGAGCTCTTCGAGCACATCGACGACCAGATCGCGCACCGCGGTTTCGTCTTCGACCACCAGCACCACCTCGCCATCTTCGGCACGATGCGCGTCGGTGAGTTCGCGGTGGCTAACCTGCGACTCCTCGGCCTCACCGAGATAGCGCGGCAGGTACAGCTTGATCGTCGTTCCCTGGCCGACCTCCGAATAGATCCGCGCATAGCCTTCGGACTGGCGGGTGAAGCCGTAGATCATCGACAGCCCTAGCCCCGTACCCTGCCCGATCGGCTTGGTGGTGAAGAAGGGCTCGAACGCCTTGCCGATGACCGCCTTGGTCATTCCGCTGCCCGAATCGGTGACGCTGATGCAGACATATTGGCCCGGCGCCACCTCGCGATGCTGCGCAGCATAGGCGTTGTCGAGATGCGCATTGCAGGTCTCGATCGTCAGCTCGCCGCCATCGGGCATCGCGTCGCGCGCGTTGATCGCGAGATTGAGGATGGCGCTTTCGAGTTGGTTGGGATCGCACAACGTCTGCCACAGCCCCCCCGCGGTGACGATCTCGAGCCTGACGCTTTCGCCGATGGTGCGGCGAAGCAGCTCCTCCATGCCGCTCACCAGCCGATTGGCGTTGACCGGCCTGGGATCGAGCGGCTGGCGGCGCGAGAAGGCGAGCAGCCGGTGGGTGAGCGCAGCGGCGCGATTGGCCGCGGTCATCGCGGTGGTCGCATAGCGCTCGATCTTGTCGGTCTCGCCCTTCGCCATCCGGCGCTGCATCATGTCGAGCGAGCCGATCACCCCCGTGAGCAGGTTGTTGAAGTCGTGCGCGATCCCGCCGGTGAGCTGCCCAACGGCCTCCATCTTCTGCGCCTGGCGAAGCGCCTCCTGCGCTTCCTCAAGCTCGCGCGTGCGTTCGGCGACGCGGCGCTCGAGCTCGTCGTTCATCTCGACGAGCAGCGCTTCGGCGCGCTTCTGATCAGTGATGTCGACCTGGATACCGTCCCAGACGACCGATCCGTCGATCTGATCGCGCGGCGCCGAGATGATCCGTGACCAGCGTACCATGCCGTCGGCGCGGCGGAACCGCATCTGGACGTCGAACGGCTTACGCGCCGCCATCGCCGCGGCCTCCGCCGCCAGCAGCGCGGGGCGGTCCTCGGGAAGGATCAAGCTATACGGTATAGTCGGATCGGCGAGCACCGCGTCGGCGGGGATGCCGGTGAGCTTTTCGTGGCTCTGCGAGACGTATAGAAACCGTCGCTGCGCGCCATCATTGCCCGTCGCGATCTGATAGACCATTCCCGAGGGCAGGTTGTCGGTCAGGGCACGCAGCCGCGCCTCGTTCTCGCGCAACTGCCGTTCGGCTTCGGCGCGCTCGGTATCGTCGCGCAAGGTCAGCACCGCGCCGAGCGTCTCGCCATTTTCGTCGCGGACCGGGCAGGCACTGCCGACAGCAAGGACTTCGGAACCGTCGGGCCGCTGGATGCGCCAGCGTGCCTCGGCCACGGTCTCGCCCTGCACCGCACGGACCAGCGGCAATTGATCGGTCGGATAGGGTTCGCGATCGAGCGTGAGCAAATGATAGGCGCTGCTATAGGCATCGGGGGCGACATCGAGCCGGCTGACGCCGTGGATCCGGCTGGCGGCATCGTTGACGAAGGTGATGTTGCCTTCGCGATCGGTGACGATCACCCCCTCGGCGAGCTGACCCAGGATCGCCACCTGTTCGGCAGCCAGTTTCTGCGCCCGCGCGGTCGATGCCTGGAGCGCAGCCTCGGCCTCGCGCCGCTCGTCGATATCGATCACCGAGCCGACATAGCCATGATATGCGCCATCGGCACCAAAGCGCGCGGCGGCGGCGTCGATCGCCCAGCGATAGACGCCATCGGCGCGGCGGATGCGGAACTCGACGCGGTAATCCTCTTGCTTGGCATTCGCCGTCACAAAGGCTTCCTCGGCGAGCGGCCGATCGTCGTCATGGATCGCGTCGAGCCAGCCATAGCCCTCGCCGGTGCCGACCTCCTGGCCGGTGAACTCGTACCAGCGCCGGTTGAGGTAGGTGCAAAAGCCGCTCGGATCGGTGACCCACATCATCACCGGCGCCTGGTCGGCCATGTTGCGGAAACGCGTTTCGCTTTCGGCGAGTGCGGCCTCGTCGTGCTTGCGATCCGAAATATCGCGATAGAAGACCGCCAGCCCCTCGCCGACCGGGTAGGCGCGCATGTCGATCCAGGATTCGCGCCCGTCGGGCCAGACATAGCGATGTTCGAGTTCGACGGGCTGGCCCGAGGTCATCGCCCGCCGGTATAGTTGGCTGAGTTCGGGGGCGGCGTCGGGGTGCGCCTCCCAATGCGTCTTGCCGATCACCTGCTCGCGCGGCCGCGCTTCGAGGCGCCAGGCGGCCGCGTTCATCTCGACGATGCGGAAATCCTTGTCGAGCAGCGCAAAGGCATCGCCCATATTGTCGAGCACGTCGCGGGTGCGATCGCGCTCGTCGCGCAGCGCGCGCTCGGCGGCGACGCGTTCGGTGGTTTCGATCACGATCGCCAGCACGCCGGCCGGCCGGTCGAACGCGTCGAGCACCGGCGAATAATCAAGGTTCATCCAGACCTGTTCGGCGACACCGTCGCGGTACAGCGTGAGTTCCTGGTCCTTATAAGCGAGCGTCCCGCCAGCGAGCGCGACCTTGATCACATTGTCGTTGAAGTCGGCAACCTCGGGCCACGCCTCGCGCACCGGCTTGCCGAGCTGCTCAGGGTGACGCCCCCCCGCGAACACCGAGAAGGCATCGTTGTAGAGCATGACGCCCTCGATGCCCCACATCATCGTCATCGGCACCGGCGACCGCAGCACGAAGCCGAGCGTCGTCCGCAGGCTTTGCGGCCATTGCTGAATCGGGCCAAGCGACGTGCCCGACCAATCATGCGCGGCGATCAACCCGCCGGTCTCGCCGCCGCCGAGGAGGAATTCGGGCGCCTGGAAGGGCTGCCCATTAGTATCGTTCACGCGCTATCGACCTCCAGCATCGGGATTGCGCGATCAACGCGCGACAATCAACGATGGCGTCTAGGAAAGCGACGTCGCCGACACGTCGATAGCGTCGAGTCGCACAAGGCCGGTGGCTCGGAAGGCTACAAAAGCTACACTACGTCCCCCCCCCGGAATGCCCCCTGCCCCGGGATCGAAACGCGATACCAGTGGAGCGTGGCACACACATGGGCATCTGCCGAGGATAGCAAAGCCGGTGCTTGTAGGACAGCGATGCGGCGGCGGGGAGCGCCGACGCGGGAGCCGGGCGCAAATAGGAACAACCCCCGTCGCTGAGGCGACGGGGGTTGTTCTGCAGTGTCAGCCTTTGGCGGGTGGCGATAGGTCAGCGATCGCCGCCCACCGAACGCCCCCGTCAAGGTTGGCGTCTGCCTACCTCGATTACATCCGCCACAGCGCGCCGAGCACGATACGGCGATCGTTCAGGAAGCTGAACCGGTCGTACAGCTGCCCGCTTTCGTCGATATAGGAGCGCGCCTTGCTCTTGGTGTCGAGGATGTTCGCGATCGACCCGCGGATCTGGAACTGGCCGATGTTGAACTTCAGCGACGCGTCGAGGAACCCTGCAGCCGAGTTATAGATCGGGTTGCCGGTGACGTAATCGCGATAGGTGGTCAGATATTCCGACCGCCAGTTATACGCCAGTCGCGCCTCGACCACCTTGTTCTGGTAGATCGCAACGGCGTTGGCGATATGCTTCGACTGTCCCAGCAGATCGTCGACGCCGAAACGGAACACCGTCGTCAGATCATCGGGGTTGCCATCGCCATCGGCATCGGCGCCATTACCCGGCGGTGTCGTCGATGCGTCGATGTAGGTGTAGTTCGCCTGGACGCCGAAATTCTTCAACACACCCGGCAGGAAGTCGAAGAATTGCTGATAGCCAATTTCGACGCCCTTGATCGTCGCCTTGGCCTGGTTAACCGGGCCGTTGTAGATGATATTCACCTGCTGCCCGTCGAGCGTCGTGGTGCCGAGCGGCAGATCGCCATTGGTGATGATGTTCGAGAGATCTTTGTAGAACCCCGAGACCGACAGATACCCGCCCGGGAAATACCATTCATACGACGCGTCGAAGCTATCGGCAGTCGTCGGTTTCAGGAACGGGTTGCCGCGGCTGACGCGGATTTCGCCGACGCTGATGTTCTGCGCACCACGATCGATCCCGAACAGCGGATCGGTTTCCGCGACCGGGTCGAAATTCAGCCGGTTGGTGGTGACGACATATTCCTGCGACGATCGCAGATCCTGGACGTTCGGACGGCTGAGGCCCTTGCTGTAGGCAAAGCGCAGCAGCATTTCGCGGTTCAGGTTCCACTTCAGGTTGAACGACGGCAGCCAGCGCTCATCGCTTTGGTTGATGCTGGTGGGGACTGCGGCCTGTGCGGCATAGGCCACTGCTTCAGGCGCAAAATCGGCGATGTCGTCGCGGCTTTCCGCATCATCGGTCCGCGTACGCACGCCATTGGTGACGGGTAGCGTCTGGATATCGGCGACAAACGGGCGGAACGCCTGGAAGCCGTTCGAAGTCAGCGTGGTCTTGACGTATCGGACGCCGAAATTGCCGTCGAGCGACATGCCGTTGTCGAATTCCTGCTTGAAATCGATCCGGGCATAGGCGTTCCAGGTCTTTTCGTCGATGTCCGATGTATCTTCGGGCCGGAACGTCGCGCGACCGAACCGCGAGCCATCGGCTTCGCCGCGCGGAACCCAGTTATAGTTGGTGCCGAGTTGCGGCTCGCCAGCGATGTAGTTGCGGAAATTTTCATAGCTCGACAACAGGTTCTCGTTCACGAACACGAACTCATTGTTCGAGCCGTTGACGACGCCGCCGCGGAAGAAATCGCCGAACGGTACCGCTTCGAAGCCTGCTGCAGGATCCTGCATCGTGCCCGCCACGGCGAACCCGCCACGGCCGTCCCATGCCGGTGCCATCGAGCCCCAGTTGAGCGCCATTTCGGAGTTGACCTGACTGCGCTCCGAATAGCGCGCACCGAACTTCACGCTGTCGAACCAGCTGGCCAGCCCGTCGCCGCCCGAAACGTCGTAATCAAAGTCGGCCCGGAGTGCGTACAATTCGCCGGTGCCTTCCTGGAACTGATCGGCAACGAATTGCCAGGTCGAGCCGTTGAAGTCGCCCGTGCTGGTCGCCTGCGGAATGCGAACGCCCTCGACAACATCAGGCGTCGCCGGATCATCATTATCGCCGGTGAAGCGGGTCTGGTTCCCGTTGAATCCGGTTGCCGGATTGACGAAGAACTGGATCTGCGGGTTGTCGAGATCGTGCTGGATCTGCCAATCCAGATAGGTGTTCATCCCGCCCCAGATTTGCCGCTGGCGGGCACTGGCCTTGGTATATTGACCATCGAGGGTCACCTTAAGGCGATCGGAGGCATCCCATTTCAGGTTGAGGCTGTAATCCTCGGTGGTCGCTTCCTCGATCTTGCCGATGCCGAGCGACCCGACGGGCGAACCGATCGCGCCGGTATAGTCATCGATCCTGCTGGTGACGAAACCCGACTTCATCAGGCCACCACCAACGGGGATCAGCGTTTCGCAGTCGCCGGGGTTGTTCGGGAAGCCGCCGGGGCCGCTGCACATCGCGGTGCCGGCCGAGCCCCAACCGGTATCGAGAACAAGATCGCGGACGCCAGCGCGCGTGCCGGTGTCATGCTCGGGGAACCATTCGAAGGTGCGCTCGATGCTGTCGATGGTATTTTCGGCGCGGATATATTTCGCGGTCAACTGCAGCCGGTCGTTCTTCCACTGACCCGCGAAATAATAGCTCTCGCGGTCACGATCGACGTCGTTGGTGCGCAGCTGGAAACCGGGCGTGATACCGACGATGTTCGAGGCATCGACGCCGGCGAACTCGCTGAGCTTGTTGGCGCCCGTGAGCAACGACTCGGGCACGTTCCCGTTGGCATCGAGCACGCGCGGCATCGGCGCGTTCTGCTGCCAGCCGTTGATTCGCGAATCGAGCTTCGAACGCGAATAGGAAGCGACGAAGCCGACATCGCCGATCGGGGTCGACCAGCGATTGCCGCCGGTGACGCTGATCTGCGGCGACCATTCCTTGCGGAGGTCCGAATAGGTGACGTCGCCCGCCACCACCAACAGCCCGCCGGGACGGTCGAAGGGTTCGAGCGTGCGCAGGTTGATCGTGCCGCCGATGCCACCTTCGATCAGGTCGGCGCTCTGGTTCTTGTACACGTCGACGCCACCGATCAGCTCGGGGGGAATGCTCGAAAAGTCGAGTGAGCGGCCGCCATTGGCGCTGAACGCGTCGCGACCGTTGAACTCAGACCGCACGAAGCTCAGGCCGCGAACAAGGTTGCCGCGTCCCTCGGGCGAAGGAAAGTCGGGGCTCGCGCCGCCGGTGGGGAAACGCGAGATGGTGACGCCGGGAATGCGGCCGAGCGCTTCGGCAACCGAAAGATCGGGAAGCGTCGCGATGTCCGACGCCGACAGCGAATCGACGAAGGTCGATGCATTGCGCTTGATCTCTTTGGCCGATTCGAGCGCGCCGCGAATACCGGTAACGATGATTTCGCGTTCTTCGCCAGCGGGCGCTTCGGCCTGCTGCTCGCCTTCGGGATCGGAGCCTGCCGTCTGTGCCGATGCTGCCGCAGGATATAGCGCCAAGGTCAGCGCCGACGTCGCCAAGAGCAAGCGCTTGGCCGACCACGAAAGATTCGGAATCGCATTCTTCTTCACAGTGCACCCCCTCTTCATAAGACCGGTCGCCCGGCCCCGATTTCCCCGCCCGTTCCGGATCGTTTTGAACGCCGCGCCTTACACGCTGGCGCTCGCGATTTCTCGTCGGGCGACGACTCGGATAACTCAGACTTAACATCCAAGCAAGATAGACAACGCGGACCAATCGGTCCGATTGACATCACCCAAGCCGTCCGCTTTTGTCGACCTCGATTTGGACGCCTGCGTCGATGCGGGCGCTGCGGACAATTAGGATCGCGTTAGCGCATAGCGGCCGTCATCTCGAACGGCACAGCGCGGGTCCGGAGGAGATGTTATCGATGACCGCCCCTGCGCCTGCACCGACCCTGTGATCATGCGTGAACCTATGATTCGGCGCGTATGCATCGTCGGCGGTGGGACGGCGGGCTGGATGACCGCGGCGGCGTTGGCGAACAAGCTCAACGGGCTGTCGATCGCGGTCACGCTGATCGAATCGTCCGAAATCGGCACCGTCGGGGTCGGCGAAGCCACGCTTCCGCATATCCGTGCCTTCAACAAGACGCTCGGCATCGACGAGCGCGACCTGATGCGCGCGACCGAAGCCACCTTCAAGCTCGGCATCGAATTTCGCGACTGGGGCAAGATCGGCGACCGCTATATCCACCCGTTCGGTGATTACGGCCCCGCGGTGAACGGCGTGCCCTTCTACCATCACTGGCTGCGGCTCAAGAGCCTGGGCGACACCTCGCGGCTCGACGATTATTCGTTTCCGATCGTCGCCGCCGAGCAGAACCGGTTTCGCCATCCGGCCGCCGAGCATGATCGAATCGAATCGACCTTTGGCTATGCCTATCAGTTCGATGCGTCGCTCTATGCCGCGTTCCTGCGCCGCTATGCCGAGGCCAATGGCGTCACGCGCCTCGAAGGCAAGATCGTCGATACCGCGCTCGACGGCGAGAGCGGGCATGTTCGCAGCGTGACGCTGGCCGACGGGCGCGAGGTCAGCGCCGACCTCTTCGTCGATTGTTCGGGGTTTCGCGGGCTGCTGATCGAAGGCGCGCTGGCGTCGGGCTATGACGACTGGAGCCACTGGCTGCCGTGTAACCGCGCGGTTGCCGTGCCGACCGCAAGCGCCGGGCCGCTCGGCCCCTACACGCGCGCGACAGCGCGCACCGCGGGGTGGCAGTGGCGAATCCCGCTGCAGCACCGCGTGGGGAACGGCCATGTCTATTGCAGCAGCTTCATCAGCGACGACGACGCGACCCGCCAGCTGGTCGAGAATCTCGATGCGCCGATGCAGGCCGAACCACGCCAGTTGCGCTTCACCACCGGGCGGCGGCGCGATTTCTGGAAGGCCAATGTCGTCGCGATCGGGCTGGCGGGCGGGTTTCTCGAACCACTCGAATCGACATCGATCCACCTGATCCAGGACGGCATCACCGAATTGCTGGCGCTGTTCCCCGACCGCGGCTTCGATGCGTCGGACATCGTCGAATATAACCGCCGCATGAGCCTGCACTACGAGCGGGTGCGCGATTTCCTGCTGCTGCACTATGTCGCGACGCAGCGCGACGATAGCGAGATGTGGCGTCATTTCCGCGCGCTGACGCTGCCCGATAGCCTGCGCGAGAAGATCGAAGCGTGGCAGACGCGCGCCTATGTCGTGCCCTATGAATTCGGGCTGTTCCTGCCGCCGAGCTGGGTGGCGGTGATGCTGGGGCAAAATCTGATGCCGACGGGTTATGATCCGCGCGCGCGATCGATGGGCGACAATGCGTTGGCCGCGCGTGCCAGCGCGATCCGCCAAGAGGTGGCGGCGGCGGTACGCGGCACCCCCGACCACGCCGACTATATCCGTCGCTCGGCTGCGGCGGGCAGCCTGGCGCAGCGTGCACCCGCGGCGTAGGATCAGCGATGCAACGCCCGTCTGATTTCGCCGAACCGATCGGCCACATCCTCATCTGCGGGGGTGGCCTCGCCGCGCACATGACTGCCGCAGCGCTCGCCCGGCAACTGCCAGCCGCTACCCGGATCACCCTCGCCGCGATCTGCGACACCGCCAGCAGCGACCTGTTCTACGGGACGGTGTCGGCGCCGCTGGCCTATGCCTTCAACCTCGCCGCGGGGGTCGACGAACCAGCATTGGTGCAGCGCAGCGACACCGGCTTTTCGTGGGGCACACGTTATACCCAATGGGGCGGCGATCGCGCATGGACCCAATGCTTCGCGCTGCCCTTTCCGATCCTCGATGGCGTGCAGTTCCACCAATATCTGGCGTCGAGCGGGGTCGGTCCGATCGAGCCCTTCCTGGTCTCGGCGCGCGCGGCGCAGCGGGGGGCGTTCGCGCATCCGCCGCGTGGCCCCGGCGAGACCGGCCAGCACCCGCTCGCCCGTGCCGACTACGCCTATCAGTTCGATCCTGCGTCCTATTCACGGCTGTTCGCCGGGGTGATTCCCGCCGATCGGGTCGAACGGATCACGGGTGAGCTCGACGATGTAGCGACCGACGCTGCCGCGATCACCGGCGTTCGGCTGCGCGACGGGCGCGTGCTGACCGCCGACCTTTATATCGACTGCACCGGCACCGATGCTTTGCTGCTCTCGCGCCTGGTTCCCGAGATCGACGGCACGCGCCGCATCGGAATCGCGGCGAGCGACGCCGCACCTGCGCAGCCCGACGCGCCGCTGCGCACCGTCACTGCTGCGCCCTATGGCTGGATGAGCGACACCCCGCTGCGCGGGCGGGTAAGGCGCACCAGCGTCTTTGACCTAGCGCAGACCGGCGAAGCAATGGCAGCGCATCGCAGCGGGGCCGAAATCACCGGCGAAGCAACGTTGGGCGCAAGGCGCGAGGCGTGGAGCGGCAATTGCGTCGGCATCGGTCACGCGGCCGCGGTGGTCGAACCGCTTACCCCCGCGCCGCTGATGCTGCTCGAGCGCGATATCGAGCGGCTGTTGGCGCTGTTGCCCAACGCCGGCGGCATGGCGGTCGAACGCGCCGAATATAACCGCCGCTTCGGCGAGGATCACACCCACGCCGCGCTGTTCACCCGCGCGCTGTTCGAAGCCGATGGCTTGCCCGACACCCCCTATTGGCGGGCGGCGCGCGCCGCACCGATGCCGCCCAAGCTGGAGCACAAGATCGGCATGTTCGAAAGCCGCGGCGTGCTGGTCGCCTATGACCTCGAACCCTTTCACCCCGAGGACTGGACGATCCTGCATCTGGGCATGGGCCGCCGGCCGGCCCGGCACGACCGGCTGGCCGACCGCGCCGACCCCGCGCGCGTCAAACAGTTCCTCGCCAAGACCCGACACGACATCGAACAGGTCGTCGCGAAGATGCCCGCCAGCGCTACCTATCGTGCGCAACTCGAACACTATCTGGAGCGCAGCCCACGATGACCCAGCAACCGCTTTTGCGGCGGATCGTGATCGTCGGCGGCGGATCGGCGGGGTGGATGACCGCGGCTGCGCTATCGAGCCTGCTCGATCCCAAGGAAGTGACGATCACATTGGTCGAATCCGACGCGATCGGCACCGTCGGCGTCGGCGAGGCGACGATCCCCGACATCCTCGCCTTCAACCGGATGCTCGGGGTCAACGAAGCCGAATTCATGGCGGCGACGCAGGCGACGTTCAAGCTGGGGATCGAGTTCGTCGATTGGGGGCGGCGCGGCGATAGCTATATCCATCCCTTTGGCCAGCATGGCGTCGACATGCAGGGGATCGATTTCCACCAATATTGGCTGCGCAGCCGCGCCGATGGCGATCGGCACCCGATCGAGGCGTATAGCCAGTGCGCCGTCGCGGCGAAGGCGGGCCGCTTCGCACTGCCCGATCCCAACCCACGATCGGTGCTGTCGCACGTCCGCTACGCCTATCATTTCGACGCGACGCTCTATGCCAAGTTCCTGCGCCGCTATGCCGAGGCGCGCGGCGTCCGCCGGGTCGAGGGGATCGTCCGAAACGTTCGGCTTCGCCCCGAAGACGGGTTCATCGAAGGCATCGACCTTGGCGACGAGCGCGTCATCGAGGGTGACTTCTTCTTCGACTGCACCGGCTTTCGCGCGCTGCTGGCGGGGGAGACGCTGGGGGTCGGCTTCGTCGACTGGAGCCATTGGCTGCCCTGCGATCGCGCGCTGGCGGTGCCGAGCGAGCATCTGGGGCCGCCCGCGCCCTATACCCGATCGACCGCGAAGACGGCGGGGTGGCAATGGCGAATCCCGACGCAGCGGCGCGTCGGCAACGGCCATATCTATTCGAGCGCATTCATGGGCGACGACGTCGCGACCGCCACGCTGCTCGAGAGGGTCGAGGGCAAGCCGCTCGCCGATCCGCGCCAGATCCGCTTCCGCGCCGGATGCCGCGAAGCGTTCTGGACGCGCAACTGCATCGCGATCGGGCTGGCCGCCGGATTTCTCGAACCGCTCGAATCGACCTCGATCTATCTGATCCAGGAGGGCATCAGCCGCTTCATCTCGCTATTCCCGCGCGCGGCGATCCCCGACATCCTCCGCACCGAATATAACCGCCACATGCGCACCGAATTCGAGCAGGTGCGCGACTTCATCATCCTGCATTATTGCGCGACCGAGCGCGACGACAGCGACTTCTGGAACTACTGCCGCACGATGCCGGTGCCCGACACGCTGACGCACAAGATCGAGCTGTTCCGCGAGACCGGGCGGGTGTTCCGCTACAACGAGGAATTGTTCGCGCGGCCGAGCTGGGTCGCGGTGATGCTGGGGCAGCGGATCATGCCCGAAACGTGCGACCCGATCGTCGCCACGCTCCCCGCCGCCGACATCGCGCGCAGCCTGGGGTCGATGCGCAGCGCGATGGCGGCGGCAGCCGAGCAGATGCCGACGCACGAGCGCTTCATCGCCGGCTACTGCCCCGCCGCAGCCTGACGGCGCGGCGCCGCAGCACCCCGCCCGCCCGACCGAGCGGCCTTAGCCGGCGATGATCAGATTACGCCGGCCTTCATCTGCTTGACCGCATGGTCGGCGGCGCGCGCGGTCATCGCCATGAAGGTGAGCGACGGGTTGACGCACGACACCGACGCCATCATCGCGCCGTCGGTGACGAACAGGTTGGGGGCGTCGTGCGCCTGGTTCCATTCGTTGAGCACCGACGTGCCGGGATCTCGGCCCATGCGCGCGCCGCCCATTTCGTGGATCGCTTCGCCCGGCACATGCTTGCCGCGGTAGCTGTTGACGTTCTTCAGCCCCGCCTGGCGCAGCATGATCATCCCCTGTTCCTGCGCATCGTCCATCATCTTGATCTCGTTGTCGCGGAAGGTGACGTCGAAGCGCAGCAGCGGGGTGCCGAAGCGATCGGTCTTGCAGAAGTTCAGCATCACGCGATTGTCGTCATAGGGCAGGCATTCGCCGAACGCGCCCATGTTGAAGCGCCATGGGCCATATTCGCGCATGCCGTGCTTCATCGATGCGCCGAAGCCTTCGGGTGTCGAGGCCTGGCGTCCCGCCCCGCCCTGATAGCCATAGCCGCGCTTGAAGGGCAGCTCCTCCTGCTCGAGGTTGCGGAAGCGCGGGACATAGACGCCGCCGGGACGCCGGCCATATTCGACATAATCGGTCATTCCCGGGATTTCGCCCGAGACGTTCACGCGGAAGATATGGTCCATCACCGCGCTGCCGAGCGCGCCGTTCGAGTGGAAATAGCTCCGCTCGCTGTCGGCGGGGCGAGAGTTGAGCAGCACGTGGAGCGAGCTCATCGCCGAGGCGCATAGGAACACCATCCGCGCGTCAATGACCTCGATCTTGCCGGTATTGGCGTCGGCCAGCCGGACGCCGGTCACGCGCTTGCGCGCCGGGTCGTATTCGATGTTGGTCGCCCAGGCATCGGCGCGCACCGTCAGCCGCCCGGTTGCGCGCGCGGCGGGGAGCGTGACCGCCTGGGTCGAGAAATAGGCGCCGAAGCTGCAGCCGCGATGGCATTGCGCGCGGTTCTGGCACTTCGCGCGGCCCTGGTCGGGCTTGTCCTCGGTGATGTTGCTCAGCCGGGTGTTGATCAGCTTGCGCCCGGGGAATTCGCCCTCGAGCCGCCCTTTGAGCCATTGCTCGGCGATGTTCATCGGCACCGGCGGCATGAATTCGCTGTCGGGCAGATAGGGCAAGTTCTCGCGGCCGCCCGACACGCCGATATATTTCTCGACATAGCTGTACCAGGGCGCGACGTCGTCATAGCGGATCGGCCAATCGGTACCGATGCCCTCAAGCTTGTTGGCCTCGAAATCATTCGGGCCCCAGCGGAAGCTCCAGCGCCCCCAGGTCAGCGACTTGCCGCCGACCACCGACGGACGGACCCAGTTGAACTTGTTGGGCGCGTCGTAATCATAGGGGTTGAGGCGGTCGTTGATGAAGAAGGGCCGCGTGCTCGGCGAGACCCAGCCGTTGAGCGCGAAATACTCGCTCTTGGCGATCGCCGCGGGCATCCGGTCGCGCGCTGGAATCTCGAAGGCCGATTTGCCCTCGTACGGATAATCCTCGCCATGCTCGACCATCCGGCCGCGATCGACGAGCAGGACGCGAAGCCCCTTTTCGGTGAGTTCCTTTGCGGCCCAGCCGCCGCTCACGCCTGAGCCGATGACGATTGCGTCGAAGCGATCTGTTGCTGCCATGTTCATTGTCCGCCGGATCGAAGGGTCGGGAAAGGGTGGTTGCGCGCGCGGGCCAAAACCGCTGGATCGCCTAGGACGAGAAGATCTTTTTGACCTTCGCATACGGGTAGGCGCCGTCATATTCGCCGGGGACAGGCAGGTAATGCCGCTCCTGCTTGATGCCGACTTCGGAGGTATAATAGCCGGTGATGACGAGCTGGCGGAACGCCTCGAAGAAGTCCGCCGGGCCCGAAAGGCCGCCGTTCATCGCTAGCGTCAGCAAGGCATCCTGCTGCGCCGGCGTGGCCTGGGCGGCGGGCTTGCGATAATCGGCCATGCTGCGCGCATCGATCGCGGCGAGGCCGCCGAGGATCAGCGCGCGGTCGTCATCGATCGCCCAGTCGCCGAGCATATGCTCGATATAGTCGGGCACGCCCGCGGTGATCGCGCCGGGGGTATCGGTGGTCGGCAGCACGCGCTCGCTGAGCGCGGCGACCAGCGCGCGCTGCGCCGGGGTAAATACCGGCGTGGCGGTCCCGGTGTTGATCACCGGTGCGGGCTGGTTGGCCAAGGCGCGCGCGAGGGGCGCGAACAAGGTCGCGCCGAACATGCCGACCACGCCGGCAAGCGCCGTCCTGCGGTCGATCAGCATGCGTCACCCTGCTGTATGTCGGAAGTGCCCGGGAACGAGCTTGCCCCCGCCAGCGCACGCGCTGCGAGCGAGTGGGCAGGTAACCGCGACAGTAAATTACGCCGCACGACCGCTGCGTACCGATGACCCCCGGTCATTCGCCTCTCCGTATTATTTCGTTATCTGGTCCGAGTTATTCACACGCTGGCGCGACAGTCAATGCCGACGCGGCGAGCATTTCGACATGAATCGAACGTCGGCACACGGCGCTCAGGGGGCGGAGCCTTCGCGAACTTCCCCCAGGGAGGACCAGGCGCGGCTCAGCACCCCGAAAGTAGCGAGTGGATCAACGCCGGCCAGCGCTGCAGCGCCGTCCCTATTTCGCTGGCCGCGCTCCGCAGCAGCGGGAGCCGCGTCTGGACCAGATCCTGCTGCAGGATCCGCGTCGTCGAGGTCGAACAGTTGATCGCGGCGACGATACGGCGCTGGGCATCGAAGACCGGAACCGCGACCGATACCAGGCCATAATCGAGCTCGTCGAGCGCGGTATCATAGCCGTCGCTGCGCGTCCTATCCAACCGTGCCTCGAGCGCCTTGCGCGTCGTCACGGTGTGTTCGGTGAAGCGCGGTAGCGTCGCGTGCTGCCAATAGGCGGCAAGAACCGGGTCGGGCTGGAAGGCGAGCAGCACCTTGCCCAGCGACGTCGCGTGCAGCGGATAGCGCGTCCCCGCGCTCGCGCCCAGCCGGATGGGCCGCGTGGTCGAGACGTGCGCGACATAGAGGATATCGGTCCCCGACAGCACCGCCATCGACGAGCTGTCGCCGGTCTCGTCGCGCACGCGCTGCAGCGAGGGCAGCACGATCTGCTCAAGGTTCATCGACGAGAGATAGCTGTTGGCGAAGGTCAGCACTTCGGCGCGCAACAGGAATTTGCGGCCGTAGCGCGCGATATAGCCGAGCTCGACGAGGGTGTTGAGACAGCGCCGCGCTACCGCCGGGCTGAGGCCGGTGACCTGCGCAACCTCGCTCAGCTGCATTTCGGGATGGGTCACGTCGAATGCCCGCAACACGCGCAGACCGCGCTCGAGCGTCGAGAGATACTCGCTATCCTTGGGCGGCTTTTCGGTGACGGGCATGGCCCGGGTTACCGGCCACACGGGCGCTCGGCAAGCGGCAGGCCGCTCCGATCATTCGACCGCGGCTGCGGGTACGCGTTCGCCGCCGACCATCGCGTTATGCTGGCCGAGCGTCGGCGGCGCCGTCACCGCAAGCATCCGCTCGCCATCGAAGCTGACGGGCGACCGGATCGTTTTGAAGGCGCCGCGCGGGCCGGCCGGATCCTCGACGCACAGCTCGAGGTGGCGGGCCTGCTCGGTCGCGATCACCTCGGGCGGCGAATAGACCGGCGAATGCGGCACTTCGCGCTGTTCGAGGATTTCGCACCAGGCGGTACGCGACCGAGTCGCAAAGAGCGGCGCGAGATACGCGGCGACCTCCTCATAGTTTGCGATGCGCGCGCTGCGGCTGGCGAATTCGGGACGCGCGAGCATGTCGGGTCGCCCGACCGCCGCGGCCAGATTCTCCCAGAATTTGGGCGGCGAGGACATATGCAGCGCGATCCACTCGCCGCCCTGGCACTGAAAGACATAGGATTGCGAGACGTTGGGGCGGCTATAGGGGCCCATCACCTCGCCATCGGCGAAATAATGGGTGAAATCGTCGAGGTTGAAATGCGCCATCGCCTCGAACATCGAAACCTCGACCAGCCTCCCCTGCCCCGTCGTGGCGCGTTCGTGCAGCGCGGCGAGGACGCCGTAACAGCCGTAGAAACCGGTGATCGAATCGGCGAGCGCGGGCCCCACCACGCGCGGATTTGCGGGGTTGACCAGCAGCCGCAGGAACCCGCTCGCCGCTTGCGCCACGGTGTCGAAGGCCGGGCGCGCTGAATCGGGCCCGGTGGCGCCGAACCCCGAGATCGACAGATAGATCAGCCGCGGGTTGATCGCGCGCAGCCGATCGGGATCGACGTTGAGCTTGGGGGTCACGCCAGGCCGGAAATTTTCGATGAACACGTCTGCGTCGGCGATCATCCGGTCGAAGGCGGCAAGGTCATCGGGCAGTCGCGTGTCGAGCGTGACCGAGCGCTTGTTGCGATTATAGGTCTGGAAATGCGGGCTGTAGAAATCGCCCTCGAAGGCGCGGAACGGGTCACCGCCATCGGGCCGTTCGATCTTGATCACATCGGCGCCCATATCGGCGAGCAGCATCCCGGCGGCAGGCCCCGTGATGAAGGTGCCCATTTCGAGCACGGTGACATTGGCGAGCGGCTTGGCCATGCGGTGACTCCAGCGATCAAGGCTTGCAAACTTCGATATACGAATTCATCTTCGTAAATCGAATTTCAGAATGAGCAAGTCGGGCCGTTGGTCTGCACACAAGGACAGGCACGATGCGGATCGGCAAGCAGGACGCGCCCCATACGGCGATTTGCACCTCGGACGCCACGAGCATCACGGTACGCGGGCGCGACCTGTGCGGCGACGTGATCGGCCAGATCGATTTCACCAGCTATTTCTGGCTGCTGGTGACGGGCCAGCCGCCGAGCGAAGCCCAGCGCTTCTTCGCCAACGCGGTACTGGTGGCGATCGCCGAGCACGGGCTGGTGCCGAGCGTCGTCGCCGCGCGGATGACCCTTGCCGCCGCCCCCGAGGCGTTCCAGGGCGCGGTCGCCGCCGGGTTGCTGGGCTGCGGATCGGTCGTGCTGGGAAGCGCCGAGGTGGCCGGGCGGTTCTATGCTCAACTGGTGGCGCAAGCCGCCGAGAGCGGCACCCCCGATGCGGCGGCGCGCGACGGCATCCGCCGCCTGCGCGCCGAAAAGCGCGCGGTGCCGGGCTTCGGCCACCCGCAACATGCCGAAGGCGACCCGCGCGCGCTGCTGCTGCTGGCGCTGGCCGAGGAACATGGCGTCGGCGGCGCGCATGTCGCGATGCTCTACGCGCTGCGCGATGCGCTGCCCGATGCGCTGGGCCGGCCACTGCCGATCAATATTAACGGCGCGATCCCCGCGATCCTGCTCGACCTCGGCTTTCCGCTCGGCGCGCTCAAGGGCATTTCGCTGCTCGCGCGCACCGCAGGCCTGGTCGCGCACCTTTACGAAGAGACCGAACGCCCGATCGGCTTCATCATGTCGGGCGCAGGCGCTGCGGCGATCTCCTATGATGGCGACGAGCGGGTCTAGGCCGCTGGCCCGGCAACCGACCGAGGCAAAGATACGAAGGTCGGCAGCGCACGCAAGGATATAGTCCTGATCGTGCCCAGCAACGGTAAATGACGAGCTTTGGGTCCGACGGGTGCGTGCGCGGCCGCTCGCTTCGTCGGTGCGGGCCGTTGCCGCTTCGGATCGCCCCGGCGTTCGCCACGCGAGCATTCCGAAGACGAAAGCAAAGCCTGCCTTGGGACGAGCCCCATCGTCCCAATGCGCGTAACTTCGCATATCGAACTTGACTTCGAATTGCGAAGCGACCTAGATTTCGCTTGGGAGAATCCAGCGCGTGACCCTCATGTTCAGCTGAGGGGGCGAGCACCTTGGGGGAGGAAATCGATGGTCACAGCGGCATGGACGCGCGCGATGCTGGCAGGCTCTATCTCGGTTACGGCGATAGTCGCGGGATCACCCGCGGCAGCGCAGGACGCGCCGCCCCCCGCCGCCGCCCCCGATACCAACGACATCGTCGTTACCGCGCTTCGCCGCGACACCACCATCCAGGATACCCCGGCGGCGATCACGGTGTTCGACGCCCAGACGATCGAAAACGCCGGCATCGAAAAGCCCGCCGACTTCATCGCGCTGACCTCGAACGTTCAATTGGTCGAGACGCAGAATGCGGGCAACGCGTTCGTCGTCATCCGCGGCATCACCCAGAACCGCAATTCGGAGCCGTCGGTCGCGGTGGTCGTCGACGGCGTGCAACAGGTCAACGCCGCCGAGTTCAGCCAGGAACTGTTCGACATCGAACAGATCGAGGTACTCAAGGGACCGCAGGGCGGCCTCTATGGGCGCAACGCCATCGGTGGCGCGATCGTCATCACCACCAAGCAGCCGACCGATACCCTCGAAGGCCGCTTGATGGCGGGGATCGACAATGGCTTTGGCTACGTCCTGCGCGGCGGATTGAGCGGACCGATCTCGGACACGCTCAAGTTTCGCGTCTCGGCGTCGTGGCGCGACACCGACGGCTACATTCCCAACACCTTCCTCGGCGAGGACGCCGACCCGCTCAGGGATTTCTCGGCGCGCGCCAAATTATTGTGGGAGCCGAGCGCCGATCTCAGCTTCGACCTGCGCGGCTATGTCTCGAAGCTCGAGACCCAGGCCTTCTATTACAACATCGTCAGCGACGTGAACGATGTCAGCCTTCCGGTGCGCGTCAACAATGCCGGGATCGACAATCGCGACATCTATAACGGCTCGCTCAAGATCGATTACACCGCCGATTGGGGCCAGATCCGCTCGGTCACCGCGTACAACAAGGTGAGCGAGATCATCACCGGCGACGCGTTCGATTTCCTGCCGATCCCCGAATCGCTCTTCTTCAATATCCTCGGTTTCGACCTGAACCAGAGCCAGTTCGTCGATGTCTCGGCGATCAGCGAGGATCTGCGCATCTCCTCGCCCGACAAGGCGCGCTTCTCGTGGTCGCTCGGCACCTATCTCATCCGCACCGATCGCTACATCTCGACCGGCAATCTGGTCGATACCGGCAACGGCGTGACGCCGGTCTATCGCACCCCGAGCACCAACCCGCTGAACCCACAGGCGACCTTCCTTGCCGACAGCCAGGATAATTTCGCCTGGGCGGTCTATGCAGGGCTGGGATATGAATTTTCCACCGCATTCCGAGTCGACGCGTCGCTGCGCTACGACCGCGACGAGCGCGAGAACACCACGCTCACCCCGCCCGCCTTCATCCCCGTCGTGACGGGTTTCCCCGCCGGCACCAGCGGCGAAGTGCGCAAAGAGAGCTTTGCGGCGTGGCAGCCCAAGATCACCGCGACGTGGAAGCCGGTCGATACGCTCACGCTCTATGGTGGCTATAGCCGCGGCTTCCGCTCGGGCGGGTTCAACCAGACCGGGGTGGGCGCGGTCGCGGCGGGCACCGGCGTCGTCGGTGTGGGCGACATCTATGAGGCCGAGATCGCCGACACGTTCGAAATCGGCTTCAAGAGCCAGCCGGCGGGCCGGCTGCTGACCTTCAACGGCAGCGTGTATACGACGCGGTCGCGCAACGGCTATTTCTTCGTCTTCCTCGCCGCCAACTCGACGCAGAATCTCGGCAACGTTCCCGAGGTGCAACTCAAGGGGTTCGAGCTCGAATCCGCGCTCCATCCCGCCCCCGGCCTCGACATCAATGTCGCGCTCGGGGTCACCTATTCCGAGATCAAGGAATTTCCCGATCCCGCGGTGATCGGCAACGAAGCCCCCTTCATCTCGCGATCGACCTTCAATCTCGGCGGGCAATATGAAAGCCGGCTCGGCGGCAGCAGCCTCAAGGGCCGGTTGCGCGCCGATTATCGCCGCACCGGACGCACCTGGTTCGACGTCACCAATTCGACCTCGCGCGACCCGGTCGACATCGTCGACACCCGCGTGTCGCTCGACGGCGGCGCGTGGAGCGTGACGGGCTTCGCCGAGAATTTGTTCGACAAGAAATACAATGCCGAATTCTCGCCCGGCGGCTTCGTCTTCAAGGCGCGCCCGCGGATCTACGGGCTCGAGGCAAGCTACAAATTCTGACCGACGCCCCGTTCGATAGGAGCAGATCGATGACCACCGCATTGCCAAGCCGCCTCCACCACACCGCCTATGTCTCGAAGAATCTCGAGGCGACGCGGCATTTCTACGAGGACATTCTCGGCTTCCCGCTCACCGCGACCTGGTGCGAAGAGGAGGAATTGTTCGGCAAGCAGCGCACCTATTGCCACTGCTTCTTCGGCCTGCCCGATGGCAGCGCGATGGCGTTCTTCCAGTTCGCCGACCCCGCCGATCAGGCGGAATTCGGCCCCGATCTGCCCCCCAGCCCGTTCCGCCACCTCGCGCTCGCGGTCGACGAGGCCGCCCAGGCCGAGCTCGAGCGCCGGATCGTCGCCGCCGGAATCCAGCCGCCGGGCACCTACATCCTCGAACATGGCTATTGCCGCTCGGTCTATGTCGTCGACCCCGATGGCATGATCGTCGAATTCACCTGCGACGCCCCCCAGGCCGGCGAGATCAACGCGCTGCGGCTGAAGGACGCACACGCCGAACTCCAACGCTGGCTCGCCGGCGATCATCGGGCCAACAACGATGTTCGGCACATCCTCGAAGGCACGCACTGATCGCGTGATCGCCGACGTGCTCCCGCCCGTGGATGCGATCGCTGTCGACGATGGCGATCTTCATGTCGCGATCGCCGGCGCGGGTATCACGCTCGTGCTGCTGCACGGCTGGACGCTCGATCATCGCTGCTGGCTGCCACAACTGCCGCTCGCCGGGCAGGCGCGGCTGGTATTGCCCGATCGGCGCGGCTGCGGGCGCTCGACCGCGCCGTCCAGGCTGGCGGAGGAATGGCGCGACATCGATCGGCTCGCCGGACGCGAGCGCTTCGTGCTCGTGGGCCTGTCGCAGGGCGCCAGCGTCGCGCTCGATTATGCGCGCCGCCGCCCCGATCGGTTGCGCGCGCTCGTGCTGGTCGGCGCGCCGCTCGCGGCTTTGACGCCGCGCGAAGACGAGGACGAGGCGCTACCCCATGCGCAATACGCCGCGCTCGTCCGCGACGGCGCGATCGCAGCGATGAGGCGCGGTTGGGCCGATCATGTGCTGCTGCGCCGTACGCCGCGCGCCGCCCCGCTCGTCGAGGCAATGCTCGGCGACTATGACGGGCGCGACCTGCTCGCACCGCCGGCACCGATAGCGATCGCCGCCGACGACATCGCCGCGCTGCCGATGCCCGTGCTCGCGATCGTCGGCAGCGACGATACCGCCTGGCGCCGCCGCGTCGCCGACTTCATCGCGGCGACCGCGCCGCAGGGCGAGGTCCGCCGCATCGCCGGCGCCGGCCATCTCTGCAATCTCGACAACCCCGCGCGCTTCAACGCGGTGCTGGCCGACTTCCTTGCTCCCCTCCTCGATTAAGGGCGGTTCCATGTTGCTCCCCAAGACCTTTGCCAGCGCTCGACGCGATCGGCCGACCCAACTCGCCTTCGCTCACTCCGTCGGCAGCAAGCAGGCGATCGTCCGGGCGGGCGTGGCATGAGCGCGGGGCGTTTCCTGACGACGCATGTCGGCAGCCTGCCGCGCCAGGACGATCTGATCGCGCTGATGTTCGCGCGCGAGGAGGGGCTGCCGCTCGATCCCGCCGCGGTCGAGGCGCGGGTCGTCGCGGCGGTCGAGGATGTCGTCGCCCGCCAGACCGCCGCCGGGATCGACGTGATCAACGACGGCGAACAGTCGAAGCCAAGCTATGCAACCTATATCAAGGATCGCCTCAACGGCTTCGGCGGCACCGGCAACAGCTATGTCTTTGCCGATGTCGAGGCGTTCCCCGGAGTGAAGGCGCGCATCGCGGGCGATGCCGGGCGCAAGCATCGCAAGACCCCGGCCTGCAACGCGCCGATCACCGTCAAGGACATGACCGCGGTCGAACGCGACGTGGCGACGCTCACCACCGCGATCGATCGGCACGACGGGCGCCAGGCGTTCCTCAGCGCCGCCTCGCCAGGGGTTACCGCGCTGTTCTTCGCCAACGAATATTACGACAGCGACGAGGAGTATTTGTTCGCGCTCGCCGAGGGGTTGCGCCATGAATATGAGGCGATCGCCGCCGCCGGGATCACGCTGCAGATCGATTGCCCCGATCTCGCGATGGGCCGCCACACCCAGTTCCGCGAGCTCAGCCTGTCGCAATTCCGCGACCGGATGATGCTCAATATCGAGGCACTCAACCGCGCCACCGCCAACATCCCGGTCGAGCAGCTGCGCATGCATATGTGCTGGGGCAATTACCCCGGCCCGCACCATTGCGACGTACCCTTTGACGACATCATCGATCTGGTCTGGCGCGCGCGGCCGCACGCGATCCAGTTCGAGGCAGCCAATCCGCGCCACGCGCACGAATTCGCCATGTTCGAGCGCGGCAGCCTGCCCGAGGGCAAGGTGCTGATCCCCGGCGTGGTCGAATGCCAGTCCAATTATATCGAGCACCCCGAACTGATCGCGCAGCGGATCGGCCGCTATGCCGATCTGGTCGGGCGCGACAATGTCATGGCGGGGGTCGATTGCGGCTTTTCTGTCCATGTCGGCTCGGGCGGGGTCGATCGCGACATCGTCTGGGCCAAGCTCGCGGTGCTCGCCGAAGGCGCGCGGCTGGCGAGCGCTAGATATTGGTAGCGGCCTGTCCAAAGGCGGGGGCCGAGCACCTTTCGACTAAGCCACAAAAACAGCAAAAAAAGTCCGCCGCAGGATGTCCTGGGCGGATGGGGGGGGTGTTTGGTTGCGGGGACAGGATTTGAACCTGTGACCTTCAGGTTATGAGCCTGACGAGCTACCGGGCTGCTCCACCCCGCGCCAAAGACGTTTAGCCGCCCGGCGGTCCTTTTTGGGGACCGGCGGGCGGCATGACATATGAATGGGTTTTTCTCAAAGACAACACCGGCTGCAATGCCTGGCGACGACCTACTCTTCCATCGCTTAGACGATAGTACCATCGGCGCAGTCTGGTTTCACGTTCGAGTTCGAGATGGGATCGAGTGGGTCACAGACGCTATAGCCACCAAGCAATGAAGCCGGTGTAGTCCTTGGGTTTTCAAATCGATGCCCGTGCAAGGCTTGTTGCTTATCATCCACACCTAGACAGCAGCGCTGTCATTGATGGTGGGACTCTTCAAGCGCGAATAGGACAATTAGGACTGGTTAGCTCCATGGATTACTCCACTTCCACATCCAGCCTATCAAGGTCGTGGTCTTCGACCGTCCTGTGAAATCTTATCTCGAGGGAGGCTTCCCGCTTAGATGCTTTCAGCGGTTATCCCGTCCATACATAGCTACCCTGCTGCGCTCCTGGCGGAACGACAGGTACACCAGAGGTATGTTCAACCCGGTCCTCTCGTACTAGGGTCAACTCCTCTCAAATTTCGACGCCCACGGCAGATAGGGACCAAACTGTCTCGCGACGTTCTGAACCCAGCTCACGTACCACTTTAATTGGCGAACAGCCAAACCCTTGGGACCTGCTCCAGCCCCAGGATGTGATGAGCCGACATCGAGGTGCCAAACGATTCCGTCGATATGAGCTCTTGGGAATCATCAGCCTGTTATCCCCGGCGTACCTTTTATCCGTTGAGCGATGGCCCTTCCACGAGGGACCACCGGATCACTATGACCGACTTTCGTCTCTGCTCGACTTGTCAGTCTCGCAGTCAGGCTGGCTTATGCCATTGCACTCTAACAGACGGTTTCCAACCGTCTTGAGCCAACCTTCGCACGCCT
>NZ_CP101740.1:3310000-3429145 GCF_024496245.1 Sphingomonas qomolangmaensis
ACTATCCCCCTTACTATCCGCCGGGTGTAAACATTCCTTGATAGAGCGCCTCAGCAGGAATTCGCTACAGTATTTCTGCTGAGGGGCTTCGGAGTATCACACATATGAGTATCCTATGACAATTCTCGCTAAAACAATCGTGATATGGGCGTCAGCCCTTACAATATCATGCGCAGGCAGCGCTACGTCGCAGCCCCTAAGTTCCGTATCTGGTGTTAACAACTGCACCACAATGGCATTTACGCCCGAAACGTCGCGAGATGTTGAATCATTAGGTATCACCCTAATGCCGGATGGTGGCAGTATTGCGCTGCGCAGTACGGAGACCGTAACGGGGCCGTGCGCTGCGATCCTTCAGTCATTCAAGGGTGGTACTTACAACCTGGACAATGGTACGAAGCTTAACCGGGAATATGGTGGAGATTCAGCGACACTGTCGGCGTCAGGCTTTCCTGTCCCGATACCCCTGCCAGAAACCGCCGTGCCCGAGGCTGACGGCGATTTCTTGATGGCAGACAAAATGGGAACTATCAAAGTTGGCGACAGACTCGTCGACACTTATGTCGGTGTCTGGAAGTTGCCTGCTACTACCCTCGTGAGAGCCTTCCAGACGGAGGAGGACAGAGCGGTGGGCCGTCCCCAAACAATATTCGCGTCGCGGCAGCCCATTCGCAGCATCACTTATTTTCCGTCGCCCGACAGTCCAAGCGGCACACTTAACGTCGTGATGGACGCCGGTAAGGGCGCAGCCAGAGCTATCGAGATGGGCTGGCAACATCCGGGCTTGTTCAAGCCTGACAATTGAATCCAGCTTCATCAGCGGCCATGCAGAACCGTGACGATCGTCAAACGACAGGGTATTCTGGCCCGGAAGACCCTTTGAACGGGCTTTCAGGGGTTGCGGGCGGCCGTGCCGCTCCGACTTCGCTCTTTGATGATGGCCAGGTGAAGGCTTCCGATCCATTGGACGGCATTGCGGAGAGTCGTGAGGGGGCGCGGAGGTCACCATCGACTTCAGACGTTTCGAACGATCAGCCGGATACGTTGCTGCGCAGGGAGGCAATACAGCACGCCCGAGAAACGGCTTTCGGGCAGCCTATAGCCCGATTTCCGGTGAGCTGGACATGGGCTACCCTGACAACCCTGTTGGTAATAATCGTCGTTGCGGCGATAATGTTCAATCAGACATTCGAGCGTACAGCGATCGTCCCTGGAAGTCTGGATGTAGACGGTGGCAGAGCTCAGCTGTTCGTCAATCAACCGGGCACCGTAGAAAGCGTTCTTGTCGGCGAAGGGGAGATCGTGAAGAAGGGGCAGCCGCTGTTTACCCTCGCAAATAATAGCGTTGCTATCGACGGTCGCGGCCTTCGCGAGAATCTGGAAGCTGGCTTCGACGAGCAGGCCGCTATCCTCAATGAGCGGAAGTTGTCCCTCCGGCAACTCGCTATCCAGCGCGATAGCGAGGCCCTTGCGGCCCAGCGCCTCATCGAGTCGGAGATGCTGTCGTTGCGGGGGGCGTTCAGTCACCAGAATCAGCGACTGAAGATGGCCGAGGAGGATCTCGATGTCATCAAGCCGGTGGCCGAGCGCGGCTTCATCTCAGGGAATGCGGTAAGGCAGAGGGAGTTGGTGCTCTTGGCTGCCAGGCAAGCGGCGGATGAAACCGCAGGCCGGTTGCGCGTTCTGCAGGAGCAAGGCGCCCGACAAAGAGCGGTATCTGCGCAGGCAAAATACACTACGCAGCAGGAGGCGACGGTGCTCGCCGAAGCAACCTCCGCGCTGAACCAGCGCCGCATCCAGTCCGATGTCGGTGCCCGGCAGCAGATTGTCGCGCCGACGACGGGGAGAGTATCGGCCGTCCAGATCAGTCCGGGTCAGATTGCAAGACCGCAGTTTCCTCTGCTGGCAATCATACCGAAAGGTCGAGCGATCGTAGCGGTCCTCCATATCCCCTCCAGAAGCATCGGCCTTATCCGGGTCGGCCAGGAAGTGCGAATGCGCTACCATGCGTTTCCTTATCAGCGTTTCGGGGCGGCTAAGGCTGTTATACGGCAGGTCTCGCAGACGTTGATCCGACCCGAAGAGTCGCCGTCAGGCGCGCTTTCCGATGAGCCCGCGTACCGGGTGATCGCGATTATCGACCGCAACGATATCACCGCGTACGGAACTCGGCACCGGCTTCTGCCAGGCATGACATTCGACGCTGACATTATCCTCGAGAAGCGTTCCTTTGCCGACTGGATACTCGAACCCCTGCGTGCACGAGGCAATCACGGATGACAGGAGTGCTCAACCTATCCGGGCGTCGCCGCATCGAGGTCATTCGGCAATCAGAAGCTGCGGAATGTGGAACTGCATGTCTGGTTATGATGGCGAACTATCATGGACATGCGCTCGACATGCCAGCGATGCGCCGACGGTTCGGCACTTCGCTCAAGGGCATTACCTTACGCATTATGATGGAGATCGCAAATTCTATCCATCTTACAACCCGGGCCATACGCTGCGAGCCCGATGAATTGGCCCAGCTCAAATTGCCGGCGATCCTGCACTGGCGCGGTAACCATTTTGTCATTCTAGAGCAGGTAACGCGTAAAAGGATCACGATCGTCGACCCGGCCCTTGGACGCATCAACATCGCGAAAAGCGCCCTTTCCCGTGGGTTCTCCGGCGTGGCCCTTGAACTTGCCGCGGCTCCCGCTTTCAAGGCCCAGACGGAGCGAACGCCTCTCACGCTGACCTCTATGGTTCAATTCAGCCCTAATATTGTCCGGGGCTTGATCCAGGCAATGGTCCTTTCGATCATAATTGAATTGCTTGTATTGGCTTCACCCTTTTACATGCAGATAATAATCGATGAAGCTTTGGTAAAGGGCAATATCGATCTCATCGAGTCCCTTGCAATCGCATTTGGGATGGTGCTTTTGTTTCGGGTGGCGGCCGTTCTATTGCGGGGTTTCGTCATTCAGTTCATATCGCAGAACCTCTCATTTGATATGCGAACCAAGGTGTTCCATCACCTTATACGGCTTCCACTGGAATGGTTTTCAAAGCGACAGATTGGCGATATTCAAAGTCGCTTTGGATCTATCGATCCTATTCAGCAATTCATTTCCAATGGTGCCATCATCGGTATCCTTGATGGTGTGCTAGGCGCCTTGGTGCTGGCGCTCATGTTCGCGTATTCAGCGAAGCTCGCGATAATCGTACTGATATCGATGTTATTGATCATTCCAATAAGAGTTGGAACTTTGCAGCTTGAGCGGCGCTTGGCAGGCGACCTGATCGTTAATCAGGCTTTCGAGCAAACGCGCTTCCTCGAGACCTTGCGAGCATTTAACACAGTGAAATCAACTGGCGCTGAGTTGGCTAAGGAAGGCCAGCAACGAAACGCTACAGCTGCCGCCGTTAACTCAATGATCCGGGCTGGCAATATAAAGCTCGCCAGTAATGGCGCCAATGCGCTGTTGGACGGGCTGGCAAGCATTATCGTGATTTATGTCGGTGCACTCGAAGTGCTGTCCGGGACCCTGACCGTCGGAATGCTGATGGCGTTTGTTGCTTACGAGCGGCAGTTTGGTACCCGCTTCGTCAACCTTATCGAGACGATAATCTCTTGGAAGCTGCTTTCAGTTAATCTGATGCGTCTCGCCGACATTGCATTGGCGAAAAAAGAGGATGGTATCGATGGAGGAGGATATAAGGGTGTCGTCGAGGGTCATATAGAGTGTCGGGCTGCATCATATACGTACGGTTTCGGAGAAAAGCCTGTTCTCAGCAATGTGAACCTTACCGTTCAACCGGGAGAGTTTGTTGCCATTGTGGGTGCATCAGGATGCGGGAAATCAACCCTTCTTAAGGTAATTACTGGCCTATTTAATGCCAGCTCAGGAAAGGTCTTATTGGATGGACGACCGATAAAGGAGTGGGACGTTCGAGAGATACGTCGGCAGATTGCACTGGTAACGCAGGAAGACAGGCTGATGACGGGGTCAATTGCCGAAAACATCGCGCTTTTTGACGAAGATATAGACCTCGAATACGTAAAGTCGTGCGCTTCCCTCGCCCGAATCGATGCCGAGATCAGGGCTATGCCCATGGGGTATGAAACGCTGGTCGGGGACATGGGATCAAGTCTTTCGAGCGGTCAACAGCAGCGTGTGATGATTGCCAGAGCGATATACAGGCGACCAAAGGTGCTGGTTCTGGATGAGGGCACCTCACACCTTGATACCGAAAACGAAACTGCGTTGAACCTCGCACTAAAGCAGCTTCGGATGACTCGCATTATCGTAGCCCATCGGCCCGAAACCATAGCTGCTGCCGACCGCCGCGTGGAAATCCGGAACGGATCAGTTTTTGTCCTTCGCGACCCGAAGCACTCTGCCACCTCACCCTTTGGTCCGGAAGGAATCTCTCTTGCCTCATAGCCCGACACACCATCGCGAGTTGCGCCGTTCGGGAGAGGGGTACCCGTCAGCGCGCCAAATGGCTGACCGGTGTGAAAATCTGGCGCGCGAGATTGTGCACGATCTGGAAAATCCGTCTGCCCGAGAAGAGACCGGCGGCGAACTCACCGTTATTGGTTCGGGGATTTGTTACTTGGACTTTCTGAATGATGCCGAGGCCGAAATCAGAAGTGCCGATGTTGTATTTTACTGCTTCTATGACAGGGTATCGCAGATATGGCTGCACGATCTTGTGCCGGAAGCCATCGATCTACGGGTGTTCTATGACGCCACGCTTGATCGGTTTGCTACGTATACAAGGATGGCGGAGGCGATGCTCCAGCCGGTTCGGAGGGGCAAAAGGGTTGTGGCAATTTACTACGGCCACCCAGGAATCTTCGCCAGTCCGGCTCATCGCGCGATAAAGATAGCACGGCGTGAGGGGTATCGTGCCCGGATGCGACCAGGCATCTCTGCTCTCGACTACCTGGTCGCCGATCTGGGATTTGATCCGGCGTTGCCCGGACTGCAGAGCTTCGAGGCCACGGATATGTTGTTACGTGATAGGCGGATTGATCCAAGCCTCCATATTGTCCTATGGCAAGTTGGACTTATCGGAGACCTGAAGCATTCACCACAGGGGTTCGTTAACGCTGGCCTGCCTATGCTGGTTGATGTGCTTGAAGAGACATATGGCTCTATTTGGCAAGTAACGCACTATATTGCACCCCAGTATGTAGGCGTGGAGCCTCTCATCGAGAGCTTCGCAATAGGGGAATTGCGCCATGGGGAAGCCAAATCTTCGCTTTGCTCTTTGTCCACACTCTATATCCCTCCTATGCAGGCGTGCTCCACCAATCCGATGCGCTCGGTGTCGCTGGGTATCAGGCGTCCCGACGAACCCCTGCCGCCCCCCGAGAGAGAGTTCCGCACAGATCGCTACGGCACGTTCGAGCATGACACGCTGAAGAACCTCGAGAGATTCAAGGTAAGCCCTGACTATTTCCTGCCGCAACCAACGCCGGCTGCTGATTTCATGATTGCGCTCAGTCGGGAACCGGAACTGCGCCGCCGGTATCGTTCGGATGCCGCCGCTGTCTTGTCAGAGGATCGATTTTCGAACCTGAGTGAACGGGCTGCCAAGCTTTTAGCCATCGGCCATCCCAGCGCCGTGGTTGCAGCGCTCGCAGAAAAATAGATGCTTCCAAGGCGGGAGCACGCGTGGACAGTTCAGCGGCGACGTGCTCCCCTAATTCGGTCCACGCGCTTGGGGCGACATAGTTCTAACATTAGGTTGTCGCGAAAGCTGGTCCCAGTTCGTCCTACTGGATATTTGTCTGCCGGACGAAAGTCCGTCCACCTCGATCGGAACCTGAAAGAACTCGCTGGGCCACAGGTCAACGCCCTCATGGTGTTGCCAGCGCTCGCCCGAGCGGACGATCCCTTTCCGCAACGGCGGCGTGAAGAGCTCGTGTCGCCGCACGCGCGGCCCGTCCTGCGCTTCGGGACAAATTCTGCGAGGACTTACGACCACCTTTTGTAAGTGCAGGCCGGCTTTTTCCGGCGTGATCCCGCGGCGTCAAGGCCGGATGAGTGGCTTCCCATTCAAACAGCTGCCCGGGACGTGTGTGCGCTCGAAAGTGGGGTTTCGTTCAGGTTGCAGGAGACGAGGCCACAGTGTCACTCGAGTCCCCCCGAGGGCTAGCAACGTTCTCCGCGTAGCGCTGATTGGCGCCGAGCGGCTTCGAATTATCATGCCCAGACGGGATTGGGGTAATGGAAGCTGGCCGGGGGGATGACGACCGTATTTCCGCGAATGTTGATCGTCATCCCCAGCCGCGCAGCGTCCGGCGCGCAGGGGTAGCGTAACCAGCCTTGCGAGGCCTCGGACCAACCAATCGGCAGTCGTGAACGAAAGCAGATCATTTCATCACCCACGATCGGACCGCTCAAGAGAACGGCGTAACCATCGCCGCGCTCCCGGCAATATACCGCAGATGATCCGTCCAGATGAACCTGCCCAAGTGGCGCACAGTCGATCGCAAGCCCGGACCATCGTCGAAAGGATCGCGAGAGCATCCAGTCTATGACGTTGGAGATACGTCGCTCTGCCTCGTCGGACAGCGTATCGATACCATTCAGGTAGCGCGAGAGCAGCCGGGTGCTGTATTCATAAGCTAAAACACCCCTCGGCATTGTCCACGCCAAAAGAAGACGAAGAACAAAATCCCTTTCGCTTGGGTCGTGCGGTGCCCATGCCGACAAGACCTTTGAAATAGTGCCAGCTTCGATCGTATCGCGATCGCCTTGCACTGGCGGCCCTCCAACAAGGAGGTGGTATAGCCACGGGAGTCGAAACACGCCCGTGGAATCGCCTATCTGGGCGGATTGCCGTTGTTGCCGATCGAACAGGCCTAATAGCAAACCAGGTATTTCGGAGGATCGAGGGAAAGCCGAGAGGTGAAGTGCATCATGCACGGCCCTAAGAAAGGCCGCTTCGATTGCGCCTTTCATGTCAGGCTCCGCAGTTTGCAGCAGGGATTGGTACCCGTGGGCGGCGAAGGTTGCGTTTAACGCCTTCGCTGTACGCGCGAGCGCACCGGCATCCCTCCCAAAAAACTCCCCCGGTTCGCCAAAATAGCGGTGCCAGCTCGGAACAGCGCGGAACGAACCGAAATCGACTAGCGCGCCCGTGACGGAGACATTCGCCGACAGGAACCGGCCCTGCCAAAGGCGATGTGCCTGCGAAGCCCCGATTTGGGCAGCGTAGCGTAGAATAAGCGCAGGAAGCCCAGGATAGCCTATTGCTTGAGGTCGCGCTATCGCTGCGTCGATAGCGTCGCGAACGCGCACAGCGTCAATTTGCTGATCGGCTCCCTGAAAACCGGAACTCCCGAAAAATACTGATCGCTGAAAATGGGCCGGCCGGATGAAATTAGGCCGAACGACGATTGCTTCTCCTGCCGCGTCATCCTGAAGGCCGAGGATGGCGACAATCGGAACCGAACCATACGGCAACTCACGAGCCGCAATTTCGCTGCTGACAGCCTCACGGATAGCTTCAGCAAGTGATACGCGCCCGTCCTCGTGAGTTCCGATGCTTACATGTGGCACTAGCCCGGTGGGGCCGATGCCCTTGGCGTTGAAATTACCGAGCATGGCACAGCGTCCGCTCCCGCCATGCAATGATCCGCTATTGCTGCCGTAACGGTCAGCCGCCAAAACGGCGTCAGTCTGGCCCTTGGTGACGGTGTTGACGGCAAAAGAATCAAGAAGCCAGTCACGGATATCGCAATATTCCCGTTGGTTGATGGAAGTTTTGGTATACTGCGTCCACCATCTCCGGTTAATCCACAGTACGCGTGCCCTGATCGCGCGAACAGGTGTGGGGACTGCCAGCGACGGCCCCAAAAGTTCCATATTCGGGATCAAAGAACCCGTATGTATCTGAATTTCAGCCTTGCTCACTGATGTTGCGCAAATAGCGCCTCATTGCTCTGCCGGATGCGGAAAGATTCCGGCTTCGGCCAAGCGACCACAACCGTGAAGGTGAAGCCAGCGCAGAACAACTTTCGTCTTTATCGCTGAGAGCCCAATTGAGATGACTTATTCCGCGATCATTAAGGAAGGACAACCAGCGACTTGCCTCGGCGATGTCAATGGCACCATCTCCGCTCGCTTCACACAAGCCAAACTCACTTACAAACGGGCAAACTCCCTTGGAAAGAGCGGCCTCGACCACCGACCGGAGGCCCTGTCGATGCGTTGCGGCATAGAAGTGCACTGAATATGCTATGTTATGGAATTGCAGTTGCGAGGCAGCGGCTGAAGCAAGATCGGTACAATGGTGTCCCGTTCCGCACACGGCAATATTCGCAATGCCCCTGTCGCGCAGCCGGCTGACGATCGCTTCGTGATGGGGCTTAATGATTGTTCCCCAGTCTTCAGTCGTCGGCTCATTCCAGGTCTCATATATGATATTGGACAGCGCTGCGTATCGTTGCGCAATCCTGTCAAAGAACTCGATGGCTGATCTCGTGTGGGCCTTGTGGCTATGCCAATCAATGACAGCATAAAGACCGTGCTCGATCGCTGCGTCGACAGCCGCGAAAACTGCGGTGATCTCCCTTTCAGGATGGGATAGATATCCGCCATTCTCGACCCCCAGGGGTACTCGCACGACGTCTATCCGCCAGTCGGTCGCAAGTCTGCCAATCCAGCTCCGGGTCGGCATGTGATGAGACCATTGGCTCCAAAATAACGACATGCCGCGCAGTGTGACTGGTTCCCCCGACTCGCCCAGGACGTGATGTTCTTTGACGGAGAGTCGGCCGTAGCGATCGATTGATGAACTGCGCCCGATAGTCATCGGCTAGGCGGCCACTTGTCCAAGGATAAATTCGCTAGCTATCGCAATCCCATCCTCTTGCTTCACCAGGTCCGATGCCACGCGAAGCTGGCTTCGTACATGAGTGCTTGCTAAAACTCGTAGCAGCGTAGCCGATATTACGCCGGGATCCGGACGGTTGCTAAGGATAGCGCCTCCTAACCCTAATTGGGCTATCCGTACCGCATTGTCAGGCTGATCGAAGCGGCCCGCTGCGATAAGTTGTGGTACCCCGGCCCTGACCGCTTCGGCAATTGTTCCGATACCACCATGATGTACGATCGCCGCTGCCCCGGGTAGCACCGCCGCCAAATCAACGAAGGGCATGGTCGTCACCATCGAATCATGGCTTTCAGCGTGGGACAGGCTTTTTGAGAGCACCAGCGCCCGCTTTCCTACGTTCGCAGCGACAATCGCTGACTTGCGGGCAAAATCGGGTCCGTCGATGGTTCCGGTCCCCGAGGTGAAAACAATCGCGTCTTTGGCAATGGACGAAGCCGCGACCGGTCGCCTGTCGAACGGGAATCCCGCGAGAATGGTAGCGGGAGGCCAGTCCGACTGCGGCAAGGCATACCACTCCGGGCACAGCATGATATCGGTCGCAGGAGACGCCCTCGGGGATTTCCCAATCGGCGAGGAAAGGCCAATCGATTTACGAAAGCGATCGATATATTGGCGGTACGGGCTGTTAAGATAGCTGATGAAGTTGATCGCGGGCATTACCGCGTTGCGGCCAATGCTGCCAAGGGGTCCCTCGGTCAACGCAGTCAACGGCCAAGGCGGCCGTTGGAATGATGGTACGGCAGAGGGCTGCAGCAATATTCGTATTGAACGGCAGCCTGACCGTTCTACCGCGCATGCCGCACCAAGCATGTTTGACCGAAAAACGACCATCGTATGGGGAGCCTGCTCAAGAAGCCGGCTTAAATAGTGAAAGCTTCGCCTGAAAGAGGGTATCACCTGCTGTGCAAAGAACGATAGGTCATCGCGCCCGGTCTGTGGCGGGTCAGGCGGCGAGATAGGGTAAAATTCAGCACCGGTATCCGCGACAAGATCCCGCCAGTTTTCGTTGGTGGCAATAACTACCCGACCCCCAGCAGAAATCAGGCTTCGCGCCAAAGCGGTGAACGGTTTCACGTCTCCTAACGTACCCATGGTGCAGAGAATAAAAGAAGGACTAGAGATGGCGCGCCTCAGACAATAATAGAAAAACCGTTGAGATAAGGTGAAGACACAATAGGACTCAATGAGTAACGCGGTAGTATCAAGAGAACAAGGAGCCGCTGCCGTTAAAGCTCCAAGAATGCCGGAGAAACCCGGAAAGATATCCTACTATGATTGGCTTATGCGGCGTGAGAACCAGGCCAGTTCGCCGGTCCGAACTAGGCCTGACTTCAGACGCGAGGTGCGCTCGGGTTCCTAACTTTTTCATATCTGTGGCCCCGGCACGCAATTTGGGCGTGATTCAAAGGGATTAAGCTGTCTCACTGCTGGGGTAAAGACTGCGCTCCACGATATCGGAATGATGATGATCCATAATGGCGGTTTATGCGCCCCGACCCCGCCACCTTGACGCAGTTGGATGAATGCAAGCCATCATTCCCTCCGTCGTTGAGGAATGCGACCTGCCGAATCGGGTCGAGCCCGGCTTAGGCTCCAGACCGACCTCCTTGCAGCGGCATAATCCCTCGAAAACCGCCATATGTGACAGCTCCTGGATGATGTTTGAGCACTCCCGAACTCGGAAGACCAGTAAGCTGGCAGATCGCCGCATTTCCTCGCTCCGATCCCGGTCGGGCGGAGACAGAGGCTTGGTCTGTCAGGCTGTGAGGCCTGCTTCCCGACGCGGTCTGGTGCCGGAACTGAAGCCACAACTATTGGCTGATCGAGGTGAGGGTGCCCGGTTCGTCGAGCGGGTCCGTTATTTTCCGGGTCCTTAAGACGGGCTTCGAAGGACTTTTGGGTGAACTGTATCTTCGGGTGAGCGCCCGTCAGCCCCGGTATTCATCGCGTGGGCAAGGTCGCGTCCAGCCTTTCGCCAATATCACGCAACCGCTGGTTAAGCTTCTTGTCGGTAATCGGTATTGCTCGATCGATCCGCGCGCGAAAAATCGGGTAAAGCGGCGCCGCTTCGACGAGGTCAGGATCGGCGAACACGTCCTCCCGCGCGGGCAACAGATAGCGCGGCGGTGCATCCCAACGCGGCATCAGCAACATCTTATAGGTGTCGGGCGCCGTCATGAAGCGCAGGAAAGCTTCGGCGTCGGCACGCTTCGCAGGAGCGAGCCGAGCTTGGATCACCAATATGTCGACCCAAGCAATCGGTTGTGAACCCCTGTCGGCTAAAGGCCATTCGGCTACCTTGATCGTCTTCGGGTCCAGGCATCCCTCGTCCTTGCGGCAAGAAAGCATGGATTCGCTCATCGCGAAAAAGAGTTGTTCGGAATAGCCGACATAGGCGCGGCCCGCCCCACGCGCGAACTGGCCGGCATAGAAACCGGCGCGATCGTGATAATCGCCATCGCGACCAAAGCCGGGGCGGAACAGCGCAATTGCTCGCGTCATCATCCCCACGACCCCCGGGTCGAGACGGTTCGGATCGACACGGCGGAGCGCGGCGTCGCGCGTCGCGAACTGGTCCATCGCTCCATCGAGGTATATTTCACCGAGCGTCGATTTACCCGAGAAGTCTGCGATCAGCCATTGGTCGGGTTGACTGCGAAGCGCGCGCTCGATGTCGCCGAGCGACTTTGCGTCTTCGATCGCTTTATCGCCTTCTCGGTAAAACAGGAAGTTGCCACACACCCAGTGCGGAAGCCCGAGAAGCTTGCCGTCTTTCGTGACGATCTCTCGGCTGAAAGGTAACAGCTGTTCCACGACGTCGCCAAAGCCGGTGAGCGGCGCAATGCGTCCGGCTTGAACGAAGTCATCAAGAAACACCGAGTCGAGCTCATAAACATCGGCGTTCTCATGGACGATACCTTCCTTGGCTGGCCTTTCGTCATAATAGCCGCTCTTGAGCGTAATCTGGAGGTCGATCTGAGGGTGCCTGGCTTCGAACTCCTGCTCGATCGCCCAATAGGCCGTGCTCGCATCCGGGATGTAAGGGTAGAGTGAGGCCTTGAGCACTCGCCTTGGCGGCGCAGCGCTGTCCTGGGCGATCGAAGGCGCGTCCGATATAGTTGCAACAACGAGGCTGGCGGCTAGCAGAAGTGTTCGCATGGACCTCGCCCCTTGGGGTATGGACAAACGATGCACGGGGACGGCCGCAGTCGCGGTTCAAAAAGCTCCGCTGATAGTATAGCCGACTCGATCCGGGCGCGACACCAGCAGTGTGTCCGGATTGGAGCCAACCGAATGATCGCGGGAGAGATGCATCAGGTGGGACGCCGTCGGCAATTGCCAAGAGCGTTGCTTCAACACTTGATGGGGCTGCCTTGGGATGCAGGCAGGCAGGAAAGGACTATCGTCGGTCACAGGCTGGAGTGACCCCAGAAAGGTACCCGGGGTCACCAGTGAGAACCTGACAGAAAAACCCTAATCCGGCGATCCTGAAGGCCAAGCCCGGAACGCTGAGTCGTGCGGGCGGAGGCCCGCATGACACCGACGAAGCTCCTTATTGGCCAGATGCTGGTTGTCGCCGCAATCGTTGTTGCGGGGATCTGGGTCGGCACCCAGTGGGCTGCATCGTCGCTTGCCTATCAGTCGGAACTGGGCACGCCATGGTTCCAGCTAGGTGGCACGCCGGTCTATGCGCCGTGGTCGCTCTTCGCATGGTGGTTCCATTTCGATGCCTATGCCCCGATCGTGTTCGACGAGGCGGGCGGGATCGCGGCCGGTGGCGGTTTGGCGGCTTGCGCGGCGGCGATCGCCGGCTCGGTCTGGCGGGCACGCCAACAGCGCAACGTCACGACCTATGGTTCTGCACGTTGGGCCGGCCTTCGCGACATCCGAGCGGCCGGAATGGATGCGGATCAGGGTGTGTTCCTCGGCCGTATCCCCTCGCGCTATCTTCGTCATGATGGCCCCGAGCATGTCATGGCCTTCGCCCCGACCCGCTCGGGCAAGGGCGTTGGCCTGGTCGTACCGACCCTGCTTGGCTGGACTGGCTCCACGGTAGTCCATGACATCAAGGGCGAGAACTGGACGCTGACTGCGGGATGGCGGTCACGCTTCTCGCACTGCCTGATGTTCAACCCGACCGATGCGCGCTCGGCACGATACAACCCGCTCCTCGAGGTGCGCCGCGGTGCCCACGAGGTTCGCGACGTCCAGAATATCGCCGATATCCTCGTCGATCCCGAAGGCGCGCTCGAGCGGCGTAATCACTGGGAGAAGACAAGCCACTCGCTGCTGGTCGGCGCGATCCTCCACATCCTCTACGCCGAAGAGGAGAAGACGCTCGCGCGCGTCGCGACTTTCCTGTCCGATCCCGAGCGATCGTTCGTGGCCACGCTTCACATTATGATGGCGACCAATCATCTCGGCACCGACGAGATGCCGCTGGTGCACCCGGTCGTTGCCTCCGCTGCGCGCGAGGTGCTCAACAAGTCCGATAACGAGCGCTCGGGCGTGCTTTCGACCGCGATGTCGTTCCTTGGCCTCTACCGCGACCCGACGGTGGCGGCGGTAACGGCAGCTTCCGACTGGCGCGTCGAGGACCTTGTGACCGCCCGCCATCCCGTATCGCTCTACCTCGTCGTGCCGCCCTCGGACATCAGCCGCACCAAGCCGCTTATCCGCCTCGTGCTCAACCAGATCGGCCGGCGCCTGACCGAGCAGCTCCATGCCCACGACGTCCCAGGGCGCCACAAGCTGCTGCTTATGCTCGACGAGTTCCCGGCACTGGGTCGCCTCGATTTCTTCGAGACCAGCCTCGCCTTCCTCGCCGGCTACGGCGTCCGCGCCTTCCTCATCGCGCAAAGCCTGAACCAGATCGAGAAGGCTTATGGGGAGCACAATGCCATCCTCGACAACTGCCATGTCCGTATCGCCTTCGCGACCAACGACGAGCGGACCGCGAAACGGATCTCGGACGCGCTCGGCACCGCGACCGAGCAGCGCGCCATGCGGAACTATGCCGGGCATCGTCTTGCGCTCTGGCTCGCGCACGTCATGGTCAGCCGGCAGGAGACAGCGCGCGCGCTGCTGACGCCCGGAGAGGTCATGCAGCTGCCGCCCGCCGACGAGGTTGTGCTCGTCGCAGGGCATCCGCCGGTGCGGGCGCAAAAGCTGCGGTATTTCGAGGACGCCTCGTTCAAGGCACGGGTGCTGCCGCCGCCCTCGCTTGATAGCAATGGGGCGGCCGACCTGCCGCTACCGCGGGCCCATGACTGGCAAGGCCGTGTTCGCCCGATTGACACGCAGCTCGCGGCGCTCGTGACAGACGGGGAGGCAGAAGCCGGAGGACTCGAGCAGGCCCGGCATCCCTCCAATGACATAACGCCCGTAACGCCTGTCGACCTCGCCTCCGCTGATGTGCTCGGGCTTGGAGAGGACGACAGCGATCCGGCCGCCGACAAACGCGCGATGGACCAGGCCGCCGCGGCCGTTGCCCGACGCGCCTTCGGTGTCGACATGGCAGACAACCGGCCCGGCAATCTCGGACTGGATTTCTGAGATGGCCGAGCGAGTCCGCCACCAGCTGTTCTTGCCCAAGCCGTTAAGCGACCGTCTCGAAGCGCTTGCCGCCGCGCCGGGCGCCACCAAGTCCGCGATCCTCGCCGACGCCGTGACCGCCTGGCTCAACCGGCGTGGTGCCTCCGAGCTCGAGGACCGCTTCGCGCTACGCCTCGACAGGATGAGCAACGCGCTCGGTCGGATGGAACGCGATGGGCAGGTCGTGCTGGAAACCCTTGCCTTGTTCATCCGGTTCGAGCTCGCGATCCAGACGCCACTGGCCGAGAACGATGCCGCAGGCCGCGCGCTTGCACGCGAGCGCTTCGAAGCGTTCGTCACCCAGGTCGGCCGGGCCGTCGCTGCCGGCCGGCGCACGCTGCTCCCGGTGGAGGATCAGTGATGACTGAAAACACCTCTGCCTGCCGCCGGCGAGCGATGCTGCGCACGGCCATGGGGGCCGACATCGCATCCGCGCTCGCCGACCCGCTGGTAATCGAGATCATGGTCAATCCCGATGGGTCGCTTCGCCTCGACCGGCTTGGTGAAGGTCGGATCGATACCGGCGTCGTCATCGATCCGCCGCAGGTGGAACGCATCATCCGGCTTGTCGCAAGCCTTGCGCGTGACGAGGTCCATGCCGGGCAGCCAATCATCTCCGCCGAATTGCCGGCACATCCCGACGGCGGGGCTGGCGAGCGCTTCGAAGGCATATTGTCTCCGGTCTCCACCGGTCCGTGCTTCTCCATCCGCAAGCCTGCCCGGCGGCTCTACACGCTCGACGACTATGTCGCTGACGGGATCATAACCGCGGCAATGGCAAACACGCTTCGGGGCGCGGTAACCCAGCAGTTCAACATTCTCATCGCGGGCGGGACAAGCTCGGGGAAGACGACGCTCGCCAATGCGCTTCTTGCCGAAATGCGCTGTATCGATGCACGCGTCATCCTGATCGAGGACACCCGCGAGCTGCAGAGCCCGGCTCCCGACACGGTGGCGCTCCGCACCCGCCCCGGCATCGTGTCGATGACCGACCTCGTGCGCTCGACGCTGCGCCTCCGACCGGACCGGATCGTCGTTGGCGAAGTTCGCGGTCCCGAGGCGCTCGACATGCTCAAGGCGTGGAACACCGGGCACCCCGGCGGGATCGCGACCGTCCACGCCAACTCGGCGGAAGCAGCGCTCTACCGCGTCGAGCAGCTTGTGCAGGAGGCAGTCGTCACCGTGCCCCGACGCCTTGTTGCGGAAGCCATCGACCTTGTCGTCTTTATCGCCGGACGCGGCGCGGATCGCTCGGTGAACGCGATCGCGCGGGTTGCGGGGATCGATCCCGACACCGGTGCCTACGCGCTTGCCCCCTTCCACCTCCCGCCCAACCAAGGAGACTGACCATGAGGACCATCTACTTTACCACCAAGCCGCGCCTGCTGGCGGGCGCTGTCATCGGCGCCGTCGCGGTCCTTGCCGCGGGTCAGGCCTATGCCTCCGGGACCGGCATGCCCTGGGAGGAACCGCTCCAGCAGGTACTGGAGTCGGTTCAGGGCCCCGTCGCCAAAATCGTCGCGGTGATCATCATTATCGTGACCGGCCTGACATTGGCCTTCGGCGAGTCCGCCGGGGGATTTCGTCGGCTGATCCAGATTGTCTTCGGCCTTTCGATTGCGTTCGCAGCTTCCAGCTTCTTCCTGTCCTTCTTCTCCTTCGGCGGCGGGGCGCTGCTGGCATGATCGGGAACGGCCAGCACCTCGAAGGGTTCGAGGCGCCGCTTCACCTCGCGCTCGTCGAGCCAATCCTGCTCGGTGGAGCGCCGCGCGGACTTGCGATCGTAAATGGCACCGTTGCGGCGGCGCTCGGGCTGGGGCTTCAGCAATGGATCGCAGGCCTGCTGGTCTGGGCACTTGGCCACACCGTTGCGGTGTTCGCGGCGAAGCGCGACCCCGACTTCGCGACCGTGCTCGCGCGCCACCTTCGCCAGCGGGGATATCTCGCATGCTGAACCTTCGCGAATATCGCAGCCGCGCCGACCGGCTGTCAGATCATTTGCCCTGGGCAGCCCTGGTGGCGCCCGGCGTAGTGCTGAACAAGGACGGCAGCTTCCAGCGGACGCTGCGATTTCGCGGCCCCGATCTTGAGTCGGCAACCGAGGCCGAGCTGGTTTCAGTCTGCGCGCGCGCGAACAATGTGCTGAAGCGTTTCGGATCGGGCTGGGCGCTGCATATCGAGGGGGAGCGCCGTGAGGCGGCGGGCTACCCGGAAAGCAGCTTTCCGGAGGGCGCATCCTGGCTCGTCGACGAAGAGCGGCGCGCGTCGTTCGAAACCGCAGGAGCCCACTTCGATAGCCGCTACTACCTCACCCTGACCTTCCTGCCGGCTCCGGATCAGGCAGACACCGCCGGCCGCGCGCTCGTGGAGCGCCACCACGCAGCGCAGGGTCGCGACTGGCGTCAGGCGCTTGCCGCGTTTGTCGCCGAGACCGATCGGGCGCTTGACCTGTTTTCGGGGTTCATGCCCGAGGTCGTTGCACTGGACGACGCCGGGACGCTGGACTTCCTCCACGGCACGATCTCGTCGCGACGCCAGGCCGTGCGCGTACCCGAGACGCCGATGTATCTCGACGGCCTGCTCGCCGACACCCCGCTGACGGGCGGGCTTGAGCCGATGCTCGGGTCGTTGCACCTTCGCACACTCACCATCCTCGGCTTTCCAGGCGTCAGCCGGCCCGGGATCCTCGACACGCTCAACCACCAGGATTTCGGCTATCGCTGGGTCACGCGCTTCATTGCGCTCGACAAGACCGACGCGACAAAGGCTCTGACAAGGTTGCGTCGCCAGTGGTTCAACAAGCGCAAGTCAGTTACGGCGATGCTGCGCGAGGTGATGTACAATCAGCCGGTCCAGCTGCTCGACAGCGATGCCGACAACAAGACCGCGGACGCTGACCTTGCGCTCCAGGAGCTCGGCGGCGATCATGTCGGCTTCGGCTACCTCACCACGACGATCACCGTGACCGACGAAGTTCGCGGCCGCGTCGAGGACAAGGTTCGCGCGGTGGAGCGGATCGTCAACGGGCTCGGCTTCACCTGCATCCGGGAAAGTCTGAACGCGGTAGAGGCCTGGCTCTCGAGCCTGCCCGGGCAGGTCTATGCCAATGTCCGGCAACCGCTGGTCCACACCCTCAATCTCGCGCATCTGATGCCGCTCTCGAGCGTGTGGGCAGGACCCGCGCGCAACCGGCACCTCGATGGCCCTCCGCTGCTTTATGCCGAAACCAGCGGGTCAACGCCGTTCCGGCTGTCGAGCCACGTCGGCGATGTCGGGCACATGATGATCGTCGGGCCAACCGGCGCGGGCAAGTCGGTCCTCCTCGCGCTGATCGCGCTCCAGTTCCGGCGCTATCATGGCAGCCAGCTCTACATCTTCGATATGGGCCGGTCGGCGCGCGCAGCGGTGCTGGCGATGGGCGGGGCGCACCATGGCCTCGGGCTCGGCGGCGATGCCGGAGAAACGATCGCATTCCAGCCCCTGGCCGGGATCGATGACGCCGGCGAGCGTGCCTGGGCCGCCGAGTGGATCGGTGCGCTGCTCGCACACGAAAATGCAATCGTTACGCCCGAGGTGAAGGAGGCTGTCTGGTCGGCGCTGACGAGTCTGGCGAGCGCGCCGATAGCGGAACGGACGCTCACCGGCCTTTCGCTGCTGCTCCAGTCAACGGCGCTTCGCTCCGCGATCGCACCCTATACACTGGAGGGGCCGTTCGGCCGGCTGCTCGACGCCGCCGAGGATGACCTCCGGATGGCGGACGTCCAGTGCTTCGAGACCGAGGCCCTGATGGGCGCCGGCAGCGTGGTCGCGCCGGTACTGACCTATCTCTTCCACCGTCTCGAGGCGCAGTTCACCGGGCGGCCAACGCTGCTCATTCTCGACGAGGCCTGGAAGTTCCTCGACCACCCGTTGTTCGCCGCGCGCATCCGCGAATGGCTGAAGACGCTGCGCAAGAAGAACGTCGCGGTGATCTTCGCGAGCCAGAGTCTCGCTGACATCGCCGACAGCGGCATCGCACCAGCGATTCTGGAGAGCTGCCCGCAGCGCATTCTGCTTCCCAATGCCGCGGCGAGCGAGCCGCAGGGCCGGGCGGCCTATGCCCGGTTCGGGCTGAACGACCGACAGATCGAGCTTGTCAGCCGCGCCACCCCCAAGCGGCATTACTATCTGCAGTCTACGGCCGGCAATCGGCTCTTCGAGCTTGGCTTGGGCCCCGTCGCGCTCGCGCTGTGCGGCGCTTCCGACCCAGGCACGCAGGCGCGCATCGATGCCCTGATCACAGAGCATGGCCCGGCCGATTTCGCCGCCCGATTCCTCGAAGGTGCCGGGCTCGACTGGCCTGCGGCGCTGCTTGCCCGGTTCCTCGATCCCCAAGCGAAGGAGTAGAAAGATGCGTATCCCTACCCGGAAAACTGTGATCGCCGGGGTGTTCGGCCTCGGCGCCGCCGGCTCGCTGGCTATGGGCTTTGCGACTTCGGCGCGCGCCCAGATCACGGTTTTCGATCCGAGCAACTACGGCCAGAACATCCTGACTGCCGCACGCACGCTCCAGCAGGTCAATAATCAGATCCGGTCGCTCCAGAACGAAGCGCAGACGCTGCTCCGGCTGGACCGGAATCTGAAGGGCATCGCCTTTCCGCAGCTTCAGGCGCTGATCGACAGGCTTGACGGCATCGACCGGCTGATGAAGAGGGCGCAGAGCGTCGACTTCGAGATGGACCAGCTCGAGGACAAGCTGCGTACGCTCTATCCGCGCACCTTCGATCAAGCCTCGACACGCGATCAGCGGCTGCAGGCGGCGCGGGCGCGCTACGACGCGAGCACCGATGCCCTGCGCCGCACGATGACCATCCAGAGCGGAATCGTGCAGCAGGCGCGCGAGGATGCCGAGGCGCTGGCGGACATCGCCGCACGGAGCCAGGGCGCGGAAGGCGCGCTCGCCGTCGGCCAGGCCACCAACCAGCTGCTCGCGCTCACCGCCAAGCAGGGAATGGCGCTCCAGCAGATGATGGCCGCGCAGTTTCGTGCCGACGCGCTCGAAAGGCAGCGCCAGCTGACCGAGTCGGAGGCGTCGCGTGCGGCGACGCGGAAGTTCCTCGGCGCCGGCACGGCCTACACGCTCCAGCAATAGCGAGACCGGCCGCGGCGGACCAAGCCCCCTTCCGCCCGCGGTCGCAGCCCGCGGGGCTCGGCCATCCGCTCCCCCTGGCCGGGCCCCGCGGCACCCGAGACGAGGACATACCCGTGAACGACCTCAACGTGATCGACCGGTTCATGGCCGACTTCATACGCTATATCGATAGCGGGTTCGGCCTGCTCGGGGCCGATGTCGGCTTCCTGACATCTGTGCTGATCGGCATCGACATCACGCTCGCCGGGCTGTTCTGGGCGATGGGCGGCGAGGACGACATCATCGGTCGGTTCCTCAAGAAGATTCTCTACATCGGCGTGTTCGCGCTGATCCTGAATCGCTTTGAGGCACTCTCCGACATCATCTTCCGCTCCTTCGCTCAGGCGGGCCTGACCGCCGGCGGGGGAACGCTTGCCGCCGACGACCTGCTGCGTCCGGGCCGCCTCGCGGGCACCGGGTTCGAGGCGGCATGGCCGCTCCTCGACCAGGCAAGCGACCTGCTCGGCTTCACGACCTTCTTCGACAACTTCATGACGATCATGGTGCTCCTTATCGCCTGGGTGATCGTGATCGTCGCCTTCTTCATCCTTGCGGTGCAGATGTTCGTCTGCATTCTCGAGTTCAAGCTGACGACGCTTGCCGGGTTCATCCTCGTGCCGTTCGCCCTGTGGAACCGCACCAGCTTCCTTGCCGAGCGGGTGCTCGGCAACGTGATCTCGTCCGGTATCAAGGTGATGGTGCTCGCCGTCATCGTCGGCATCGGCTCGGGTTTCTTCAGCGAGTTCGCCTCCGCCCTGCAGGGCAAGGAGCCAGACATAGGCCAGGCCATGAGCCTCGTGCTCGCAAGCCTCGCATTGTTCGGCCTCGGCATTTTCGGGCCCGGCGTGGCCTCCGGACTCGTGTCGGGCGCGCCGCAGCTCGGCGCCGGCTCGGCGGTCGCGACCACGGCACTGGCGGCAGGCGGCTTCGCGGTGGCTGGCGGCGCCGGCGTCGCCGCGGCCAAGGGCCTTGCCGGTGCGGACCTCGGCGCGATCCGCGCAGGCACCTCGATTGGGTCGGCGGCATCGACCGCGTACAAGCTTGGTCGGGAGACTTCCGGCTCGAAGTCGGTCGCTGCCGGCATGAGCGGTGTCTCGACTGCGGCTCGCGGTGCGATTGCCCAGCGCATCGATGGCGGGTTGCGCGCGGCCGCCGCCGACGGCCGGCGCGGGGCCTGGAACGCCGCTGCGACAGGCGCGCAGGCGGGCCCCGGGGAAGCAGCGATCCCTGCGTCTGACGCCATGCCGGGCTGGGCGCGCCAACTCCAGAATTCGCAATCCCGTCGTCAGCATCGCCAGGCGGCGATCCACGCCCTCCAGGGCTCGGATCGCGGCGGTGGTGGCGCAAACCCCGACATCAAGGAGAAGGACTGATGCGCTTCAGACGTGCCATCCAGCGCTACGGGCTGACCGACGAACCACAGACCCCGTACCAACGGGCCGGCCAGCTGTGGGACGAGCGGATCGGCTCCGCCCGGGCCCAGGCCAGCAACTGGCGCCTGATGGCGTTCGGCGGGCTGGTGCTGACCACCGGCCTGTCGGGCGTGCTGGTCTGGCAGTCGATGCAGAGTCGCGTGGTGCCCTACGTCGTGGAGGTGGACAGCCTCGGCCAGGCGCAAGCGATCTCGGCTGTCGACAGCGAGTACCGGCCGACCGACCCCCAGATCGTCTGGTTCCTGACGCGGATGATCACCAATGTCCGGGGTCGTTCGCTAGACCCGGTGCTGATGCGCGAGAACTGGCTGCAGGCCTATGACTTTGCCTCGAAGCGCGGCGCGATCTTCCTCGGTGAATATGCCCGCTCGTCCGACCCCTTCGCCGATGTCGGTGAGAGGACGGTCTCGGTCCAGGTGACCAGCGTGGTTCGCGCATCGGCCACGAGCTTCCAGGTGAAATGGTCCGAGCGCGCCTATGAGCGCCGCAGCCTCACCAGCACATCGCGCTGGACTGCGATCGTCACCGTCGTGCTCAGGCCGCCGCGGGATGCCGACACGCTGCGCAGGAACCCGCTCGGCCTTTATGTCGATGCGATCGACTGGAGCCGGGAGCTCGAGACTCCCGCGGAGCAGCCGCCGAGTGCGGCATCCGGACCGATCCCCAACCCGCCTGCGACCGTGCCAAGCGGATCGCCGCTCGATCCGACCCTCGGCCAGCCCTCCCAGATCCAACCGGAGATACGCCCATGAAACGCATATTGCTTGCAGCGAGCGCGCTCGCTGCGGTGCCCGCCTTTGCGCAGACGTCGCCGCCGCCGCAGGGAAAGCCCGCGGTCGCGACCACCAGCCCCATGCCGCCCGCCGCAAGTCCCGTTCCTGTCGTCCGGTCGAAACCGCCGGCGGGGGCGCGCTACCGTCGAAAGCCATCTGCGGCAGAAACCCGGGTTCGCGCAGCGAATGCGAGGGCGACTCAGGAGCCGGCGACCCCGGCCTTTGTCAACGCCGTGCAGGTCTATTCCTATGGTGACGGCGTCCTGTACCGGCTGTTCGCCGCTCCCGAGCGGATTACCGATATCGCATTGCAGCCCGGCGAGGCGATCGTCTCGGTGGCGGCGGGCGACACGGCGCGCTGGACGGTCGGCGACACGACGAGTGGCGCCGGTGAAAGCAAGCGCGTCCATATTCTCGTCAAGCCGTTCGCGTCCGGTCTCTCGACCAACCTCGTCATCACGACCGACCGGCGCGCCTACCATCTGCAGCTCACGAGCACCTCGGACACAGCCATGACCGCGCTGTCCTGGACCTATCCGCAGGACGAACTGATCGCGATCCGCCGCCAGCAGACATCGATCGAGGCCGCCCGGCCGGTCGCGGCGGGCCTCACTGTCGAGCAGCTCAACTTCGGCTATGCCGTGACGGGCGACCGGCCGGCGTGGCGCCCGCTACGCGCCTTCGACGACGGTCGGCAGACCTTTATCGAGTTTCCGGCGGGCATCGGCGTCGGCGAGGCACCGCCGCTGTTCGTCATCGGCGAGCAGGGCGATGCGCAGCTTGTCAATTACCGCATGTCGGGGCGCTTCTACGTGATCGACCGACTGTTCGACACTGCCGAGCTTCGCCTGGGAGCGAAGAAGCAGGCCGTGGTGCGGATCGATCGAATTGGCACTGATGGGCGCCGGCGCCAGCGGAGGGTATCGTGAGCGAGGCCCTTCCCGTCGAGGCTGCTTCGCCCAAGGTCGACCCGGAGACGCTCGTGCTGCGCGGCCGCCCCGCCCGGGTCATCCGATTCCGTCGCGGCGCGGTCATTGCCATCGCGGCGCTGGGGTCAACCGCGATTGTCGGCGTGACCTGGGTCGCGCTCAAACCGGCGGCGTTCCGGATCGTCGCTGGCGCCGACGACCAGAAGGACGTGGCCAGCCGCGCACCAGACGACGCGCTCGCCGGGGCGCCGAAAAGCTATGGCGACGTGCCCAGGCTCGGGCCGCCGCTGCCCGGCGATCTCGGGCGACCGATCCTTCGCCGACAGGAAGCGCTTGGGGAATGGCCGCCTGCTGGCTCGTCAGACCAGCGCGCACAGGCCGCCGAAGCAGAGCGACAGCGCCTCGCGGCCGAACGCAAGGCAGCCCGCGAGTCGGGCGTTATGATGCAGCTTGGCGCCTCCGACCGAGCCACCGCCACCCCGCCAGACACCGGGCTGCCGAGCACCAGCGCAGGGCAGGAAGCGCAACCAGTGAAGCTAGCGCTTAATGCAGCACAGGATCCCGGCAACCAGCACAGGAAGGTCGACTTCCTGGCCGGCAACGACGAGTCCGGTGACGTCAATCCGCACACTCTGATAGCGCCGATCTCACCATACATGCTCAGCGCCGGCAGCGTCATCGCCGCCAGCCTGATCACCGGCCTCAACTCGGACCTGCCCGGTCTCGTCACTGCCCAGGTGACCGAGAACGCCTATGATACCGCGACGGGCCGTACCTTGCTGATCCCGCAGGGTGCGCGCCTGATCGGCAGCTACGACAGCGTGATAGCTTACGGCCAAAGCCGGGCGCTGGTGGTCTGGCAGCGGATTGTCTTTCCCGACGGCAGCTCGATCCGGATCGACAATGTGCCTGCGACCGACCTGGCGGGCTATGCGGGCCTTGCCGACAAGGTCGACGCGCACACGTGGCAGTTGCTGAAGGGCGTCGGGCTGGCGACGCTGCTCGGTGTCGGCACCGAGCTGAGCCTCGGCGACAGCGAAAGCGACCTTGTGCGCGCGATCCGCGGGTCGGCCCAGCAAGGCACGTCGCGTGCCGGCGACCAGATCGTCATGAAGAACCTCAACGTCCAGCCGACCATCAAGGTGCGGCCCGGCTGGCCTCTCCGGGTCGTGGTGCACAAGGACATCGTCCTCGCGCCTTGGCCCGGGCAGGAGCAATAGCATGCCCGATATCAAGCTGGCACAGCTGCCGGACCGCACGCCGGTCAAGCTCGGCATCTCGGTGATGCCGGACCTGCACCAGGCGCTCAACGACTACGCCGCGCTCTATGCCCAGGCCTATGGCCGCGAGGAAACGGTCGCGGATCTCATCCCGGCGATGCTCACGGCCTTCCTCGAGAGCGATCGTGCCTTCAGCAAGGGGAGGTCGAAATGAGCGCCAGCGCACCTTCGAACGGACACGACGCGATGGAGCCTATCGCGGTACGGATATCCACTGCGGTTCAGCTGACCGGCATCTGCCGATCCACAATCTACGAGCTGATCGGCGACGGGACCATCGAAACTGTGAAAATCGGCCGGTCGACGTTCATCCTCTATCCGAGCCTCAAGCGACTGTTCGAGCGAAGCTGACGATAAGGCCGGGGCCGGGGCTGGCACCCGTCCTGCACGCCGGCACAACGGCGCTCCACCTTCGCACACGACGGCTTGCTCCCCACAGCTGCCACTCACATAGACGCGCCGTTTCGCTGGTAATGGGCTCGTCTGCCTCTTTGGTCCTGAGGCGCTTCCCGAGCACGATGTCTGAGGGCAAAACCTGTTCGGCGGACTTGTGCAAAATAGGGTGTCCGGAAAGTGAGGGCAGGGGAAATGCGCCGGAAATCGTCTTTGCCTGAGCACACACATCGCTCAGGAGCCATTCATTGCCGAAGTTGTCGCCGCATGCCCGTTTTTCCGGCCGTCACGTTGCCGATAACGACCCCGAAGGCGCGCCGCGAGGGAAGCGCGGTCCGAAGCCGCGTCCGATCGTTGAATTTCCCGAACCGCTTTTTGACAACGCTGTCGACCCGACGTCGTTCTCGGAGGCATTTGCGTTTCAGCTCGAGCGACACGGCGACAGCTGCTGGCATCTCCATCGCGCTTTGATGCACCCGGACGAAACGTTCGACCGCAAGACATTTAAGCATTGGGCTGCCGGTACGAAGCGGCCCAATACGATCGTGTCGTTCGAGATGCTCGCTCGCGTTGAGCGCCGGTATCGCCTGCCTGGTGGCTACTTTCGCGATAAGCTGGAACGCTCTGGTCGGGCGCCGAGGCGAAGCGGACACCTTGTCGGCTCTCCATCCGAACACCGCCGTCTGGCCTGGCATCTGCCGGACGATTTCGAGGATCGGCCGGCTGCCGAGCGGGAGGATATTCTTAACTGGGTGCGGACCGTGATTATATCCGGATCGACCGATTACCGGCGCTACCATGCCGAAGCGATAAAGGTTCGCTACTCGCTTCGCTTTCCCGTCCTTACGGCATTTGGCACCAAGGCCCTGCCGCAGAACGATCCTGCAGTCGGGCCGCACCCGGACGAAACGCTGCTCGCGCCACTGGCGCTGGTCCGCGAACTTGGCGAGCTTGTCGAATTCAAGACCGCGACGCTGGCTCGCATCGGTTTGAAGCGAAGCGGTGTCTGGAACGAGGAAACCGTTTCTCAGAAGATCGAGCATCTCGGCCTGATGTTCGGTGCGCTTGTGGCGGACCCGGATTCGCCTGTGAGCGGGTTGGGCGTTCCCCGTGACGACTTGTGTATGGCTTTGCTCGCTATTCCCGCCGTCTGGGACTGGTACCTTCACTGGCGGGAAGCCCGGCGGGGTTTCTACACCGCGTGGGAGGTGAACATGCTGGAGTTAAGCACGGCGCTGACGCGGCGCCAGACGGGCTGGCTGCGGCAGAACCCGCAATTCGCGCTTCGCCTGCAGCCAATTACAGGGTTGGTAGGGATGGCCGATATCGATCGTGCGCGGACCGATTGGGACGGGCTCTGCGATGCCTCGCACGCGCATACGTTGACGCGTACGAAGGAAATCGGCCGCATCGCCCGGGTCCACCGCGATCCGTTCGAGCCGATCCTGCCGATCCTCGAGGACGAGAGTCCGGTCGGCGCCTACCGCAAGATCACCGCCGAGATCATCCGCGAGATGCCCGACGTGGATCGCTATCCCCGTGCCGCCGCCGAGGCGGTGCGAGGCTTTCTTATGTTGCGTCTGGGACTCCACCTTGGCGTCCGGCAGAAGAATTTGCGCCAGTTGCTGGTGGGCGCGCGTGGCACGCCCCATCGCACCGAGCGCCAGCTGGAAGGCCTGCGCAGAGGCGAACTGCACTGGAATGCGCGCGATCAGGGCTGGGAGGTGCTGATCCCCTCGATCGCGTTCAAGAACGCAAACTCTTCCTTTTTCGGAAAGCGCCCGTTCCGACTCTTGCTGCCGGACTTCGACGGGCTGTACGCGCACATCGATGCCTATCTGGCCCGGCACCGGTTATTGCTGCTGAACGGCGCCGCCGACCCGGGCACTTTCTTCGTCAAGACCGTCAAGCGCACCAGCTCCGACGCCTCCTACAACTCGGCGGCTTTCTACGAGGCATGGCGGCTGATGATCCAGCGGTATGGCATCTACAATCCGTTTACCGGCCGCGGCGCAATCAAGGGATTGCTACCACACGGACCGCACAATGTTCGTGACGTGCTGGCCACGCATATTCTTAAACGGACCGGCTCCTATGAGCAGGCCAGCTACGCCATTCAGGATACGCCGGAGATGGTCGCCAAACACTATGGCCGGTTCCTTCCGCAGGACAAGGCGGCGCTAGCCGCCCGTATCCTCAATCAGGTCTGGGAGAACTGACAAGCGGAGCGTATTGGTGATTTGCCGACCTGGTATTCCACGGTACCGCCAAAGAGCGATCATCGCGGCCGTGCGCCGCGTCGGCCGAAGTCGACTGTGACCACGTTGGCGTCATCGGCAGACTTGCCGACGCCGTCGCCGCGGCGAAGCTGGTCGAGGTAGTCGGACCAGTGCTGCATCATCCGGACGCGCTCGTCCCAATACTGACCGCGTGCGTAAGCGCGTCGCACGCCATTGTTTTCCATGTGTGCGAGCTGTCGCTCGATCGCGTCGGGGTTCCACAGTCCCATCTCGTTGAGCAGAGTGGCCGCCATCGCCCGGAAGCCGTGCGCGGTCATCTCGTCACCGCTATACCCCATCCGGCGGAGCGCAAATGTCACGGTGTTCTCGGACATCGGACGCTTCCACGTGTGCATTGCTGGAAAGACGTAGGGACTGTGCCCGGTCAGAGGGCGGACCTGATCGAGCAAATCGAGCACTTGGCGTGACAGCGGCACCTGATGCGGCCAGCGCATCTTCATCTTCGCGGCCGGGATCGACCAGACAGCTCTTTCGAGGTCGACCTCACTCCACTCGGCCCTTCGCAATTCCCCCGGGCGCACAAAGACGTGGGGAGTCATCCGCAAGGCGAAACTGGTGATGGCATGGCAAGAGCAATCGTCGATAGCACGCAGCAGCACTCCGACTTCCCTGGGTCGGGTGATCGCGGCGTGGTGTTTCGTCTTCGGCACGATGATGGCACCGCGCAGGTCCCGCGCCACATCATGTTTCGCTCGGCCGGTGGCGATTCCATAGCGAAAGACCCTACTGATCACGCTGCGCATCCGGCGGGCGCTCTCATACCGTCCCGTGGCCTCGACCTTGCGCAGCACCGCCAGGACCTCCTGCACCTCGATCTCGTGGATCGGCAGATCGCCAAGGAACGGATAGACCATCTCGAGCAGCCAGCGTACCTTGCGGAGCGTCACCTCGGCGCGCTCCTCGCGGGTGATCTTGACGAACCATTCCTCCGCCACGCCCTTGAAGGTCACGTTGGCGTCGATTTGCGCTCGAAGCTTTCGGCGCTTCTTTTCCACCATCGGGTCGATGCCGTCGGCGACCATCTTGCGCGCGGCATCGCGCTTGTCGCGTGCATCGGCGAGGCTGACCTCGGGCCAGACCCCAAGGGCTAACCTCTTGTCCTTGCCGAGGAACCGATAGCTGAGCCGCCAGTATTTTGCGCCGTTCGGCATGACCAGGAGGAACAGCGACCGCTCGTCAAAGAGCTTGTAGGGCTTCGTTCGAGGCTTGGCGTTCCGGATCGCGAGTGCGGTAAGACCCATGGGGTATCTCCATCCAAAAACGGGTGGATTGGGAGCCGAAATATACCCACAAAAGCGGGGGTATATGGGCAAACCCACCCGAACCGTGTCGGACAAGATATTTCAAAAAAGCCTTGGGCCCCAGCCACTTACGCGACGCTGATGGACGTCGATGGACTGGAAAAATGGTGCCCAGAAGAGGACTCGAACCTCCACGCCCTTGCGAGCGCCAGCACCTGAAGCTGGTGCGTCTACCAATTCCGCCATCTGGGCACGGGGTAGGGGGCGGGCTTTAGGGTCGGGGTCGGTGGGTTGTCAACTGCCCATCGCCGATGGTCGCTCCTCGCTTGCCGTTTGGCGCTCGGCGGGGCATTTGGCGGGTTCGAGTGCGGCAGGCACGCGCAGTGCGAACGAGAAGGTGTGGGCGATGAAGGACAAGCTGGTAACGCTGGTCGGCGGCGGCGGATTTTTGGGGCGCTATGTCGCCCAGGAACTGCTGGCGGCGGGCGCGCGCGTCCGGATTGCGCAGCGCGATCCGCGCAGCGCCTTTTTCCTGCGGCCATTGGGCGGGCTGGGGCAGACCCAATTTGTCGCCGCCGACATCGCCAAGCCCGACAGCATCGCGCGGGCGGTTGCCGGCTCGGGTGCGGTGGTGAACCTGGTGGGGACCTTCACCGATTATCGCCGCGTCAATGTCGATGGCGCGCGGACGATCGCCGAGGCCGCGGCGGGGGCGGGGGCGGGGGCGTTCGTCCAGATCTCGGCGATCGGCGCCGATGCGCAGTCGCCCTCGCTATACGGCCGCACCAAGGCCGAGGGCGAGCAGGCGGTGCTGGCGGCGTTTCCGCGCGCGACGATCCTTCGCCCCTCGGTGGTGTTCGGCCGGGAGGACCAGTTCATCAACCGCTTCGCCGGGATGATCGCCAGCCTGCCCGTGGTGCCGGTGCTCAAGGGCGATGCCAAGTTCCAGCCGGTCTATGTCGGCGACGTCGCCAAGGCGGTGACCGCGGCGCTGTCCGATCCCGGCGCGCATGGCGGGCAAACCTACGAGCTCGGCGGCCCCGATGTGCTGACGATGGCCGAACTGCATCGCTGGATCGGCGAGCAGATCGGCCGCACCCCGCCGATGCCCGCGCTCCCCGATGCGGTGGGATCGATGATGGCGAGCCTCGGCTTCCTGCCCGGCGCGCCGATCACCAAGGACCAGTGGCTGATGCTCCAGCGAGACAATGTCGTCGCGCAGGGCGCGCATGGGCTTGCCGCGCTGGGCGTCACCGCGACGCCGATCGGCGCGGTGGCGCTCGGCTGGCTGGTACAGTATCGGCGCAACGGACGGTTCGGCGGCAAGATCGCCGCCTGAACTCCACTAAAGCCTGTGGCCGTCGGGCCGGGCAACCGGCCAGGGGGCTGCGATGCAAGACTTGTTGACGATCATCCTGCTGGGATTGATCGAAGGTTTGACCGAATTCCTGCCGGTGTCGTCGACCGGCCACCTGATCCTCGCAAGCGAATTGCTGGGGTTCACCGAAGAGGGGTCGATCGCGTTCAAGATCGCGATCCAGCTCGGCGCGATCCTGGCGGTGCTCGTCGCCTATTGGCGGCGTTTCTGGACGGTCGGCACCGGTATGCTGCGCGGCGAGGCCGAGCCGTGGCGCTTCGCACGCAACATCCTGCTCGCCTTCGCGCCCGCGGTGGTGGTCGGCGTGGTCGCGTATGAATCGATCCGCGCGGTGATGCAGCAGCCGATCGTCGTCGCGGTCGCGCTGATCGTCGGCGGGATCGCGATCCTGGTGATCGAGCGGATGGTGAAGATCGCCAAATATGAGAGCGTCGAGGCGCTGCCTGCGACCACCGCGGGCGCGATCGGGCTGGTCCAGTGCCTGGCGATGCTGCCGGGCGTCAGCCGGTCGGGGGCGACGATCATGGGATCGCTGCTGATGGGGGTCGAGCGCAAGACCGCCGCCGAGTTCAGCTTCTTCCTCGCGGTGCCGACGATGATCGGCGCGACGGTCTATGCGCTGTACAAGGACCGCGCGCTGCTCAACGCCGACGACCTGCTGGCGATCGCGATCGGCTTCACCGTCGCGTTCATCGTCGCGCTGGCGGTGGTGAAGGCGTTCGTGAAGGTGGTTTCGCGCTTCGGTTTCGCGCCGTTCGCCTGGTATCGAATCGTGGTCGGTGGCGCAGCGCTCATCTGGCTGCTCGCACGATAAGACCACTTCGGCCCGATTGAGCCCATTGGCGAGGGGATCGGCTGGGCAAATCGAACGGCAAACCGATAGTAGGTCAGCATACATGACCTATTGGCATATTCGTGCGTGACAACAGCGGTTCGCGACGGTATAGGCGCCCCTGAAGGCAATCATACAGGAACTGCGCATGGCCACCGGCTCGACGCTGAAGTTCGTCGGCATCGACCAGGCCTATCCGGCCAAGCGTGATGCCGATGCACGCAACAAGGATTTTCAGGAGATCGCCGATCGGTTCGCGGTCCCCAAGGCCGAGGAACAGGCGGGGCGCTGCTCGCAATGCGGTGTGCCCTATTGCTCGGTCCACTGCCCGCTGCACAACCACATCCCCGACTGGCTGCGGCTGACTGCCGAGGGGCGGCTGCGCGAGGCGTATGAGCTGTCGAACGCGACCTCGACGATGCCCGAGATCTGCGGCCGCATCTGCCCGCAGGATCGGCTGTGCGAGGGCAATTGCGTCATCGAATTCTCAGGCCATGGTGCGGTCACGATCGGCTCGGTCGAGAAGTTCATCACCGACACCGCCTGGGAAGAGGGCTGGGTCGAGCCGCTGGTGCCGGGGCCGGCGCGCGGCCAGTCGATCGGGGTGATCGGGGCGGGGCCGGCGGGGCTGTCGGCAGCCGAATATCTGCGCACCTTCGGCTACGAGGTGCATGTCTATGACCGGCACGATCGCGCCGGCGGGCTGCTGACCTATGGCATCCCCAGCTTCAAGCTCGAAAAGCCCGTCGTCATGCGCCGCGTCGAGCGGCTGAAGGCTGGCGGCATCGTGTTCCACGAAGGCTTCGAGGTCGGCCGCGACGCGACGATGGACGAACTGCGCTCGCGCCACGACGCGCTGCTGGTCGCGACCGGGGTGTACAAGGCGCGCGCGATCAAGGCACCGGGGATCGGCAGCGAAGGCGTCGTCGAGGCGCTCGACTATCTGATCGCGTCGAACCGCAAGAGCTTCGGCGACACGGTTCCCGCCTGGGACGGTGGCAGCCTGAACGCGCAGGGCAAGCATGTCGTCGTCATCGGCGGCGGCGATACCGCGATGGATTGCGTGCGCACCGCGATCCGCCAGGGCGCGGCATCGGTGAAGTGCCTCTATCGCCGCGACCGCGCCAACATGCCCGGCAGCCAGCGCGAAGTCGCCAATGCCGAGGAAGAAGGCGCCGAATTCGTCTGGCTCTCGGCCCCCGAAGCCTTCGAGGCCGCGGTCGAGGGCCGCGTCTCGGGCGTCCGCGCGACGCGGATGCGGCTGGGCGCGCCCGATGCCTCGGGCCGGCGGACCCCCGAGCCCGACCCCGGCAACGAGATGGTGCTCCAGGCCGATCTGGTGGTGAAGGCGCTCGGCTTCGATCCCGAGGACCTTCCCGCGATGTTCGGCGCGCCCGAATTGGGCGTCAACCGCTGGGGTACGATCCGCGTCGACAACAAGACGATGATGACCAGCCTCGAGGGCGTGTTCGCCGCGGGCGACATCGTGCGTGGCGCGAGCCTGGTGGTGTGGGCGATCCGCGACGGCCGCGACGTGAGCGACCGGATGCATGCCTGGCTCAAGGCAAAGGCGGCGCGCGAGCGGGTGGCGGCGTGAGGCTGGAGCCCGAAGAGGTTCGCGCGATTAAGGAATGTGCGCGCGATGCTTTTGGCGAAAACGTCGTGGTGCGCCTGTTTGGCAGTCGCGTCCGCGATGACGAGCGCGGCGGCGATATCGACCTGCATGTCGAAGTCGATCCTTTGGACGACCAGTGGCGAGCGCGCGGTGTTTTCGAAGATCGACTTCTTCGCCGAATCGAGCCTCAAAAGGTCGACCTCATCATCAGTGAACGTGGAAGAACGCCCCGCGGCTTCGAGAGGATTGCCTATCGCGACGGTGTCGTCTTGTGACGCCTGAGCAGGAAATCATCTTCGACCTCTTGGAGGCTGCGCGTGCGCTGGTGAAATCTTCCAGCGAAGCTCTCGATCTTCTTGGCTCACCTCCCGCTAGCGCAGACAATTTTGCAGCGATGACGACGATCCAGCGTATCACCACGACTGCGCTGCTGAAGCAGTTCGAGCAACTAGAAGGAACGTTGCATGGTTTGTTCAGGGCGATCCTTCGCGCGCTGGGAGTGCGCTTAAAAGGCCTGTATCCGCTTGATATCGCCAACCGAATGGCCGAACTCGACGTTCTCGACGACCCGCCACGGTGGGTCGCCATTGTGAAGTTGCGCAACAACCTTGCGCATGATTATCCGCCCGAAACTGGCGATAGATACGAACGCTTCCTCGAAGCCTATGCATCGTTTGCGTATATGTTCGATGCGACTCAACGCGTCGAACGCGTTATTCAAGAGCGTCACTTGCTGGACGAAGAGCAATGAGCGGCGTTCCGGCGGCCTTTGCCCAATCATTCGAGCCATACAGATCCCGTTTGCATACCAAGGTAGGCGCAATCGGAAACCAGTTCATAGCTAATGAAGAGCCGAAACGATGATCGACCAACGCGCTCGCCTCGCTGCCGAAGGCATGTATCGCCCTGAATTTGAGGGCGATGCCTGCGGCGTCGGGCTCGTCGCCGCCACCGATGGCAAGCCGTCGCGCCGCGTCGTCCAGTCGGCGATCGATGCGCTGAAAGCGGTGTGGCATCGCGGCGCAGTCGATGCCGATGGCATGACCGGCGACGGCGCGGGCGTGCATGTCGATCTGCCGCTGCGCTTTTTCGACGATGCCGTCGTCGCCTCGGGGCACAAGGTCCGGCCCAACCGGCTCGCGGTCGGCATGATCTTCCTCCCGCGAACCGATCTCGGCGCACAGGAAACCTGCCGCACGATCGTCGAGAGCGTCATCATCGATGCCGGCTACACCATCTATGGCTGGCGGCAGGTGCCCGTCGACGTGTCGGTGATCGGCATGAAGGCGCAGGCGACCCGGCCCGAGATCGAGCAGATCATGATCGCCGGCCCGATGCCAGACGAGGCTGACGCCGCGGAGTTCGAGAAGAACCTGTATCTGGTCCGCCGGCGGATCGAACGGCAGGTGATCGCCGCGCAGATCAGCGGCTTCTACATCTGCTCGCTCAGCTGCCGCTCGATCATCTACAAGGGGCTGTTCCTCGCCGAGAGCCTGTCGCTCTTCTACCCCGACCTGCTCGACGAACGCTTCGAAAGCCGCGTCGCGATCTTCCATCAGCGGTATTCGACCAACACCTTCCCGCAATGGTGGCTGGCGCAGCCCTTCCGCTGCCTGGCGCACAATGGCGAGATCAACACGATCCGCGGCAACAAGAACTGGATGCTCAGCCACGAGATCAAGATGGCGAGCATCGCGTTCGGCGAGCATTCGGAAGACATCAAGCCGGTGATCCCCGCGGGCGCGTCGGACACCGCCGCGCTCGATGCGACGTTCGAGGCGATCTGCCGCTCGGGCCGCGACGCGCCCACCGCCAAGCTGATGCTGGTGCCCGAGGCCTGGCAGGGCCGCAGCGACCTGCCGACCGCGCATGCCGATATGTATTCGTATCTCGCAAGCGTGATGGAGCCGTGGGACGGCCCCGCCGCGCTCGCGATGACCGACGGGCGCTGGGCGGTGGCGGGGCTCGACCGCAACGCGCTGCGACCTTTGCGCTACACGCGCACCTCGGACGGGTTGCTGATCGTCGGATCGGAGACCGGGATGGTGCCGGTGCCCGAATCCTCGGTGCTCGAAAAGGGCAGGCTCGGGCCGGGCGAGATGATCGCGGTCGACCTCGACGCCGGCGTGCTGTTCCACGATCGCGAGATCAAGGACCGGATCGCCGCCGAGCATGATTATGCCGAGATGATCGGCGGCTATCTCTCGATCGAAGACCTGCCCGACGTTCCCGCCAGCGCCTGCCGCTATGATCGCGCCGAGCTGGCACGGCGGCAGGTCGCAGCGGGCCAGACGCTCGAGGACATGGAGCTCATCCTCGCGCCGATGGTCGAGATGAGCAAGGAAGCGATCGGCTCGATGGGCGACGATACCCCGCTCGCGGTGATCAGCGACAAGCCGCGCCTGATCAGCCATTTCTTCCGCCAGAATTTCAGCCAGGTCACCAACCCGCCGATCGATCCGTTGCGCGAACGCTATGTGATGTCGCTCAAGACGCGGTTCGGCAATCTCGCCAACATCCTCGATGTCGAGGCGGCGCGCGGGCGCGTGCTGGTGCTCGAATCGCCGGTGCTCACCTGCGCCGAATGGGATCGGCTGAAGGCGCATTTCGGCGGGCTGTCGGCGACGATCGACTGCACCTTCTCGCCCGCCAGCGGCCCCGATTCGCTGCGCACCGCGATCGCGAGCATCCGCGCGCAGGCCGAACAGGCGGTGCGCGAGGGCAAGACCGAATTGTTCCTGACCGACGAGGCGGTGTGCGAGGATCGCGTCGCGATCCCCGGCGTGCTCGCGACCGCGGCGGTGCATACGCATCTCGTCCGGCGGGGCTTGCGCTCCTATGCCAGCGTCAACGTCCGCGTGTCCGAATGCCTCGACACGCATTATTATGCGGTGCTGATCGGTGTCGGCGCGACGACGGTGAACGCCTATCTCACCGAAGCCGCGATCGCCGACCGCCAGGCGCGCGGGCTGTTCGGCGACCTGTCGCTCGACCAGTGCCTGGCGCGGCATCGCACCGCGATCGACGAGGGTCTGCTCAAGATCATGTCGAAGATGGGGATCGCGGTGATCTCCAGCTATCGCGGCGGCTATAATTTCGAAGCGGTAGGCTTGAGCCGCGCGCTGGTCGCCGATCTGTTCCCCGGCATGCCCGCCAAGATCTCGGGCGAGGGCTATGCCTCGCTCTACGTCAACGCGACCGAGCGGCACGAAGCGGCGTTCGATCGCGCGGTGACGACGCTGCCGATCGGCGGCTTCTATCGCCAGCGCCATTCGGGCGAGACGCATGCCTATTCGGCGCAGCTGATGCACCTGCTGCAGACCGCGGTCGGCAATGACAGCTTCTCGACCTATATGCAGTTTTCGCGCGGGGTGCGCGATTTGCCGCCGGTGTATCTGCGCGACCTGCTCGAGTTCAATTTCCCGCGCGAGGGAATCGCGATCGAGCAGGTCGAGGCGATCACCGAGATCCGCAAGCGCTTCGTCACGCCGGGCATGTCGTTGGGCGCGCTCAGCCCCGAGGCGCACGAGACGCTGGCGATCGCGATGAACCGCATCGGCGCCAAGGCGGTGTCGGGCGAGGGCGGCGAGGACAAGCTGCGCTACACCCCCTATGCCAATGGCGACAACGCCAATTCGGGGGTTAAGCAGATCGCCAGCGGGCGCTTCGGCGTGACCGCCGAATATCTCAACGCCTGCGACGAGATCGAGATCAAGGTGGCGCAGGGTGCCAAGCCCGGCGAGGGCGGGCAATTGCCCGGCTTCAAGGTGACCGAGTTCATCGCCAAGCTTCGCCACGCGACGCCCGGCGTCACGCTGATCAGCCCGCCGCCGCACCACGACATCTATTCGATCGAGGATCTGGCGCAGCTGATCTATGATCTCAAGCAGATCAATCCGCGTGCGCGGGTTTGCGTGAAGCTGGTGTCGTCTGCTGGAATCGGCACCGTCGCGGCGGGGGTGGCCAAGGCGCATGCCGACGTCATCCTGATCTCCGGCCATGTCGGCGGCACCGGCGCGTCCCCGCAGACCAGCATCAAATATGCCGGCACGCCGTGGGAAATGGGGCTTTCCGAGGTCAACCAGACGCTGACGCTCAACGGCTTGCGCGGGCGGGTGACGCTGCGCACCGATGGCGGGCTCAAGACCGGGCGCGACATCGTGATCGCGGCGATCCTGGGGGCCGAGGAATTCGGCATCGGTACATTGAGCCTGGTGGCGATGGGCTGCATCATGGTGCGCCAATGCCATTCGAACACCTGCCCCGTCGGCGTGTGCACGCAGGATGAAAAGATGCGCGCCAAGTTCACCGGCACGCCCGAAAAGGTCATCAACCTGATGACCTTCATCGCCGAGGAAGTGCGCGAAATCCTCGCGCGGCTGGGGGTGAAGACGCTCAACGATCTGGTCGGGCGCACCGAATTCCTGCGCCAGGTGAGCCGCGGGGCCGAGCATCTCGACGATCTCGACCTCAACCCGATCCTGGCCAAGGTCGACGCTACCGATGCCGAGCGGCGCTTCAGCCTCAGTACCTTCCGCAACGCGGTGCCCGACAGCCTCGATGCGCAGATGATCAAGGACGCCGCCGCGGTGTTCTCGCGCGGCGAGAAGATGCAGTTGACCTATTCGGTGCGCAACACCCACCGTGCGGTCGGCACCCGGCTGTCGAGCGAGATCACGCGCACCTTCGGCATGTCGAAGCTCGCTGACGGGCATGTCCATGTCCGGCTGCGCGGCAGCGCGGGCCAGTCGCTCGGCGCGTTCCTGTGCAAGGGCGTGACGCTCGAAGTGTTCGGCGATGCCAACGACTATGTCGGCAAGGGGCTGTCGGGGGGGCGGATCGTGGTGCGGCCGATGGTGTCGTCGCCGCTGCTGTCGCAGGACAACACGATCCTGGGAAACACCGTGCTGTACGGTGCGACCAGCGGCCGCCTGCTCGCGGCGGGGCAGGCGGGCGAGCGCTTCGCGGTGCGCAATTCGGGCGCCGAAGTGGTGGTCGAGGGCTGCGGCGCGAATGGCTGCGAATACATGACCGGCGGCATCGCGGTGGTGCTCGGCAAGGTCGGGCATAATTTCGGTGCGGGCATGACCGGGGGAATGGCGTTCATCTACGACCCTGAAGACCGCTTCGCCGAGCGCGCCAATCCCGAGAGCATCGTGTGGAACCGCCTGTCATCGGCGCATTGGGAGGGCGTGTTGCGCGACCTGATCGCCGCGCATCACGATGCCACCGACAGCAAATGGTCGGGCGGGCTGCTCGACGATTGGGACCGGGTGCGCGGGCATTTCTGGCAGGTGGTGCCGAAGGAAATGCTCGATCGGCTGGCAGTGCCGATCGACGATCGCAGTGCGCCCGAACTGGTGGCGGCGGAATAACCCTCAGGCGGCAACGCGGCGGCGGTGGGTCAGCCACCCCGCCGCCGCGAACAGTGCCAGCGGCGGCCAGCCGCCGTCGGTGACCGCCAGATAGGCGACCGCAATGCCTGCTACCGCGATCGCGGTCACCGCGAGCATGAGTCGATCGAAGAGGTGTGCCGCGATCGCCGCGCCGATGCCGAGCGCCGCCAGCGCATTCAGCCCAAGCCACAGATAAGAAGCGCTGCTGCCGATCGACCCGGCAAACGGCAGCTTGATCGTCGCATAGCCGCGCATGCCGTTGGGGAAGCAATCGGCGGCAAGATGAAGGCCGATGCCGATCGCCAGCCCCGCGACCACCCCGCGCAGCCGCGGATGATAGGCGAGCAGCAGCAACGGTAGAATGCTGTGCGTCAGCCCGCTGCGGTGATCGAGCGGCAGGAAGAAGTCGACATCGGGAAAGGTGGTGCCGGCGACCATCGCCAACACCAATGCGCAGGCATTGGCTATTCGATGGCGCGACAACATCACCACCGCGACGGCGGCCGCCAGCCACAGGATCGTCATTCGCGTTCCATTCGTATCTAGCCCTTCCACCCGACGCTTCGCGCTCCTAACACCGGGGACATGTGGCAACTCTACCAATTCCCCTTGTGTCCCTTCTCGCGCAAGGTGCGCCTCCTGCTGGCCGAAAAGGGCGTAGGCTATGACCCGGTGCGCGAATCGCCCTGGCTGAGGCGCGACGAGTTTCTCGACATGAACCCCGCCGGGCAGACCCCGGTGATGGTGCACAACGAGCGCCCGGGCCGACCGATGATCGATTCGATGGCGATCTGCGAATATTTCGAGGAAACCGTCGAAAAGAGCGCGATGATCAACGGCACCGCCGCCGACCGTGCCGAAATTCGCCGGCTGGTGACCTGGTTCGACACCCAATTCTATCGCGACATCACCGCGCCCCTGCTCAAGGAGCGGATGGAAAAGCGGCTGGTGCTGCGCGAATCGCCCGATGCCGGGCGGCTGCGCGAGGCGATGAAGGCCGCGGTGTCGCACCTCGATTACATCGATTACCTGCTCGACCATCGCAAATGGATCGCCGGATCGACGATCAGCCTCGCCGATCTGGCGGCGGCGGCGCAGATTTCGATCGCCGATTATCTGGGCGGGATCGACTGGAAGAGCCACGAACAGACCAAGCGCTGGTATGTCGGCATGAAGAGCCGCCCGAGCTTTCGCCCGCTGCTCGCCGAGCGGATGGAAGTCGTCAGCCCGCACGCCGATTACGAGAAACTCGACCTGTAAGGAGGGAAGGGCGATGCTCGAACATGTTCCCCGCTGGCTCGGCAAGGCGCTGAGCGGCCTGCGCGCGGGCCAGGACAAGCTGGCGATCGCGCACGCCGAACTCGGCAGCTTCGAATCGATCCGCCTAGCAAGCCCCGCCTTCGCCAATGGCGCGCGGCTGCCCGAGCGCTTCACCGCCGATGGCGAAGGCGTGTCGCCGCCGTTGTTCTGGACCGACGTGCCCGAGGGGGCGGTGCGGCTGGCGCTGCTGGTCGAGGATGCCGATGCGCCGACCCCGTCGCCGCTGGTCCACGCCGTGGTGTGGGATCTGCCCGCGGGCGATGGCGAGCTCAAGGAAGGCGCGATCGTCGCCGACAAGCGGCGCGATGCTGCCGATGGCAGCGATGTCGGGCGCAACAGCTATTTCGCTGAAGGCTGGCTGCCGCCCGACCCGCCCACCGGCCACGGCGTCCACCATTACGCCTTCCAGCTCTTCGCGCTGGCCGAGGGGCCTGATCTCAAGGAAAACCCCAATCGGGGCGCGATGCTGAAAGCAATGCGCGGGCGCGTGCTTGCGGCGGGGCTGCTGACCGGCACCTATTCGCGCGGCGAGGCCCAGCCCACCGGCCTGGTAGGCAAGGCCGTCCCCGCCGCGGCGTAAGGGGCATCGCTCAGCCGTTGACGATCATCCCCCCATTGGGATGGAGCACCTGCCCCGACATATAGCTCGAATCCTCGCACGCCAAAAACAGGAAGCTCGGCGCGACTTCGTTGGGCTGGCCGGGGCGACCGATCGGCGTCTTCTCGCCGAAGGTCTCGAGCTTTTCCGGATCGGCACCGCCGAACGGGTTGAGCGGGGTCCAGATCGGCCCCGGTGCCACCGCGTTGACGCGGATGCCGTCGCCGATCAGATTCTCGGACAGGCTGCGCGTGAAGGCGGTGATCGCGCCCTTGGTCGCCGAATAGTCGAGCAGGTCCTTCGCGCCATTGTACATCGTCACCGACGTGCAGTTCACGATCGCCGCGCCCGCCTGTAGATGCGGGCGCGCCGCCTGGACCATGAAGAACATCCCGAAGATGTTGGTCTGGAAGGTGCGGCGAAGCTGCTGCTCGGTGATGTCGACGATATCCTTGTCGGGATGCTGCTCGCCGGCATTGTTCACCAGGATGTCGATGCGATCGAAGGTCGAGGCGACGCGCGCGACGGCTTCCTCGCAAAATGCCTTGTCGCCGACGTCCCCCGCGATCGTCAGCGCGCGGCGGCCTTCGTGGCGGACGATGCGCGCGGTTTCCTCGGCATCGTCATGTTCGTTCAGATACAGGATCGCGATATCGGCGCCTTCGCGCGCATAGAGCGCGGCCACCGCGCGGCCGATGCCGCTGTCGGCGCCGGTGATGATCGCGACCTTGCCCGAAAGCCGGCCCGATCCGGGGTAGCGCGGTTCCCATTGCGGCTTGGGTTCGAGCGCGCTTTCATGGCCTGGCAGCGCGTCTTCGTGGATCATCGGGATCGTGTCGCTCATCGTCGAACTCCTCGGTTTCGAGGGGGTCAACCGGTGAGCGGGAGCGTCGTTCCTTGGCGCCTGCGGCGCCGGCGGCCCTGATGGGCCTACCGGCGCGCGAAGCGATACTCGGGCACGGTCACGCTCAAACGATCGTGACCGAGGGTGCCGATGCTGCGACCAGCATCGCGGTGAACAGGACGGCCCCGACGAACGAGATGGCCGAGCGCTGGATGGTTTCGAAACGAAGCGACATGGTGAAAACTCCCTGATTTCGGCTTGTCCGGACCATCCGGCTGCCGATGCCCAGAGCTTTGCACGGCGCGTGCCAATTCACGCGAATGGCAGAAAACCGCCGAAATCGGGGCGCGTCCGTGGGGAGTTGGGAATTGCCAACGATATTCGCCGGTGTAATTGACCAATCAGTCGCGAAGATTGCTATCCGTCAACACCTGATTCCGCCCGGCGTCCTTGGCAGCGTATAGCAAGCGGTCGGCGCGCTGGAACGCGTCGGCGGCGCGGTCGTCGCGCGTCAGCGGCGTTACCCCCGCCGAGATCGTTATCTCGCCCAAAGGCGCGTCGGATTCGCGCAGGCGATAGCGCTTTCGCGCCACCTCGAGACGGGCGGCATCGACCGTCGCGATCCCGTCGTCCAGCGGCCCGTAAAAGAGCAACGCGAATTCCTCGCCGCCATAGCGCGCGACCAGATGGCCGCTGCACGTCTGTTCGAGCGTCTGGCCGATCGCGCGCAGCACCCGGTCGCCGACGGCATGGCCGAAGCGATCATTGACCGTCTTGAAATGATCGACGTCGCAAATCGCGATGCAGGCGCTGCGACCCTCGGCGAGCGCCTGCGCGAACGCGGCTTCGAACGCGCGGCGGTTGGGCAGCCCGGTCAGCGGATCGCGCAGCGCATCGCCGCGCGCCTGTTCGAGCATCCGCCGCAACTCCTGCGTCTCCTTGTGCGCATGATCGAGCCGGCGTTCGGCGGCGTGGACGCGACCGATCATCGTCGCGGTGATCTGGTTCACATCGTCGAGGAACCCGATCGTTTCGCCGTCAGCCGATCGCCCGATCGCATCCACGCTGGCGGCCAGGTCGCGTCCGAAATCGCGTGCCTCGCTCTGCACCGTCTCGACGATATCGATGAACCCCGCGACCTGGGTTTCGGTTTGCGCCGCCAGCGCCGCGGGATCGCGGGCTGCGGCATTGGCCGGCGCGACCCGCTCGGCGCTGATCTCCACCCCCAACGATTCGATGTCGCGTTGCGTGAGCCGCACCCCGCCATCGGTGAGCGACGCGACCGCGCCGGCAAGCACGCCCTGCGGATCGGTGACGACGTGATACGCGAAGGCGTAGTTCAGCGGCGTCGGGTCGAGACGCTGATCGGACAAAAACGTCCCGACGCGGTCGAACACTTCGCGAGCACCGGCCGATATCGCGTCGCTTCGTTGGGCGGATGCCGGCGGCATTCGTTCGGGGTCCCTCGTCAGTTGGCCAAATGCCGACGGCCAATGACGACCTTTCGGTCATCGGGCGATACCGGCATTGTACTAATATTGCCTAAGCAACCCCCCAGACATAGGGCAATATTGCCTAGCGCGCGGCCTTGAGCTTGCGCACTGCAGCCAAAGTGGTGCGGACATGATCGACCGGGCTCATGTCGCTGTGCGCAAAGGCGATTCGACCGTCTTGGCCGATGACATAGCTGGTGCGGTTGCTGATCGCCGCGCCGCCGGGGCGCTTGAGTTCGACGTCATAGCCCTTGAGCATCGCCGGCGTCGCGGTGGCGACCGCGAACTTGCCCGCACACAACTCGGTCGAGAATTTCTGCAGCTGCGGCACGGCGTCGGCCGACATGCCGATCACCGTTGCGCCCGCCGCCTTGAAATCGACGACCGCGTCGGCGAACGCCTTGGCCTCGGCATTGCAGCCCGAGGTGAAGGCTGCGGGGAAGAAATATAGCACCACCGGCCCGCGCTTGAGCTGCTGCGACAGCCGCAGGTTGAAGACCTTGCCCGCCATCGCGCCCTTGGTCGCGAAATCGGGGGCGCGGGCGCCGGGGGCGAGCGCAGCCGAGGCCGGCATGGCGAGCGTGAGGGCAAGGACGGCAAGGATCGAGGCTGCGCGCATGATGGTTCTCCTGGATGTCGAAGCAAAGGCTAGCGCGCGCCGGCGCACAAGTCGATCAGCGGGTGAGCGCGATTCCGAGCCGGGCATGGGTGTCGCGGAGGCGATAATCGTCGAGCGCTTCGCCAAAGCCGGTAAAGCCCTGTCCGAACAGATAGATGCCCAGGCCCCCGCCGACCCGCGCCAGCGGATAGGAGGCGTATAATTCGGCGGCGCCCTTGCCCGTGCCGGGATTGCCGCGCGCGGTGAGCGAAAGTTTCATTCCGTCGACCTGGCCGATGCTGGCGCCCAGCGCGGTGTAACCCCAATAGCGGTCGAGATCGCGGCTCGTCCCGCGTGCACCGACATAGAACCACGCTTGGGGTGCGACTTCGGCATACCAGCGGTCGCCAAGGTCGAAGCGATGCGCGACGCGGGCATAGATTCGGTTGACGTCGATCGAGCCGACCGCGCCGCGCCCGTTCGAATCATGCGCATAGCCGACCGCGGCGACTGTATCCTGCGCCAGCGGCACTTCGTAGAAGATTTCGGGGCTGTAGTTGGTCGATCGGAACGGGCCCGAGGGCAGGTCGATCCGCCAGAACATCGTCTGCGTCCAGGCGAGCCGCAGCCCGTTGAGCGCGCCGTTGGTCTCGAACGGCTGGAACGCGAAGCTCAGCTGCAGCTTGGCACCCGAATCGCCCGCGCCGAACGCGCCATAGACCGGCCGATAGGGGGAAAAGCGGTCGAGGATCGCTGATCCGGTGCCCGTCGATCCTAGCGTGACGGTCTCGCGCGATGCTTCGACCTCGTCCTGTTGCGCCGTGGTGACCGGCGCCGCTTCGGCGAGCTCGCGGGGGGCGGGGCGGTAGCGCAGCCGGGTGAAGCCGCCCGCCGCGACGAAGGGCACCGCCACCTGGTCGCGCTGGAGCCGCAGGCGCGTACCGTCGGCGGCGGTGACCTCGATCGTCTCGGGCGGTTGCGGGTCGGCGGCCGCGTTGCCGCCGTTGACGAACAGGACGTCGACCCCCGCCTGCGCGGCATCGGCCGAGGCCGGCTGATCGGCGACGGGGCGGAGCTGCGCGGCGGCGGGAGCGGCGAGGCAGGACAGGGCTGCAGTAGCGAAAGCGAGGCGCATGGCGGTTGTCATGGCATCGCGATGTGACAGGCGCGAGTCTGAATTATCGCGCGATCGGCTGGCCTTGGCCGGGTGCGCGCACTAGGGGGAGGCGATGCCAATATCCCCCCCAATATCCCAAGCCGATATCGATCTCGCGGGCCGCCTCGCCGATGCCGCGGGCGCGGCGATCCGCCCCTTTTACCGCGCTGCGTACGGGCTGGAGGTCAAGGACGACGCCTCGCCGGTGACGCTGGCCGACAAGGCGGCCGAGGCGGCGATGCGCCGCCTGATCATCGCCGAACGGCCGATGGACGCGATCGTCGGCGAGGAGGAGGAGGCGCGACCGGGCAGCAGCAACCGGACCTGGGTGCTCGATCCGATCGACGGTACGCGCGCCTTCATCTCGGGGCGGCCGATCTTCGGGACGCTGATCGCCTTGCTGGTCGACGATTGGCCGGTGCTCGGCGTGATCGACCAGCCGATCATCCACGAGCGCTGGGTCGGCGTCGTCGGGCGCGAAACGACGCTCAATGGCATCGCTGCAAAGACGCGGGTGTGTCGCGAACTGGCGCACGCCCTGCTTGCGACGACATCGCCCGCGCTGTTCGACGACGGCCAGTTGCACGCGTTCGAGCATCTCGAGTCGGAAACGCAGAGCACGGTGCTGGGCGGCGACTGTTATAATTATGGCTGCCTGGCCTCGGGGCATCTCGACGTGGTGGTCGAGGCGGGGCTGAAACTGCACGACTTCGCCGCCTTGGTGCCGGTGGTCGAGGGTGCGGGCGGGCGGATGTGCGACTGGGCGGGCGATCCGCTGCACAAAGGGTCGGTCGGCGAGGTGATCGCGGCGGGCGATCCGGCGCGGATCGACGACATTCTCGATGCGCTGGGGTGCCGCGGCCACCAACACTGACGTTGCATTCGCCCGCACCTTGAGCTAACCGCTCGCGCTTCCGCGATCAATTCGAAGGAACCGCCTGGCCAGTGTGGGCTGCCATGGCGATTCGCGATCGTCGACCCAAGGAGACGAAAATGCCCAAGATGAAGACCAAGAGCGGTGTGAAGAAGCGCTTCAAGTTCACCGCTACCGGCAAGATCAAGCACGGCGTCGCTGGTAAGCGCCACCGTCTGATGAGCCACAATTCGAAATATATTCGCCAGAATCGCGGGACCTCGGTCGTCTCTGATTCGGATGCCGGTCACGTGCGCCTGTGGGCGCCGTACGGCCTGAAGTAAGGGAGCCCGATAGATGGCAAGAGTAAAGCGCGGGGTTACCACCCGTTCGAAGCACAAGCGGATTCTCGATCAGGCGAAGGGCTATTATGGCCGTCGCAAGAACACGATCCGCATCGCCCGCCAGGCAGTCGAAAAGGCCGGCCAGTATGCGTATCGCGACCGCAAGGTTAAGAAGCGCACGTTCCGCGGCCTGTGGATCCAGCGTATCAACGCCGGCGTCCGCGCCGAGGGCCTGACCTATTCGCAGTTCATGCACGGGCTGAAGCTCGCGGGCGTCGAACTCGACCGCAAGGTCCTGGCCGACATCGCGATGCACGAGCAAGCAGCGTTCAGCGCGATCATCGCGCAGGCGAAGGCGGCACTGCCCCAGGCCGCCTAAGCGGTTTGCAGCAGTACGTGATTTGGGGCGTCGGTGGTTTGCCACCGGCGCCCTTTTTCGTTTCCTGTCCTCCCCCGCCAGGGGGAGGTGGCGCCGAAGGCGTCGGAGGGGGAGGAATCCCAGGAGCGGGGTGGCTGCTTACCGCCCCCTCCGTCACGCTTCGCGTGCCACCTCCCCCTGGCGGGGGAGGATAAGGTGAGTGACTGGATCGAAGCGCAACGGAGGCAAGCAGATGGCACTTCACACCTGGTGGCTCTACGTTACCGCGGTCTTCGTGATCTCGGCGACGCCGGGGCCCAACATGCTCCACGTCATGGTCCAGAGCATCCAGCACGGCCCGCGCCGCGCGCTCGCGTCGATGGCGGGGCTGATGACCGCGAACCTGATCTACCTGGTCGCATCGGCGCTGGGGCTGGGCGCGCTGCTCAAGGCATCGCCGGGACTGTACGATGCGCTGCGCTATGCCGGGGTCGCCTATCTGCTGTGGCTCGGCATCAAGGCATGGCGCGCGCCGATGGGCGGGGGCGAGGGCGCGGCGGTGCCTGTCGCGCGCCGATCGCTGCGCGTGCTCTACGCCACCGGCCTGGGCACCGGGCTGTCGAACCCCAAGCTGATCGTCTTCGCCGCGGCGCTGCTGCCGCAATTCATCGATGTCGGTCGCCCGTTCGTGCCGCAGCTCGGCGTGCTGGTCGCGACCTTCATGGTGATCGAGGCCTTTTGGTTCGGCGTCTATGCCACCGGCGGGCGTTCGCTGGCGCGCTGGCTGGCGCCCGCCAACCGCCAGCGGCTGTTCAACCGCGTGACCGGCGCGCTGTTCATCGGCTTCGGCGCGGCGCTGCTCGGCAGCCGCATCTGATCGACGCAAATGCTTGACCTGCGCGCCCGTCTGCGGTTCGAGCCCTTACGCATAGTGAACGGAAAGCCATGACCACCGACCTCGACCAATTGCGATCCGACCTGCTGAGCGCGATCGCCGCCGCCGATACCCTCGATGCGATCGAGGGCGTTCGCGTCGCGGCGCTGGGCAAGCAGGGCAATGTCACCGCGTTGCTCAAGACGCTGGGCGGCATGTCGCCCGACGAGCGCCAGACCGCCGGCCCGCGCATCCAGGCGCTGCGCGAGGCGGTGACCGGCGCGATCGCCGATCGCAAGGCCGCGCTCGAACGCGCCGCGCTCGATGCCCGGCTGGCGAGCGAGACGCTCGACATGACGCTGCCCGCCAATGCGCTCGCGCCCGGCAGCGTGCATCCGGTCAGCCAGGTGATGGACGAGCTCGCCGAAATCTTCGCCGATCTGGGCTTCGCGGTCGCGACCGGGCCGGAGATCGAAGACGATTGGCATAATTTCACCGCGCTCAACATCGCCGAGACGCACCCGGCGCGCGCGATGCACGATACCTTCTATTTCCCCGACGATGACAGCGAGGGGGGCGCCCAGCGGATGCTGCTGCGCACGCATACCTCGCCGGTGCAGATCCGCACGATGCTGCAGCAAAAGCCGCCGATCCGGATCATCGCGCCCGGCCGCGTCTATCGCAGCGACAGCGATGCGACGCACACCCCGATGTTCCACCAGATCGAGGGGCTGGTGATCGATCGCGGCATCACGCTCGGCCATCTGAAATGGACGCTCGAGACCTTCCTCAAGGCGTTCTTCGAGCGCGACGACATCGTGCTGCGGCTGCGCGCCAGCTATTTCCCCTTCACCGAACCCTCGGCCGAGGTCGATGTCGGCTACACGATCGAGGAGGGCAAGCGCGTGATCGGCGGATCGGGCGACGACGCCAATGGCGGCTGGATGGAAGTGCTGGGCAGCGGGATGGTGCATCCCAAGGTGATCGCCGCGTGCGGGCTCGATCCCGACGAATGGCAGGGCTTTGCCTTTGGCACCGGGGTCGATCGGCTCGCGATGCTCAAATACGGCATGGATGACCTGCGCGCGTTCTTCGACGGCGATCTGCGCTGGCTGAAACATTACGGGTTCGGTGCGCTCGACGTGCCCACGATTGCCGGGGGAGTCGGCGCATGAAGTTCACCCTCAGCTGGCTGCGCGAGCATCTCGATACCGATGCCTCGCTCGACACGATCCTGGTCACGCTCACGCGTATCGGCCTCGAGGTCGAAGGCGTGGAGAATCCCGGCAAGGCGCTGGCGGCGTTCCGCATCGCGCGCGTGCTCACCGCCGAGCGGCATCCGCAGGCCGACAAGTTGCAGGTGCTGTCGGTCGATACCGGCGACGGTACGCCGCTGCAGGTGGTGTGCGGTGCCCCCAACGCCCGCGCGGGGATGATCGGCGTGCTCGGGCTGCCCGGCGCGGTGGTGCCCTCGAACGGCATGCAGCTCAAGGTCTCGGCGATCCGCGGGGTCGAATCGAACGGCATGATGTGTTCGTCGCGCGAGCTCGAGCTTGGCGACGATCATGACGGGATCATCGAACTGCCCGCCGATGCGCCGGTGGGCATGTCGTTCCCCGATTATGCCGGGATCGACGATCCGGTGATCGACGTGTCGATTACCCCCAACCGCCAGGATTGCATGGGGGTGCGCGGGATCGCGCGCGATCTGGCGGCGGCGGGGCTGGGGACGCTCAAGCCGCTCGCGGTGCCCACGCCCGCGACCAGCGGCGCCGGCCCCGATGTCCGCACCGACGATACCGAGGGTTGCCCTGCTTTCTACGCGCAATCGGTGGCGGGGGTCGTCAACCGCCCCGCGCCCGATTGGATGCAGCGCCGGCTCAAGGCGATCGGGCAGAAGCCGATCTCGGCGCTGGTCGACATCACCAACTATGTGATGATCGATCTCGGCCGGCCGCTGCACGTCTATGACCGCGCCAAAGTGTCGGGTGCCCTGGTCGCGCGGCGCGCCGTGGCGGGCGAGCAGGTGCTCGCGCTCAACGGCAAGACCTATGCGCTGGGCGATGCGATGACGGTGATCGCCGACGACGCGCAGGTCCACGACATTGGCGGCATCATGGGCGGCGAGGATTCGGGGGTGTCCGACACTACCACCGACGTGCTGATCGAATGCGCCTATTTCACGCCGCAAGCGATCGCACGCACCGGCCAGAAGCTCAACCTGACGTCGGACGCGCGCGGGCGGTTCGAGCGCGGGGTCGATCCGGCGTTCCTTGATGACGGGCTGGCGATCGCGTGTGCGATGGTGCTCGACCTGTGCGGCGGCACCGCCAGCGGCGTCACCCGCGCCGGCGAGCCCCCGCTGGCGATGCCTAGCTTCGCCTATGATCCGGCGCTGGCGCAGCGGCTGGGCGGCCTGTCGGTCGCGCCCGAGCGCCAGCGCGACATTCTGGCGCGGCTGGGCTTCGCGGTCACCGACGATTGGCAGGTAACGCCGCCGAGCTGGCGGCGCGACGTCGATGGCCCCGCCGATCTGGTCGAGGAAGTGGTGCGGATCGAAGGAATCGACAGCGTCCCTTCGGTGCCGCTGCCGCGCCCCGACGGCGTCGCGCGCCCCACCGCTACCCCTGAGCAAAAGATCGAGCGCAAGGTGCGCCGCTCGGCAGCGGCGCGCGGGCTGCACGAGGCGGTGACGTGGAGCTTCATTCCGCAGACGCAAGCGGCGGTGTTCGGCGGCGGCGCATGGACGCTCGCCAACCCGATCAGCGAGGACATGAAGGTCATGCGGCCCTCGCTGCTGCCCGGCCTGTTGTCGGCGGTGCAGCGCAACCTCAGCCGGGGCGCGAGCAGCGTTCGCTTGTTCGAGGTCGGGCGGCGCTATCTCGCCGATGCGGCGGGCGCGCCCGACGAGCGCGCGACGCTGACGCTGGTGTTGGCGGGGGAGCGCACCCCGCGCGGCTGGCAGGCGGGCAAGCCGCAGCGTTTCGACGCCTTCGATGCCAAGGCCGAGGCGCTGGCGTTGCTCGAAGCCGCAGGCGCGCCGGTCGCGAATCTGCAGGTGATGCCTGTCCCGAGCACGGCCGAAGGAGGCGAGGCGGGCGATGCCTGGCACCCCGGCCAGTCGGCAACGCTGCGGCTGGGGCCGAAGACGGTGCTGGCGCGCTTCGGGATGCTGCATCCAGGCGTGCTCAAGGCATTCGACATCGCCGGCGACGTCGCTGCCGTGGAACTGTTCCTCGACGCGCTGCCCCCCAAGCGCGCGAGCGGCTTCATGCGCCCGGCGTTCGCGCCGCCCGCATTGCAGGCGGTGACCCGCGATTTCGCCTTCACCGTGTCGCCGACGCTGGCGGCGGGGGATCTGGTGCGCGCCATAAAGGGGTCTGACAAGGCGGCGATCGTCGATGCGCGGGTGTTCGACGTGTTCGAACGCGCGACCGACGAGGGCGTCGAACGCTCGATGGCGGTCGAGGTGACGTTGCAGCCGGGGGAGAAGAGCTTCACCGATGCCGAGCTGAAGGCGGTGGCGGACAAGGTGGTGGCTGCGGCGGCGAAGCTGGGGGCGGTGCTGCGGGGGTGAGCCTCGCGCGCTGTCCTACAAGTGCCGGGTTTGATAGGGTCGCCGCATGAACCCGCTCCTCCCTTCCACCGGAATCGCGTTTCATGCCGCGGAAGGGGCGAATCCGGGGGGTACGTAGTGTAGCTTTTGTAGCCTTCCGACCCGAATCGCCGATCCTTCTCCCGCCGGCGGGAGAAGGATACCGAAGCTTGGCCGCGAAGCGGCCTAGCGAAGGTTGGATGAGGGTGGTGCGGCGCTCTCGCGCCGCGCGGTCGCAAGTGCGACCGCTGCACCCTCACCCAGCTACGACTAGGCCTCGCTGAAGGAGCAAGACCAAGTCTGCGCAACCAGTTCGGGGTAAACAGCACCCCGTGCTGTTTAGTCCATGCTGGGAGCATGGACGACCCAGAACTCCCGCCAGCGGGAGAGGGAGGATAGGATTTCCCGATGTTTACAATCGCTACCGACCAGCTCTCCGCCGTCATCAACCCGCTCGGCGCCGAACTGACCCAGCTGCGTGATGCCGCGGGTAACGAACTGATGACCGATGCCGACCCCGCCTTCTGGACCGGCCATGCGCCGATCCTGTTCCCGATCGTCGGCGCGCTGAACGGCGGCACCTACCGGCTCGGCGACCAGGAATATGCGCTGCCGCAGCACGGCCTCGCCCGAAAGCTACTCTTCGAACTGATCGCCCAAGACGCCACCAGCGTCACCCTGCGGCTCACCGACAGCGAAGCCACCCGCCAGGTCTATCCCTTCGCCTTCGCGCTCGACGTCACCCACGCGATCGCCGGCGCGACGCTGACGACGACCGTGGCCGCCACCAATCGCGGCCAGGGGGACATGCCCGCCAGCATCGGCTTCCACCCCGCCTTCGCCTGGCCTTTGCCCTATGGCCAAGCCCGCGCCGATCACCGGATCGTCTTCGAGCGCGACGAGCCCGCCAGGCTTAGCCGGATCATGGCGGGCGGCCTGATCGGCCCCGCCGATCGCGACGCGCCGATCGATGGGCGGACGCTCGCGCTCAACGACAATCTGTTCGCGGTCGATGCCTTGGTATGGGAATCGATCGAAAGCCAGTCGGTCCGCTATGGTGCCGCTAAAGGCCCGCAACTGCGGATCGACTTCCCCGACACCCCGATGCTCGGCATCTGGAGCAGGCCCGGCGCGGCGTTCGTCTGTGTCGAGCCGTGGCACGGCATCGCCGATCCCCAAGGCTTTGCCGGCGAAATCTGGGGCAAGCCCGGCCTGATGCGGCTGGCCCCCGGGGAGACGCGGGCGGTAGCGATGGCGGTGACGCTGGAACAGGATTCGTCACCCCGCACTTGATCCGGGGTCCATGCGACGCCACTAGCCCAATGCGCGCCGCCGCCGGCTCGCATGGATGCCGGATCGAGCCCGGCATGACGAAAGTAGTAGAATTGACCCCCCAAGACCGCCGTACCTTCGCGATCATCTCGCATCCCGATGCGGGCAAGACCACGCTCACCGAAAAGCTGTTGCTGTTCGGCGGCGCGATCCATCTCGCCGGCGAAGTGAAGGCGCGCGGCCAGGCGCGCCGCGCGCGATCGGACTGGATGAAGATCGAGCAGCAGCGCGGCATCTCGGTCACTTCGTCGGTGATGACCTTCGAGCGGCAGGGGATCACCTTCAACCTGCTCGACACACCGGGGCATGAGGATTTCAGCGAAGATACCTATCGCACGCTGACCGCGGTCGATTCGGCGGTGATGGTGATCGACGCCGCCAAGGGCATCGAGCCGCAGACGCGCAAATTGTTCGAAGTCTGCCGGCTGCGCAGCGTGCCGATCATCACCTTCGTCAACAAGGTCGATCGCGAAGGCCGGCCGCCGTTCGAGCTACTCGACGAAGTCGCCGACATGCTCCAGCTCGACGTGTGCCCGATGACCTGGCCGGTCGGGATGGGCGGCCAGTTCGAGGGGATTTTCGACCTGGTCGACAATCGCCTGTTGTTGCCGGAAGGCGACAGCCGCGAGTTTCAGGGCAAGGTCGAGCAATATCGCGGGCTCGACGATCCCGATCTCGCGAATACGCTCAGCCCCGAGGGCGTCGATCGGCTGCGCGAGGAGGCCGAGCTGGCGGTCGCGGGCTATGCCGATTTCGATGGCGACCGCTATTGCGCGGGCGACCTGACCCCGGTGTATTTCGGATCGGCGCTCAAGGAATTCGGCGTCGATTCGCTGATCGACGCGATCGCGCGCCACGCGCCCAGTCCGCGCCCGCAGCCCGCCGAACCCGCGCCGGTGCAACCCTCGGACAGCGAAGTCACCGGCTTCATCTTCAAGGTCCAGGCCAATATGGACCCCAATCACCGCGACCGGATCGCGTTCATGCGGCTGTGTTCGGGGGTGTTCAAGCGCGGCATGAAGCTGACGCCGAGCGGGCATGGCAAGCCGATCGCGATCCATTCGCCGATCCTGTTCTTCGCGCGCGAACGCGAACTGGCCGACGAGGCCTATCCGGGCGACATCATCGGCATTCCCAACCACGGCGTGCTACGCGTCGGCGATACGCTGAGCGAAAGGCCGGGGGTGCGCTTCACGGGCCTGCCCAATTTCGCGCCCGAAATCCTGCGCCGCGTCCAGCTCAAGGACTTCACCAAGACCAAGCAGCTTCGCAAGGCGCTCGACGACATGGCCGAGGAGGGGGTGACGCAGGTCTTCTATCCCGAGATCGGATCGAACTGGATCATCGGTGTTGTGGGCCAGCTCCAGCTCGAAGTGCTGCTGAGCCGGCTCGATGCCGAATATAAGGTGGCGGCGGGGCTCGAGCCCGCACCGTTCGACACCGCGCGCTGGGTGTCGGCGGCCGATCCTGCCGAGCTCAAGACCTTCATGGAGCTCAACCGGACGTCGATGGCGAAGGATCGCGACGACAATCCGGTGTTCCTCGCGAAATCGGCCTGGGAGGTGAACTACATCGCCGAACGCTATCCTGCGGTGAAGTTCGCCGCAACTCGCGAACGCTGAAGGCCGGGCCTCAGCCCTTCTTCAGCAGGTCGGCGAGGCCCGACAGGCCGGTGACCGGGCGGAGCTCCTCCTCGCGCAGCACGCCGGCTTCGCGCAGTGCGATTTCGGCGGCGGGGCTCCGCGGGAACGGATCGAGCGCGAGCGCCAGCGTCTCGGCAGCGGCGTCGCCCAGGTCGACCGCGCCGCCGGTGTAGAACACGGTGTCGCAATCATCGGAGTCTAGCTCGACTTCGTCGGGGGTGTCGGCGTGGGGGGCGGGGAGGAAGCGGATCGAGAAGCGCTCCGCGATTGCCGCGGGCACCGGCTCGCCGCTCGCGATGCACGACTGGATCACCGCGCCCTCGAGCGTGCCGGTGGCGACGATGACGCCGGCGGCGTCGCGGCGGAGCGCATAGTCGGCGACGAGGCGGTAGATCGCCTGCAGGTCGAACCGGCGTGCGAGCGCCGCGCGCTCCGTGTCGCTGGCTTCGATATGGATCCGGTTCTCGCCGGCGCCGATCTGGTCGAGCCGGTGCGGGCGGGAGAATTCGGGCGTCATGGCAGCCGTCCGGCGCGCAGCGTGTCGATCGAGGTGCCGATGAGCGCGCTGCGCAGCGCCATCAGCGATTCGGCGGTGTGCGCCAGCGCTGCGGGGGCAGGGGCTTCGCCGCGGTACAGGTTGCGCACCAGCGCGGCGTCGAGCGATCCCGCCGCCAGCCCGTCGCGATACGCCCCCAATCGCCCGCCGAGCATTCCCATCATCTTGCCGATATGCTTGCCGACGGTGATGTCGCCGATCCCGATCTGGCGCAGCTGGCCGTCCATGTCGTCGATGAAGCATTCGGCGAGCGACGCGCTCAATTGACCGGCTTCCTGCTGTTCCTGCTCGAGCCGCAGCAGCACCATCGCCAGCACCGCGGCGACCATGTCGAAGCGCCCGTCGACGGTGTCGGGCACGCCGCCGGCGAGGTACCAGTGCTCGGCGCGCGCGCTTGCGACCACCTGATCGTACAAGGTCGCGGCTTCGCGCGGTTCGGTGCGACCGAAGAGTCGGTTCAGCAGGCCCATCGGCTGGTTTGTCCATGTTCGGCGCGCGGCCTTGTTTGGCCGGGCGCTCCGGCATATTGAGGGCAATGCCCGCCGATGCAATCCATTGGCGCAGTATCGCTTGCTTGCGTTTCAGGAGCCACGACGAATGTTGCCCCCCATGTCGCCGATCGGCACCCGCGTCTTCCTTCCCTTGCTGTTGATCGGCGTGGCTTTGTCGGCCTGTACGCCGCTGCGCAGCCATCAGGGCTATGTGATCGATCCCGATCTGGTGAACTCGGTCCAACCCGGCGTCGACAATCGCGAATCGGTGCTCAAGACGCTTGGCCAGCCGACGCTGACCGGACAGTTCGACAAGGGCGAGTGGTATTATGTCTCGCGCGACAGCCGCAACCTGGCGTTCAACAACCCCGAAGCCGCCAAGCAGACGACGCTGCGCATCCGCTTCGACGAAGCCGGGAATGTCGCGAGCATCGACCGGATGGGGATCGAGCAGGTTGCCTCGATCGATCCGCTGAAGAAGAAGACCCCGACGCTGGGGCGCGACAAGAGCTTCTTCCAGGAACTGTTCGGCAACATCGGCACCGTTGGCGCGCCGGGCGCGGGCGGTGGCGGTCCGGGCGGCCCCAACTAAGCTTGCTTTCAGTTCGCTGACAAACGCGTTCGCGCATCGTTCAGCGCGACTCCTGCAAAAGCATCTCCATCGGGGGCGGTTCGCCGAATCGCCCTTAGACGAAGATCGAAGGAGGATCGCAAATGCGTAAGTTTGTATTGACCGCGCTGATGGCAGCCGTTGCCATGCCGGCGATCGCCGTACCCGCGAGCGCGCAATCGCAGCGCGAAGTGCGCGAAAGCCGCCAGGACCTGCGCGAAGAGCGCCGCGAAATGCGTCAGGCACAGCGTTATGGTGATGGCCGCGATGTCCGCCGCGAACGCCGTGATGTCCGGCAGGCACGCCAGGAAGTCCGCGAGGACGTTCGTGACCGCAACCGCGTTTATGGCCGCAACGATTGGCGCGCCTATCGCAACACCAACCGCAACTTGTATGCGCGCGGCAACTGGAACGCGCCGTTCCGCTACAACCAGTTCCGCGCGGGTGCGCGGATCGCGCCGGCCTTTTACGGCCAGCGTTACTGGATCAACGACCCGTGGCGCTATCGCCTGCCGCAGGTGCGCGGCAACCAGCGCTGGGTGCGCCACTATAACGACGTGGTGCTCGTCGATTACCGCCGGGGCATCGTGATCGACACTATCCGCGGGTTCTACTTCTAAGCAAGTAGCCAGTCCAACGGATGGGCCACCCCGGCCGGCTTCGTGCCGACCGGGGTAAGGTCTTGTCCGAAATGGTGGTTAATCGCTCCAGCTTGGTTGCGTAAATATATAGTAAACAAGATAGTATGCGTCGCGAATCGGGGGGTGACGCGGTGATGGAGGACAGGATTTGGTGACGGGCCTGCTCGACGCGGTCACGCACGAAGTGATGCTGTTCGCCGCGATCGGATTCGCTATTGGCGGACTCGACGATCTTTTGGTCGACATGCTTTACGGTATTCGGCTGGTCGCGCTTCGATTGCGCCGCGATACTCCGCTGCGCCTCGCGATGCTTCGGCCGCCGCCGACGCGGATCGCGGTATTCGTTGCTGCGTGGGACGAATCGGAGGTGATCGGGGGGATGGTTCGAACCGCGCTGGCGCGGTTCGGGCATGGTGATTACCGGATATATATCGGTACCTATCCCAATGACCGCGCGACCATCGATGCGGTGACGGCAGCCGCGCGCGGCGACCCGCGCGTCCGGTTGGTCGTGGGCGAGCTGCCGGGGCCGACCACCAAGGCGCACTGCCTCAACGTCGTGTGGCGCGCAATGCTCGAAGACGAAGCGTCCGACGGCCGGATGGTCGATGCGATCGTGCTGCACGACGCCGAGGATGTGGTGCATGCCGGCGAGTTGCAGGTCTATGCGCATTTCCTGGCCGCGGCCGATATCGTGCAGATCCCGGTGTCGCCGCTGGTCGATCGCAGCTCGCGCTTCGTATCCGGCCACTACCTCGATGAGTTCACCGAATTGCACGCCAAGCAGGCGCTGGTGCGTCAGGCGCTCGGTGCCGCGATGCCGCTGGCAGGCGTCGGCTGTGCGATCGCGCGATCGATGATGGCGAAGGTCGCGCAACTGCGCGGCGGGGTGCCGTTCGATGCCACCAGCTTGGTCGAGGATTACGAACTCGGGCTGACGGTTGCCGGCTTGGGCGGTCGTGCGGTGTTCGCTCGGGTGGCCGAGCGCCGCGGCGGTCCGCCGGTTGCGGTACACGCGTACTTCCCCGCGCGGCTCGACGCTGCGGTTCGCCAGAAGGCGCGGTGGATGACGGGGATCGCGCTTGCCGGATGGGACCGGATCGGCTGGGGGCGTCGCTTCGATCTGGGCGATCACTGGATGCGGATGCGCGACCGCCGCGCGCTGATCGCGCTGCTGTTGTTGCTGGCGGCTTATGCCGCGCTGGTGGGATGGGCACTTGGCGCTGCGCTGCATTGGTGGTTCGGCACCGCGCCCGATCCGCTGTCGCCGACGCTGCGGTGGCTGCTAGCGGTCAATGGCGGATTGCTGCTGTGGCGGACCGCGATGCGGATGGCGTTCGTCGGGGCTGCCTATGGCTGGGTGGAGGCAATCCTTTCGGTACCGCGGATGTTCGTGAGCAATTGGATCTCGCTGCTCGCGGCGCGGCGCGCGTTGTTTCGCTATATCGGGCTGCTGCGGGGACAGGCGCTCACCTGGGACAAGACGCGGCATCATTTTCCCGATCTTGCCGAAAGCGGTGGTGGGTGAGCGGTGCCGGGCGGCCGTTGTGGTTCGTCGGCTATGTGCTGGGGGGCTGGATCGCGCTGCGGGTGTCTTTCCTGCTGCTCGAAGCGGTTGAGTTGGCGGCACCTTCGCTGGTGGCGCAGGCCTCACCTGCGGCGATGCCGGTGAGGGCGCGGGCGGCGGTAGTCGAGCAAATAGTAGCTTCGGTGAGGCGGCCTGTCCCGGTTCTCGCGATAGAAAAGCCGATACCCGAAGCTCCGCTGTCTACTCCGCCGGACCTCATGCTTGCGACCTCGCCGTCGCCGCCGGCGTCCATCGGCGCGGCCTTCAGTCAGGAACGCTGGGCGCCGTCACCGCGTCCGTCGATTATGCCCGCCGCGCGTGGGGAGGGGCGGTTCAGCGGCACCGCCTGGCTCATCGCGCGCGACGGCGGGCGATCCTTGTCCGATGCCGGGCAGCTGGGTGGATCGCAGGCGGGGGTGCGGCTGCGCTATGCGCTGGGCGATGCGCGAACGCTCGCCGCCACCGCGCGGGTGTCGACCCCGTTGCGGGGGAGCGGGAGCGAGGCGGCGCTGGGGATCGAATGGCGTCCGGTCGGCGCCAATGTCGCGATGATCGCCGAACAGCGCTTCGGGATCGACGGCACCGCCGATGGGCAGGCGGTGTTCGCGGTGGGCGGGGTGGGGCCGACCCCGATTGCGGCGGGGCTGATCGTCGAGGGCTATGGCCAGGCGGGCGTGGTGGCGCGTGGTGGTATGATCGAGGGGTTCGCCGATGGCGCGCTACGGCTGACCCGCCCGATCCTGCCGGGCGTCACCGTCGGTGCCGGTGCCTGGGGCGGGGCGCAGCGTGATGCCCAGCGCATCGATCTGGGACCGACCGCAACGATCGCGCTGCCCGTGGCGGGGCGATCGTTGCGGCTATCGGTCGACTGGCGGCAGCGCGTGGTGGGCAAGGCCGCCCCGGGGTCGGGCCTCGCCGTGACGCTGGGGACCGATTTCTAGCCGCGCTTGGCGGCGATGTAGCGGTCGACCTGCTCCTCGAGGAGGTTCAGCGGCATCGCGCCGTTGCCCAGGATCACCTCGTGGAAATCGCGGATGTCGAAGCGGCTGCCAAGCGCCTGTTCGGATCGCGCGCGCAGTTCGGCGATCTTGAGCTGGCCGATCATGTAGCTGGTCGCCTGCCCCGGATTGTTGATGTAGCGCTCGACCTCCTTGACGATGTCGCGCTGCGCCAGCGACGAATTCTCTTGGAAATAGGCGATCGCCTTTTCGCGCGACCAGCGCTTCGAATGCATGCCGGTATCGGTGACCAGTCGGATCGCGCGCCACATCTGGAGCGAGAGCATGCCGAATTCGTCATAGGGATCGCTATACGCGCCCATCTCCTTGGCGAGCCGCTCGGTATACAGCCCCCAGCCTTCGGAATAGGCGCTGTACCCGCCGAGCCGGCGGAATTTGGGCATGTCGGGTAGTTCCTGCTGCCGGGCGATCTGGAAATGATGCCCTGGCGCGCCTTCGTGGACCGCGATCCCTGCGGTCTGTACCTTTTGCACCTGGCCCATATCGGCGAGGTTGACGTAGAAGATGCCCGGCCGCGAGCCGTCGGGGGCGGGGCGGTTGTAGAAGGCGACCGCGGCAGTGTCCTGCCGCCAAGCCTCGACCGCGCGCACTTCTAGCGCCGCCTTGGGCAGGGTGTGGAAATAGCGCGGCGCAGCGGCCATCATCGATGCGATCACCGCGCGCGCGTCGGTCAGATACACTTCGCGACCCGCAGCCGAATTCTCATATTTGAAGCGCGGATTGCTGCGGACGTCCTCGAAGAATTCGCCGAGCGTGCCCTTGAAGCCGACGCGGTCCTTCACCGCCTCCATCTCGGCACGAATGCGCGCGACCTGCGCGAGGCCGACCTGGTGGATCGCGTCGGCGCTCATGGCGGTGGTGGTGTTCTGCGCGAGGCGTGCGGCATAATAGGCCTCGCCATTGGGCAGGCTCCACGCGCCGTCATTGCCCTTGGCCTGCGGCTCGATCTCGTCGAGCGCGGCGAACAGCGTCGCGAAGCCGTTCTTGAAGGGGCCGGTGAGCGCGGCGCTCGCATCGGCGACCAGCTTGGTCTTGGTCGCGGCGGGGGCATCGAGCGCGGCGACCTTCTTCTTGAAGTCCGCCAGCAACGTGCTGTCTTCGCCCGCGGTGAAGGGCGCGCCGGTGATGACCTTTTGCGCATCGGCGCGCGCGGGGGCGAACACCATCTTGGGCGGGATGATCCCCTTGCCGGCCTGCATGCGCATATGCGCGGCCACCTCGCGCATGACGCGATCGGTCTCGGCGATGCGCGCGATATAGGCCTCGGCGTCGGCGACGCTGGCGATCTTGTGCTGGTTGATCAGGAAGACCGGGATCGAGCCGGCGGGGCTGCCATTGGTCGAGACCGGGAAGCTATAGTCGCGAAAGGCATATTGGCGGCGCTGGTTTTCGACCTGGGTCTCGAACAGGCGGTAGCTGAGCCGTCCGCTTTCGCTCAGTGCCTCGGGGCGGAACTGGCGGCGCATTTCGGCGAGCGTCGCCTCCGCCATCGCCATCCGGCGTTCGCCCTCTGCCGAGGTATAATCGTCGAGCTTGTCGTAACCGGTCTTGCTGCCGAAGCTGGTGAGCGTTTCGGGGCTGAGCGCGACCGCCTCGTCGAACGCCTTGTCGAGGAAGGCGAGCAGCCGCGCGTCCTCGGCATTAGCGCCGGGAGCAGCGGCGGGCTGGGCGGTGACGGCCTGCGGCGGCGTGGTCGCGGCGCAGGCGGGGACGAGCAGGATCAACGGCAGCAACAGGCGAGGCGACATGGATAGCCCTTGATTGGCGGGCGATCGGCCCGGGGAAGCGTAAAGGCTAACCGGCGGGGCGGGCGGCGGCAATGCGTTTCTCCCTCCCTGGAAGGGAGGGGCGGGGGTGGGGCGGGTGGTATGGAAACGGGGCGCTTTCCCACTGGCCGACCCACCCCCGACCGCTCCCTTCCAGGGAGGGGAGGCAGAAGATCAGTCGTCCTCGTCTTCGAACCCCAGCAGGTCGAGCGCGCGCGCCTTGATCTGGCGCTGGGCGCACCAGTGGACCAACGCGTCTTCGCGGCCATGCGTAACCCATACTTCGCGCGGGGCGATTTCCAGGATCGTTGCGGTCAGCTCGTCCCAATCGGCGTGGTCCGACAGGATGATCGGGAGCTCGACCTGCCGCTGGCGCGCGCGCTGGCGCACGCGCATCCAGCCCGATGCCATCGCGGTGATCGGATCGGGCAGCCGCCGCGACCAGCGATCGTTGAGCGCCGATGGCGGCGCCATCACGATCCGCCCGGCAAGCTCGGCCTTCGCGACGCCCGCGGCGGGGCGCAGCTCGCCCAGATCGACGCCGTGCGCGACATACAGGTCGCACAGGCGTTGCAGCGCGCCGTGGAGATAGATCGGATCGTTGAACCCCAGCACGCGCAGTTCGCGGATCACCCGCTGCGCCTTGCCCAGCGCATAGGCGCCGACGAGCACGCAGCGATCGGGTTCGGCGCGCAACGCCGCGAGCAATTTGTCCATCTCGTCATGCGTGTGCGGATGGCGGAACACCGGCAGGCCGAAGGTCGCCTCGGTGATGAAGACGTCGCACTTGACCGGCTCGAACGCCGCGCAAGTCGGGTCCTCGCGGCGTTTGTAGTCGCCCGAGACGACCACGCGCTCGCCCGCATAGTCGAGCACGATCTGCGCCGACCCCAGCACATGCCCCGCGGGAACGAACGAGATGTCGACCTCGCCCAGCCGCAGCGTCTGGCCATAGGCGACCGGATGCCCCGCCTGCTCGCCATAGCGAACATCCATGATCGCCAGCGTCTCGGGCGTCGCCCACACCGCGCCATGCCCGCCGCGCGCGTGATCGGCATGGCCATGCGTCACCAGCGCGCGTGGCTTGGGTTGCGAAGGATCGACCCAGGCATCGGCTGCCGGAATATAGATGCCCTCGGGCTTGGGTTCGATCCATCGGCCTGGGCTCATCGGTCCCATGTGGTGGCGCGGCGGCGCCATGCAATTGGATCGAACGCGTTTCGCCGTCGTTGGGCAGGCGAAGGAGAATAGCATGTCGTTCGATTTTAGCTCGGTTTGGGGCGCGCTAACGATCATCGGGCCGATCATCCTGGTGATCGCGATCGTCTGGGCGATGCGCAACAACCGCGGCACCGCGCGCGAAGTGCAGGCGACCGAGGAAGCGACGCGCCGCAATTACGACGAGCAGGAAAAAGCCGACAAGGCCGCCGACGAGCATTGACGCGCTGGTTGCGCGTGACGCCGGCATTCGCGGTTGCTCGGCGCGACGCGATGCCGGATTGAGCGTGGCATGACCGCCGCCAATCTACCCGCGCAGCTTACCGACTGGTTCGCTGCGCGTGGCTGGCAACCGCGCCGACACCAGCTCGACATGCTGGGTGCAGCGCGCGCCGGGCGGCATGCGCTGCTGATTGCCGCGACCGGCGCGGGCAAGACGCTGTCTGGATTCCTTCCGACGCTGACAGAGCTGATCGAGCGCCCGCACGAGGGCATCCACACGCTTTACATCTCACCACTCAAGGCGCTGGCGATCGACGTGCAGCGCAACTTGCTTACCCCGATTGCCGAGATGGGGCTGTCGATCACCGTCGAGGCGCGAACCGGCGACACGCCGTCGGACCGCAAGGCGCGGCAGCGGGCCAAGCCACCCAACATTCTGCTGACCACCCCTGAATCGCTGAGCCTGTTGCTGAGCTATCCCGACAGTTTCACGATGTTCGCGGGGATACGCTGCGTAGTGGTCGACGAGGTCCACGCCTTTGCCACCGGCAAGCGCGGCGATCTGCTGTCACTGGGGATGGCGCGGCTGCAGGCGATTGCGCCTGCGATGCGCCGGGTCGCGCTGTCGGCGACGGTCGCCGATGCCGATGGCTATCGCGCGTGGCTGGCACCCGATGGCGATATCGACACCGTCGAACTGGTGCAGGGCGAGGCGGGGGCCGACCCCGACATCGCGATCCTGCTGCCGCAGGGGCGGGTGCCGTGGTCGGGGCATTCGGGGCGCTATGCCGCGCCGCAGGTGATGGCGGCGATCGCGCAGCACCGCACCACGATCGTGTTCAGCAACACGCGCGGGCTCGCCGAGCTGATCTTCCAGGATCTGTGGAAGGTGAATGATGCCAATCTGCCGATGGGGGTGCATCACGGCAGCCTGTCGCGCGAGGCGCGGCGCAAGGTCGAATCGGCGATGGCCGATGGACGACTGCGCGCACTGGTTGCGACCGCCAGCCTCGACCTGGGCGTCGATTGGGGCGATGTCGATTGCGTGATCCAGATGGGCGCGCCCAAGGGATCGTCGCGGCTGCTCCAGCGGATCGGCCGCGCCAACCACCGGCTGGACGAGCCGTCGAAGGCGATCCTGGTGCCGGGCAACCGCTTCGAATATCTCGAAGCGCGCGCCGCGCTCGACGCGGTGCATGCCGGCGAGCTCGATCCCGACATCTTCCGCCCCGGAGCGCTCGACGTATTGGCGCAGCATTTGATGGCGTGCGCATGCGCCGCGCCGTTCGATGCTGCGGTCATGCTGCACGAAGTGCGTGGGGCGTTGCCTTATTCGGCGCTGACCGACGAGGTGTTCGAACGGGTGCTGCAATTCATCGCCGATGGTGGCTATGCGTTGAAGGCCTATGACCGGTTCAAGCGGCTGGCGCAGGGGCCGGACGGGCTGTGGCGGGTGGCGCACCCGCGCTTCGTGACGCAGCATCGGCTGAACGCGGGGATCATCATCGATGCCGCGACGCTCGAAGTGCGCTTCAGGAACGGTCGCAAGCTGGGGACGGTCGAGGAATATTTCGCCTCTACGCTATCCCCGGGCGATACGTTTTTCTTCGCAGGCATGAGCCTGGAGGTCGAGAAGATCGACCAGCTCGATCTGGTGGTGCGAGCGACCTCGAGGCCCGCGCGTATCCCCAGCTATGTCGGTGCGCGGCTGCCGCTGTCCACGAATTTGGCACACCGCGTCCGCACTTACCTCCACGATCGCAGCGCTTGGCACGACTTCCCCCCAGACGTGCGCGAATGGCTGGAAATGCAGGGCAACCGATCGGTGCTGCCCAAGCCTGGCGAGCTGCTGGTCGAAACCTTCCCGCGCGAGGGGCGGCATTACATGGTGATGTACAGCTTCGAGGGCTGGAACGCGCACCAGTCGTTGGGGATGTTGGTGACGCGGCGGATGGAGCAGTTGGGGCTCAAGCCGATCGGGTTCGTGTCGAACGATTACGCGTTGGCCTGCTATGGGTTAGAGCCGATCACCGATCCCGCGGCGCTGTTCTCGCCCGACATCCTCGAGCATGAATTTGTCGAATGGGTGCAGGGTTCGGCGCTGCTCAAGCGCGCTTTCCGCGAAGTCGCGGTGATCGGCGGGCTGGTCGAGCGGCAGATCCCGGGCAAGAAGAAAACCGGCAAGCAGGTGACCTTCTCGACCGACCTGATCTACGACGTGCTGCGCAAATACGAGCCCGGGCATTTGCTGTTGCAGGCGGCATGGGACGATGCGCGCGCGCGGATGACCGATGTCGGGCGGCTGGCGAGCCTGCTCGACCGCGCGGCGGCGACGATGCTGCATGTCGAGCTCGATCGCGTGAGCCCGCTGGCGGTGCCGGTACTGGTGCTGATCGGCCGCGAGAGTGTGGCGCAGGGCAGCGCCGACGATGCGCTCCTCGAAGAGGCCGAAGTGCTCGCGGCCGAGGCGATGCGCGCCGATTGAATCCGATTGTTGGCGCGCCCGACGAGGCGTATGCTGTGCCGATGCTGCGTACTTTTGCCCTTTGGGCCTGTACCCTGATCGCGTGCCCGGTTGCTGCGCAGGAAGTGCCGACGCCGGTCGTCACCGAGCCCGCCGATCCGCTTGCCGAACCCCCGGTCGATCCGCTCGCCGAGGTCCTCGCCTTCACCGATTATGACGAGCGGATGAGCGTGCCGGTGCGGCTCAACGGCAGCGGCCCCTATCGTTTCATCATCGACACCGGCGCCGAGCGTACCGTCATCGCGCACCAGGTCGCGGGGATGCTGCGGCTAGCGGCGGGACGCACCGTCAACATCGCAGCGATGACGGGCAGTAGCCCTGCCGCGACGGTGCTGATCCCCTCGCTCGAGATCGACGCGGTGCCGCGCGGGCTGCGGATCGAGGCGCCCTCGCTCGATCGTGCGCATCTGGGCGCCGACGGGCTGGTGGGGATCGATTCGCTTGCCGGCAGCGCGGTGCAGATCGATTTCGAGGCGAACGAGATGCACGTCGCCAAGGCGCTTCGCCGTCGCCGGGCGTCGAACCCCGGCGAGATCGTCGTTCGCGCCAAGACGCTGGCGGGGCGGCTGATCGTGTCGGACGCCTTTTACGCGGGCAAGCGGATCGCGGTGATCCTCGATACCGGCACCAGCGTGAGCATCGGCAACGCCAAGCTGCTCGAGCTGGTGCGCAAGCGGTCGACCCCGCTGCGCCCGATCCATCTGACCAGCGTCACCGGCGACGTGCTGATGGCCGAGCATCACCAGGTGCCGCGGGTTACCATCGGCGGTGCCGAGTTCCAGCATCTGGGGATCGCCTTCGCCGATGTCGCGCCGTTCCGGCGACTGGGGCTCGACGATCGCCCGGCATTGTTCCTGGGAATGGATGCGATGCGGCTATTTAGGAAGGTGCGCATCGATTTCGCCAATCGCGAGGTCCGCTTCCTGCTGCCGCGCCAGAGCTTCCGAACCGCCTCGCTTATCGGCACGCGGATGCCGTGACCCGGTTGCGCCCGCCTGCCCGACGCGGCATAGGCGGGGCTATGGTTCCCTTTTCGTTCGCTGGGCATGACTTTGCCGCCTTGGCCGATGGCGCGCTGTTCTGGCCCGCGCGCCGCGCGATGCTGGTCGCCGACCTGCATTTTGAAAAGGCGAGCTGGTTCGCGTCGCACGGCCAGATGCTGCCGCCGTATGATTCGATGGAAACGCTCGAGCGGTTGCAGGCGGCGGTCACGCGTTGCGACCCGCGCGAGATCTGGTGCCTGGGCGACAGCTTTCACGATGCAGCCGGCTGCGATCGTTTGCCCGCCACGGTACAGGACGGCTTGCGATCGCTGGTCGGGGGGCGGCGCTGGGTGTGGATCACCGGTAATCACGATGCCGGGATGGTCGATCGTTGCGGCGGCGAGGTGCTCGCCGAAGCCGTCGTCGACGGGGTGGTGCTCCGCCACGAGGCCGAAGCGGGCGAGGGACGCCCCGAAATGTCGGGGCATTTTCATCCGAAACTGCGCGTTACGGTGCGCGGGCGCAACATCGCGCGGCGCTGTTTCGTCGCGACCCCGACCAAGCTGATCCTGCCCGCGTTCGGCGCGCTGACCGGCGGGCTCGATGCCACGCATCCCGAGATCGTTCGCGCGGTGGGGCCGGGGGCGCAGGCGTTGGTGCCGCTGCCCGATCGCATGTTGCGGTTCGCGCTCGCGGCCTGAGCCGCACAGGGCCGCGTCAGAAAGCGCCCGGCACCTCGCGCTGCATCGGCGTCGGGCGCAGCGGCACCAGCAATTCCTGTCCCTGCGCGAATGACTGGCCCGCATTCCGACCCCCAGTCTGCCCCGGCATGGTCGCCGCGGCCTGGGTGCCGGCGATCGGCGTGCAGCTGCGACCCGCTAGGAAATCGAGCGCGCGCGCGGTCGATTGCTCGCGCGGATCGCCCATCTGGAAGTTCAGGTCGTCGCTCGCCTGGCAGCTGGCGCGGACGGTCGAGGCCAAGCCGCCATAATAGTCGCCCTGATTGTCGGCGTTGACCGTCGCGAAGGCCACCACGCGCAACCGGTCGTCGCACTCGGCGCGGTCTAGCGCGATTTGGCCGACGGGCTTGCCGAAGGTGTTGGTGCCGATCAGCGCCGCGCGGTTGTTCAGATAGGGGATGAAGGCGTTGACGATCAGTTCGCTCGCCGACGCCGAACCGCCGGTGCCGATGAAGGCGACGCGCATCGGCGCAATCGTCTGCGGCTGCTGGGCGAAGAATTTGGTCCGGTTCTCGGCCGCCTTTTCGGGGCGGAAGCGCAGGGTGCTGAAGATCTGCGACGGCGTCCGGTCGCCGCCCATCAGGTCGCCGAGCAGTTCGGCGGTGCTGAGCAACCCGCCGCCATTATAGCGGACATCGACGATCAGATTGGTGATCCCCTCGGCCCGGAAACGCGCAAAGGCTTCGCGCATTTGCGGATCGGCCGACAGGATGAAGGTGCGCAGGTTGAGATAGCCGACGCGCTGGCCGCCATTGTCGATCACGCGTGCGCCGTAGCGCGACGACACCGGCGAAAGGTTGAAGTTCGCCTTGGCGACCGAAACGTCACGCTGGAACCCGTCGAGGCCGCGAACGCGCAGCACGCGGGTGGTGCCCGGGGTATCTGGGCCGAACGCATTGGTGAGCGCGGCATTGCCCCCGCTATTCACGATATCCTGCACCGTGCGAACGTCCGCGGTCGTGGTGCCGATGCCGATGATCTGGGTACCGCGGTCGATTCCCGCCGCCAGCGCAGGTGCGCTCTCGAACGATTCGCTCACCACCAGCTGGTTCGATGCATTGACCGCCAGGCGGAAGCCGAAGCCGGCGGTGGCGCCCGAGCTATTGAAGGCGTTCTCCTCGGCGATCGAGGTGACATAGGTGAAGAACCGGTCGCGACCCTGCGTCCGTGCGGTGGCGGTCAGCCCGTCGACATAGGTGTCGAGCGTCGAAAAGCCCGCGGGGTCTAGCGCGGCGGGGAGGGTTTCGGGGAACAGATACCATTCGCGCATCTGCGCGAGCACCCAGCTCTGGCGGGCACCCAATGCGCAGGTGCCGGTCGCCGGCGGGGCGGGGGCGGGGGTTGGCGAGGGCGTGCCGCCGGTATTGCCGCCGCCGGGCTGGACCGCGACCGATCCCGACCCGCCGCCGCCGCATGCCGCAAGCAACATTGCCGACGCCACGACCGCAGCCAAAGTGCGATGCTGAACCGAGTTCTTACGCATAAGCTTACGCCCTCACGAGGATGCGGGGAGCATGTCAGCGCGTCATGCGCCCGGCAAGCGGCAAATAGCGTTCAATAGGGCGGCGCGCTTCGTTCGCGCTGTGCACTTGCCGCCTCGATCCACCAGCGCAGATCGTCGGCGAAGCGCGGGAACGCCTTGGCGAGCGCCTGGCCACCGTCGCCGGTCGGCTGGCCGTCTGCATCGAGCGCCTGGCCGATGCCGCCGACGGTGAGCGTGCTCGAAATCACCGCCATCCCCATTTCGGCGAGCGTCGCGTGCCAGGCCGAGTTGGCGCGCGCGCCGCCCAGCCGGCCCGCCGAATAGCTGGCGATCGCCGCGGGGCGCCAGAACCATTCCTCGAGGAAATGGTCGGTCAGGTTCTTGAGGCCGGGCTGCATGCCCCAATTATATTCGCCCGCCACGAACACGAAGCCGTCGGCGGTGCGGATCTTCTCGGCCAGCGTCGCCAGGTTCGCGGGGGCCTCGCCCTCGGGATATTCCTTGAACATCCGGTCGAGCATTGGCAGTCCGACCGCCTTGGCGTCGATCAGCTCGACATCATCGCCGCGCGCCGCCAATCCCTCGACCAGATATTGCGCCAGCCGGATGCCCTGGCGATCTCGGCGATAGGAGCCGTAGAAGACGAGAATGCGGTGCGGCATCGCGATTGCTTTCGAGGCTGGCACGGCGCGCGCCATGCAGTGCAAATGAAAGAGGCTGCCGGATCCGGTGTACGGACCCGACAGCCTCGGACATGGTCAGCGGCCGGAAGTTCCAGTGTGGGAGACCATGCGAGCCGCGCACTTGCGGTCAGGAAGGCGTTGGATGGGGCAATAGCGCCCCCGCCCTCGGCTGCCGAAGCTTAGCGGCGCGTCTCCCCAACGAACTGAACCGACCCCTTTGCTGAACCATGAGACATCGGATCACCTCCTTTCGCTAGTTGAAAAAATGGTCGTGCCCTGCGGCACGAATCACGTTGTGAATCATCGCAAGGCGCAGAACAAGTCTTGTAATGCACCGCGAATTGGACGATTCTCTTTCGCCTGTCGCAAGCGGCTCAAACCGGGCGGCGGCATCTTTCGATCACCGTGCGAACCTCTGGCGCCATCGGCATCGCCAGCGTGCGATGCTGGTCGATCCGCACCCCGAACCGGTCGTCGGTGGCAAGCAATGCAGCAAAGAACATGTCATCGGCGCTCAGGCTGCCGGCGACCACGCGCGGCGGGCCGGGCTCGACCGTGGCAGTCATCGTCGCGGAGGCGCTGGGGGTCACGACCTGAATGCGGCTGGCGTCGCCGCGGCGATCGGTGCGCGCCATCCTCACCCGTCGCGCATCGCGATCGCATGACAGGATAAAGTAGGCGCGCGCATCGGGCGGACCGAACATCGCGCTTCCATCGCGCAGCACCCAGCTGCCGAGCGCGGTCCCGACATTGTCGAGCTCGGGGGTGGGCAGCGCGCCTGCTACGCTCGAGGCGCGAGGGGGTGGCGCGGTGGCGATTTCGGGGGTTGCCTCGGCGTCGGGTTGCGCCGGTGCGGGGGCAGGCGTCGGCTCGGCGTCGCAGCCCGCCACCACCAAAAGGGCCGCGAGCGTCAGGGTGCGCCTGTTCGCTCGCGAACTTATCATCCGCGGCAATCCTCGGCGACGCGGAGGAATTCGGCCCAGGTGGGCACCACCAGTACCGGCAGCGGGCGAAGCTCGACGACGAAGCGACCGCGGCTGAACCCCATCGCATCGATCAGCGCGTCGCGGACGGGCAGGCGTACCGTCATGGCGCCACCGGTCGGGGTGCTCGCCAGGGCGCGGGTGCTGGTGTTGGTGCGGACCGTCATCGCCGCGTTGCCAGGGGCGGCACCGCGGCGCGACAGGACCAGCGCGCCCGCGCTACGATCGCAGCGCAGGCTGAGCTCGGGTTCGGCGCCCGGCTGGCCGAAGCGCGCGATCGATCCCTGCGCGTCGCGGCTGTACGACCATGTTCCTGCGGTCAGCGGCCAGTCGCGCCAGTCGCTGCTCGCGGGCGGCGGGGTCGGGGCGGGGGGCGGCACCGGCGCGTGGCGCGCGGGTGGCGGCGCTTGCGGCGCGGGGCGCGAAGGGGACACGCACCCGGCCAGAAGCGCGAGCGGAACGAACAAGGCAAGGATACGCTGCATGCACAGCCTTATGGGCGAGGCGGTGTCGCGCCTCAACCACTTCGTCATCCGCGGGTCGAATAGGGGTGAGCGCCGCGGCGACGGTTCTGCGGGAATACGAGGCCTAAGACGTGACGACAGAGGGGAACGCCGTATCAAAAGCCAAGTGCCACCGCGACACTCGCTCAGTAAGTGGGGAGGCGACGGGCGGGTGCCGATACGTCTGTTGGTCGGTATCAGCGCCTACTGGGTGCGATTGCCGCAGAGGACGGGACCCGGACCCGCGACGGTGCAGGCGGCTTTGCCCGACACGGTAACCTGACCCAGCCCCACGGCGGTGATGTTGGCGGTCTCGCTTGCCGAAAAGCTGCTTTCGCTCGGGCTTTGCGAAAGCACCGTCAGATCGCGCACCGCGAGGCTGGCGGCGTCGATCCGGTTGGCGCCGTTCGATGCGAAGCGTGCGCGTGCGGTGGTGCCGCGCACCTCGAGCGATCCGGCGCCGGTGAGCGTGGCGCGGAATTCGTCGGCGGCGATTGCGGCGACGCGCAGCGTCCCCGATCCCGACATGTCGATCGTCACCTGCTGGCTCGCCATGCGATCGATCGCCAGTCGGCCGTTGCCGACCAGCGTCGCGCTCCGGATCGCGGGCGCGGTGGCGACGATGCGTGGCGTCGCGGCGCGCGCATCGGGCCAGCCGCCCCAGCTATTGGGATTGGCGCTGATCACCAGCACCCGGTCCTCGACGCGAACAGCCACGCCGTCGAGCGCGCGGGCTTCGCCGCTGATCGTCGCGCCGGTAGCGCCCCCGGTTCGCAACTCGACATCGAAGGGGCCCTCGACGCGGATCGAGTCGAATCCCGTGACCATTACCCGCCGATCCTCGGCATGGGCGGGCGCTGGCAAGGTCGACAGCAAGGCGGCGGCGAGCAGGATGCGGATCATCGACACAACTGGCACCCCGCCACGGTTCCGCGCAAGGGGGTCAGCGACCGCCGCTACCGCACTCGACGCTGCCGATGCCGCTCTTGCGCGTGGTGCACACCGAATTGGGGCCAAGGCTTGCCGAACCGACGCCCGATACCGACACTTGGGCTGGGCCATCGATCCGTACCGCGACATCGCCGACCCCCGACAGGCTCACCTTGCCCTGGCGTGCCACGAGTTCCTCTGCGCGGATGCTCCCCGCGCCTGATACGCTGGCGTTGAGCGTGCGCGCCACACCCGCGGCGGCGATATCGCCGGTGCCCGACAGCTTGAGGGTGACGTCGCGGCCCTCGATCCGTCCGACCGCGAGATCGCCCGCGCCGCTGATTGTCGCGGTGAAGTCGCCGGTGCCGCGGTCGAGGGTGAGGCCGCCCGCGCCGCTGACGCTGGCGCCGGTCGCGCTGGGCAAGCTTACCGTGACGGTGGCGCGCGGGTTGCTGCCCCATTTCCAATTCGAGCTACGCTCGCGGCCGACGCGCAAGGTGCCGTCGACGACCTCGAGCTTCAGCTTGTCGATCACGTCCTGCGGACCTTCGGCGCGCACCGCGAAGGCGCTGCCGGTCATCACGCGGACATTGTCGGGGCCGGCGAGATCGACCTTGTCGAACCCCGACAAGGTGAAGCTGCGCTGTGCCTGCGGGCCCGCGGCTTCACCGTCATCGCCGTTGACGCTGCCACCCGAACACGCGGCAAGCATCAATGCTGCCAACGCTGCCGTCAAACCATCGTCCATCCCTGCCTCCGATCAGCTACCGTATTAGTGAAGTAATACAGCAACTGACCGCAAAGGCAAGTGGGGTAGGTTCAGGCCTCGGCCTTGTCCTTGTTGTAAATCGCAGCCGCTGCGCGCAGCACGTCGAGGATCTTCTCGAGCGCCTTGGGCTCGTCGACCTCTTCCATCGCGGCGAGTTCGCGCGCTAGGCGGCTGGCGGCGGCTTCGAAGATCTGGCGCTCAGAATAGCTCTGCTCGGGCTGGTCATCGGCGCGGAACAGGTCCCGGACCACTTCGGCGATCGACACCAGATCGCCCGAATTGATCTTGGCCTCATATTCCTGTGCGCGGCGCGACCACATGGTGCGCTTGACCTTGGGCTTGCCCTTGAGCGTTTCCATCGCCTCGCGCAGCGTCTTGTCGCTCGACAGCTTGCGCATGCCGACGCTCTCGGCCTTGTTGGTAGGAACGCGCAGCGTCATGCGCTCCTTTTCGAAGCGCAGCACGTACAGCTCGAGCTGCATGCCTGCGATTTCCTGCTTTTGCAGTTCGATCACACGGCCGACGCCGTGCTTTGGGTAAACGACATAATCACCGACGTCGAAGGACAGCGCCTTGGCAGCCATTGATACGAAACCTTTCCGTGGACCATCGAACCGGGGGGCGGGGCGGCTGCAACGGGCTTGCTGGCCGCGTGAGCACGTTCGGGTCGATGTGTTTGCGTCTCCGAGGGGCGAGGCTTTTGAGCCTCGTGGCGGATGATTTAACACAGTCGTAACAAAATTACCAGCGTGGCGAAGGGGGCGGGGTGCAGAAACGACACAAAAGCGATCGATATTTGGTGCCGGACCAACGACGCGCAATACTGGCGCGGAAACGATGTCAGTCGCGCACGAAAATCTCGGCAGGCGGCAGCGTGATGGCGAGCGAGGGCAACGCAACATCAGTGCCGCTGGGCAGCCAATCATCTACCCAGCCGGTCGCCGTGCGGCGAACATGTCGCACGCGTTCCTGTTGGGGATCGGCCAGCAGCATATCGGTGGTGCCAGGCAGTTCGCGATATTCGGCAAGTTTGACGCTCTGATCGTAGGAGGCGGTCGATGACGACAGCACTTCGACGATCAACACCGGATCGCCGAGCAATTTCTTGCCATCATTGGCAGGGCGTCCGGGGTCGCCGCAGTAGACCGCGACGTCGGGATAGCGGATGGTCTGCGTACCGGTCTGGACCGCAAAGTCCGAGTTGAAGGGCATGCAACCCGTTCCGCGGAGCGCGAGGCGCAGGGCAAAATAGACGTTGCCCGCAATACGCGCATGCGCTTGGCTGCCACCCGTCATCATGTAGATCAGGCCGTCCTCGAGCTCGGCCTTCGCATCGCCGAAATGCATCGACAGGAATTCGTCGACGTCGATGCGGCGATAGGCGGGATCGAGCGCGACTTTGGCCATGGCCGATCATAGCATTTCGCGCGGACACGAAAAAGGGCCGGGAAGTGATCCCCGACCCTTCGTCGTTCGGTGCCTTGGCGGGCGAGCGGGGTGCTCCCCGCCCGGCCGGCCGGATGCCGATCGCATGTCGGGAGCGGCGAGCCGCCCCCAAGCGCAATCAGAAGTCCATGCCGCCCATGCCGCCCATGCCGCCGCCGCCCATGGGCATTGCAGGCTTGTCGTCAGGCATCTCGCTCACCGCTGCTTCGGTGGTGATCAGCAGCCCGGCGACCGATGCTGCGTTCTGCAGCGCGGTGCGGACGACCTTGGTAGGATCGATCACGCCGGCGGATACCAGGTTCTCGTAGGTGTCGGTCGCCGCGTTGAAGCCGAACGACGTGTCGGTCTGATCAAGCAGCTTGCCCGAAACGACCGCACCGTCATGGCCGGCATTCGCCGCGATCTGGCGAACCAGCGAGGTCAGTGCCTTGCGGACGATGTCCACGCCGCGGGTCTGGTCCTCGTTCGCGCCGGTCACGCCCTCAAGTGCCTTGGTGGCATAGAGGAGCGCGGTGCCGCCACCGGGGACGATGCCCTCTTCGACGGCTGCGCGGGTTGCGTGCAGCGCGTCGTCGACGCGGTCCTTGCGCTCCTTGACTTCGACTTCCGAAGCGCCGCCGACCTTGATGACTGCAACGCCTCCGGCCAGCTTGGCCAGACGCTCCTGCAGCTTCTCACGGTCATAGTCCGAGGTCGTGACCTCGATCTGCTGACGGATCGCATCGGTGCGGCCCTTGATCGCATCGGCTTCACCCGCGCCATCGACGATGACGGTGTTGTCCTTGTCGATCGTGACTCGCTTGGCGGTGCCGAGCATGCCGAGCGTCACGGTCTCGAGCTTGATACCGAGATCTTCCGAAACGACTTCGCCCTTGGTCAGGACCGCGATGTCCTCGAGCATCGCCTTGCGACGATCGCCGAAGCCAGGTGCCTTGACCGCTGCGACCTTCAGGCCGCCGCGCAGCTTGTTGACGACCAGGGTCGCCAGTGCTTCGCCTTCGATGTCCTCGGCGATGATCAGCAGCGGACGACCCGACTGGACGACTGCTTCCAGGATCGGGAGCATCGCCTGCAGGTTCGACAGCTTCTTCTCATGGATCAGAATGTACGGATCGTTCAGCTCGACCGACATCTTCTCGGGGTTCGTGATGAAGTAGGGCGACAGGTAGCCGCGGTCGAACTGCATGCCCTCGACGACATCGAGCTCGAATTCGAGACCCTTTGCTTCCTCGACGGTGATCACGCCTTCCTTGCCGACCTTTTCCATGGCTTCGGCGATCTTCTCGCCGACTTCACGGTCGCCGTTTGCCGAGATAATCCCGACCTGGGCGATTTCGGCCGAACCCGAGACGGGCTTCGAACGCGACTGCAGATCGGCGACCACCTTGGTGACGGCCAGATCGACCCCGCGCTTCAGGTCCATCGGGTTCATGCCGGCGGCAACCGACTTCATGCCTTCGCGAACGATCGCCTGGGCAAGCACGGTAGCGGTGGTGGTGCCGTCGCCGGCGATGTCGTTGGTCTTCGAAGCGACTTCGCGGACCATCTGCGCGCCCATGTTCTCGAACTTGTCCTTAAGTTCGATTTCCTTGGCGACGGTGACGCCGTCCTTGGTGATCCGCGGCGCGCCGAACGACTTGTCGATCACGACGTTGCGGCCCTTTGGCCCCAGCGTTACCTTGACCGCGTCGGCCAGGATGTCGACGCCGCGGAGAATGCGCTCACGCGCGTCGCGGCCGAATTTTACGTCCTTGGATGCCATGATGAGGCTGTCCTTTCAGCTAAAGTGGATGAAATTGACAAAATGGAAACAATCGGAAGCCTGAAGATCAGGCCTCGACGATGCCCAGAATGTCGCTTTCCTTCATGATGAGCAGGTCTTCGCCGTTCACCTTGACCTCGGTGCCCGACCATTTGCCGAACAGGATCTTGTCGCCGGCCTTCACCTCGAGCGGGTGGATGTCGCCCGTGTCGTTGCGTGCGCCGGTACCGGCGGCGACGACTTCACCCTCTTGGGGCTTTTCCTTGGCGGTGTCGGGGATGATGATGCCGCCGGCGGTCTTCTCTTCGGCTTCGACGCGGCGAACGAGAACGCGATCGTGCAAGGGACGAAAGTTCATGCGCGCTTTCCTTTCCTGTTTAAGGGATAAAACTGGTTTAGCACTCACTCAAGGCGAGTGCTAACGAACCTCCATATGCGGCGGTGGAGGGGATTCGTCAACCGCGGCGGCACCCGATTTTGCCGCTTTCGCCCGCAAATGCGTATTGGTGGCGTAATACAGGCGTTTACCTGTCTGTACCCATGCTCTAGCGCATGACAGGAACGACGAACCGTTCGACCCGGAGGATTTTGACGTGAAGCTGGTACGCGGCGCCTGGAAATTGCTCGTGGGCATCAAGGACGGGCTGGTCCTGCTCGCGATGCTGCTGTTCTTCGGCCTGATCTTCGCGGCCTTGTCGGCGCGGCCCAACGCCGCGGCGATCACCAATGGCGCGCTGCTGGTCGATCTGAGCGGCACGATCGTCGAACAGCCCGAAGAAGGCGATCCGTTCGCGACGCTGGCGGGCGGCGACGTCGCCAAGCAGCATCGGCTGCGCGACGTGATCCGCGCGCTCGACACCGCGCAGAGCGATACGCGGGTGAAGGCGGTCGTGCTCGACATGGACAGCTTCATGGGGGGCTATCCCGCCGCGGTGTCGCAACTCGCCGAAGCGGTCGGGCGCGTACGCCAAAGCGGCAAGCCAGTGCTGGCGTTCGCCACCGCCTATTCGGACGACAGCTATCTGGTCGCGGCCAATGCCAGTGAAATCTGGATGGACCCGTTCGGCGGCACATTGTTCAGCGGTCCGGGCGGTTCGCAGCTTTATTATAAGGGGTTGATCGACCGGCTGGGGATCAACGCACATATCTATCGCGTCGGCACCTACAAGGCAGCGGTCGAGCCCTATACCCGCGCCGACCAGTCGCCCGAAGCGCGCGCCGCCAACCAGGCGCTGTACGGCGCGATCTTCAGCCAGTGGCAGGAGGCGGTGCAGAAGGCGCGGCCCAAGGCGCGGGTCGCCGAATTCGTCGCACGGCCCGATACGCTGGTGACCGCCGCCAACGGCGACATCGCGCGCGCCAACCTGACCGCGGGGCTGGTCGACAAGCTCGGCGACCGCACCAGCTTCGGCAAGCGGGTCGCCGAACTGGCGGGCGCCGATGCCGGCAAGCCTGCGGGCAATTTCAAGACGATCAAGCTGGCGAGCTGGCTGGCGGCGAACCCGTTGCCGACCAGCGGCGACGCGATCGGCGTGATCACGGTCGCTGGGACGATCATCGACGGCAAGGCCGGGCCGGGAACCGCGGCCGGTGACACGATTTCGAACCTGCTGCTGAAGGGGCTGGCCGAAAAGAAGCTCAAGGCGCTGGTCGTCCGCGTCGATTCGCCCGGCGGATCGGTGCTGGCGTCGGAAAAGATCCGCCAGGCGATCCTGCAGGCCAAAGCGCGGGGTCTCCCGGTGGTGGTGTCGATGGGCGGGCTCGCCGCGTCGGGCGGCTATTGGGTATCGACCCCCGGCGACGTGATCTTCGCCGAACCTAACACGATCACCGGATCGATCGGCATCTTCGGGGTCATCCCGACCTTCGAGAACGCGATCACCAAGATCGGCGTGACCGCCGACGGGATCGCAACGACGCCGCTGTCGGGGCAGCCCGACCTTTTCCGCGGCACCAACGCCGCGGTCGACACGATCCTGCAATCGTCGATCGAGAATGGCTATCGGCGGTTCCTGACCCTGGTGTCGCAGTCGCGCAAGCTGCCGGTCGCGCGGGTGAACCAGATCGCACAGGGACGCGTCTGGGACGGCGGCACCGCGCGCCAGCTGGGGCTGGTCGATCGTTTCGGCAGCCTGCCCGATGCGATCGCCGAGGCGGCGCGGCTGGCCAAGCTCGATCCGGTAAAGGTGCGGCCGGTCTATCTCGAAAAGGAGCCGGGCTTCGCGGCGCAGCTGGCGGCGATGTTCGCGCAGTCGGGCGACGAGGAAGCCGGCGAGGGCGAGGTCGCACGCGACATCTTCGCGCGGATGGCGGCTGAGCGGCGCGGGGTGTTCGCGCAGGCGATCGGCGACATGCGGATGCTCGCCAAGGGGCCGGCGATGCAGGCGCGCTGCATCGAATGCGCCGGTATGGGGCCGGGGGTCGCTTCGCGCGAAGATGCGCGGATCGCGGCCTTCCTCATCGAGCGCACGCTGCCATGAAGGGGATGAAGCCATGATCGCGATCCGTGCAGCCGAAGCCAGCGATGCCGCGGCGATCGCCGCGATCTACGCACCCTTCGTGATCGGCGGCACCGTGTCGTTCGAGACCGAGGCACCCGATACCCGCGCGATGCGCGCGCGGATCGCCGCGAGCGACGGCTATTATCCCTGGCTGGTGGCGACCAATGGCGGCGAAGGCGGCGGCGGGGTGCTGGGCTATGCCTATGCCGGGCGCTGGCGCGATCGGCCGGCGTATCGCTATGTCGTCGAAACCTCGATCTACATGGCGGGCGAGGCGCAGCAGCGCGGCACCGGGCGGCTGTTGTACGAGGCGCTGATCGACACATTGCGCGCGCAGGGCTTCACCCAGGCGATCGGCGTGCTGGCGCTGCCCAACGACGCATCGATCACGCTGCACGAGCAGATGGGGTTCCGCCGCGCGGGGGTGTACCGCGAAGTCGGATACAAGTTCGGGCGCTGGATCGACGTCGGCTATTGGCAGTGCCAGCTCAACGACAGCGCGATGCCACCGGTCGAGCCGCGCGCGTTCAAGGATGTGGGCGTCGTGCGCGCCTGACGTTCCCGCTCGCCACTGGGGAGACGGCTTTTCAGCGTTTGCCGCGATACGAGGGCAGCGCCAGGCGGAAATAGATTGCGGCTGCCCGGAGCGCGAAGCCCGCGGTAACCGCAACCCCCGATGCGACGATACTGGGGGCACCGAGCGCGACGATCCCGACATACAGCCCCGCGGCCAGCGCGGCGGCGGTGACATACAACTCGGGTCGCATCAGGATCGACGGTTCGCCCGCCAGCACGTCGCGGATGATGCCGCCTACGCACGCAGTGATCACCCCCATCAGGATCGCCGGGACCGGCGGCACGCCAAGCCGGAACGCCTTGGCCGCGCCGAACACCGCATAGGCGGCGAGTCCCACCGCATCGAGCCAGTCGAGCGTGTTGCCGCGCCACCAGCGCTCGGGCGTCATCCACACCAGCAACGCCGCGCCGAGGCAGATCGTCGCGAGCAGCGGATCATGCACCCAGAATACCGGCGCGCCGATCAACAGATCGCGCACCGTTCCGCCGCCGACCCCGGTGATGAGCGCGAAGAACGCCGCGGTTACGAAGGTCTGCTGCGCACGCGCCGCGGCGATCGCGCCCGATGCCGCGAAAGTGGCGATCGCGAACCAGTCGAGCAGCGGGAGGAGCGGAGCAATGGGAAGGGCGGGGGGCATGGGGCGGGCGTAGCGGGTCGCGTGAGTAGGGGCTAGAGGCGTGGCGCGTGCTTGCTCTCGCTGCGCGAATCGCGGAGGATCGGTCGTACGATACGCTGGAGCAAGCGATGCCCAAACTCACCCTCGATGCCTTTCCGCTCACCAGCGCGACTGGCTACCCGCCCGAATATGCCGGCCCGGTGCGTGACCGGTGGTATCGGCGGCTAGGCCCTGCCAGCGGACTATCGCAATTCGGGGTCAGCCATGTGACCCTGAAGCCCGGCGCGTGCTCGTCACAGCGGCATTGGCACGAGGGCGAGGACGAATTTCTGGTGATCCTGAGCGGCGAAGCGATCCTGATTGACGATGCCGGCGAGCAGGTGATGCGCCCGGGCGATTGCGCTTCGTTCCCGGCGGGGGAGGCGAACGGCCATATGCTGCAGAACCGCGCGCCATTCGATTGCGTGTTCGTTGCGGTTGGCGGGCCGGGCGACACCGATTGCCATTATCCCGACATCGATATGCATCTGGCGGCCGGGCAGGGGTTTCGGCACAAAGACGGATCATCATTTTAGGTGCGTCCTCCAAATCGGTGCTTGAAACATCGGCAGGGCGTTCCGGAGGTGAGCGATGCAGGCAGGTGTGACGGGACTGAACCACATCACGCTCGCGGTCTCCGACCTCGCGCGGTCGGTGGCATTTTATCGTGACGTTCTGGGCTTTTCGGTGCGGGCGATATGGGCTGATGGTGCCTATCTGGAAGCAGGGCGGCTGTGGCTTTGCCTGTCTCACGACCCGCAGACGCGGACATCGCCGCACCCGGATTACACCCACATTGCCTTCAGCGTGGCCGACGGGGATTACGCAGCGCTGCATGAGCGCCTTATCTCACAATGCCCGATCTGGAAGGTCGATCGGAGCGAAGGCGCCTCAACCTATTTTCTGGATCCCGACGGGCATAAGCTCGAGGTGCATGTAGGAACGCTCGAAACAAGGCTGTCTTGCTATCGCAAGCATGCGGATGAGCGCGTACAGTTCTTTGACGTCAACGCGCCCTTCTGACGCAGTAAAGCCAAACCCCTGCGTTGCGGACGTTTCCGCCGAGCGTACGAACGACCGCCTTCGAGTTTCAGGCAGTAGGGCCGGCGACGCCAACAGCGCCGCCGGCCCTGCGATCAGATGTGGATCGGCTTGCCCTGTACCGCCATCGCGGCTTCCTTGAGCGCTTCGGCATGCGTGGGATGCGCGTGGCAGGTGAGCGCGATGTCTTCGGAGGTGGCGCCGAATTCCATCGCCTGCGCCGCCTGCGCGATCATCGTGCCCGCGAGCGAGGAGATGATGTGGACGCCGAGCACGCGATCGGTCTTGGCATCGGCGATCACCTTCACGAAACCGTCGGTGTCGCGGTTGGTCTTGGCGCGGCTGTTGGCGGCGAAGGGGAATTTGCCGACCTTGATCTCGCCATGCTTGCGCGCGCCTTCCTCGGTCAGGCCGACGCCGGCAATCTCGGGCATGGTGTAGACCACGCTGGGGATGACGTCGTGGTTGATGATGCCGGTGTTGCCCGCGATGTTCTCGGCCACCGCGACCCCTTCGTCTTCGGCCTTGTGCGCGAGCATCAGCCCGGGAACGCAATCACCGATCGCCCAGACGCCGTCGACCTTGGTCGAGAAGTCGTGGTTGATTTCGATCTGGCCGCGCTGGTTCACCTCGAGCCCGATCTTGTCGAGCCCGAGCTTGTCGGTATTGGGGCGGCGGCCGATCGAGACCAGCACCGCGTCGGCCTGGATCGTGGTCGCTTCGCCGCCGGCGGCGGGTTCGGTGGTGACGGTCGCCTTGCCACCCTCGACGCTAACGCCGGTAACCTTGGTCGAGGTCTTCATCTCGAAGCCCTGTTTCTTGAAGATCTTGGCCGATTCCTTGCGGACCTCCTCGTCGAAGCCGGGGAGGATCTGGTCGACATATTCGACCACGGTGACCTTGGCACCCAGGCGCAGCCAGACGCTGCCGAGCTCGAGGCCGATCACGCCGCCGCCGATCACCACCAGATGCTCGGGCACCTTGGGAAGCGCGAGCGCGCCGGTCGAATCGACGACGATGCCGGCGTCGTTGTCGATCTCGACGCCGGGGAGCGGGGTGACCGACGAGCCGGTGGCGATAACGATGTCGCGCGCGGTGATCGTGCGATCGCCGACCTTCACAGTCGAGCTATCCTCGAAGCTCGCATAGCCCTTGATCCACTCGACCTTGTTCTTCTTGAACAGGAAGGCGATGCCGCCGGTCAGCTCGCCGACCGCCTTGGCCTTTTCGGCGTGCATCTGGTCGAGGTTGAGCTTCACCCCCTCGATCTCGACGCCGAACTTGGCGAGCGCGCCATGGCTGGCTTCGGCGAACAGTTCGGACGCGTGGAGCATTGCCTTCGAAGGAATGCAGCCGACGTTGAGACAGGTGCCGCCGAGCGTCACGCGTCCCTCGACGCATGCGGTGCGCAAGCCCAGCTGCGCGGCGCGGATCGCCGCGACGTAGCCGCCGGGGCCCGAGCCGATCACCAGAACGTCGAAGTCGTATTCAGCCATTGCCAAGCCTTTTTGTCGTGCTCCGGCGCAGGCCGGAGCGTTGGCGTTATGCGATGTCGTCGAAAAGGTCGCGCCAGTCGGCATTCTTCTCTTCGATCAACCGCAGCTTCCACGCGCGTTTCCACTTTTTCATGCGATATTCGTGGGCACGCGCGTTCTGGAGGTCATCGTGATATTCGTACCAGACCAGCAGTATGCAATCCTTGTCGTCCGAATGTCCGACAATAAGTCGATTACGATGCTGGAACGCGCGCTGGACCAGATTGCTGGCGACCCCCAGACTAGGTCTGCCCGCGCCGATGATTGGCCATGAGGTACACATAGCCAGGCTTCATGCGCGATTACCCAACGCTCCGGCCTTCGCCGGAGCACTGCGAGCGATCGCGCCACTCAACCATTATCGCCTCACAGGTCGATCAGGATGCGCGTCGGGTCTTCGATCGCGTTCTTGAGCGCGACGAGGAAGGTCACCGCTTCGCGGCCGTCGATCAGGCGGTGATCGTAGCTGAGCGCAAGATACATCATCGGACGCACCACCACCTGGCCGTCGCGGACGACGGGGCGATCCTCGATGCGGTGGAGGCCGAGCACCGCCGACTGCGGCGGGTTGATGATCGGGGTCGACATCAGCGAACCGAACACCCCGCCGTTCGAGATGGTGAAGGTACCGCCCTTCATCTCGTCCATCTTGAGCGTGCCGTCCTTGGCGCGCTTGCCGAAATCGCCGATCGTCTTTTCGACCTGCGCGACGCTCATCTTGTCGGCGTCGCGGATGACGGGAACGACGAGGCCCTGCGGTGCCGAGACCGCGACCGAGATGTCGGCATAATCGTGATAGACGATCTCGTCGCCGTCGATCTGGCCGTTGACGCTGGGCACGTCCTTGAGCGCCATGCAGGCGGCCTTCACGAAGAAGCCCATGAAGCCGAGCTTCACGCCATGCTTCTTCTCGAACAGCTCCTTATACTTCGTGCGCGCTTCGATGACCGCGGTCATGTCGACATCGTTGAAGGTGGTGAGCAGCGCGGCGGTGTCCTGCGCTTCCTTCAACCGCTTGGCGATCGTCTGGCGCAGGCGGGTCATCCGGACGCGCTCCTGTGAACGCTCGCCACCGGCGGTGGCGGGGGCGGCAACAGGCGCGGGGGCTGCGGCGGGGGCCGGGGCAGGCGCTGCGGCCTTGCCCGATGCGGCGGCGGTAACGTCCTCGCGGGTGATGCGACCGTCCTTGCCCGAACCCTTCACCGTCGCAGGGTCGACACCATGTTCGAGGATCGCGCGGCGAACCGACGGTGACAGCGCGGCGGCGTCGAGCCGGGCGGGTGCTTCGGCCGGCGCAGCAGGCGCAGGCGCGGCTTCCGGCTGGGGAGCCGCAGCCGGTGCGGGTGCGGCGGGTGCGGCAGCCTTTGGTGCCGCAGCGGCGCCGTCGCCGGCATCGATCGAGCCGATCACCGCGCCGACGTTCACCGTGTCGCCGGCATTGACGCTGTGCGCGCCCATCACCCCGGCGGCGGGTGCGTTCACCTCGACCGAGACCTTGTCGGTTTCGAGGCTGGCGACGGGCTCATCGGCGGCGACGGCGTCGCCGGGCTGCTTGAGCCATTCGCCCAGGGTCGCTTCGGTGATCGATTCACCCAAGGTCGGCACGAGGATTTCGGTAGCCATCAGTCTTCCTTTCGCGACCCCGCAACCGCGGGGCGTGAGAATAGTCAAATCGTTCAGCCGGCAGCCTTGCCGGCGGTGCGTTCGTCTTCGGTCTTGCGCGCGCGGCGGATTTCCTCGCGCACGCTATGGCCAAGCGCATCGGCGACCAACGCGCCTTGCTCGGCCTGGTGCCGCTTCATCAGCCCGGTGGCGGGCGATGCCGCCGCGGTGCGACCGGCATAGCGCGGACGCGAAGGCGCGCCGGCGACTTCGCCCAGGCATTCCTCGATGAACGGCTCGACGAAGAACCATGCGCCCATGTTCTTGGGCTCTTCCTGTGCCCAGACGACCTCTTCGAGATTGGTCATGCGCTCGAGGCGCTTGACCAGCGGCTCGCCAGGGAAGGGGTAGAGCTGTTCGAGGCGGACGATCGCGGTGTTCTTGTCGCCGGCGGCGTCGCGCGCCTCGATCAGGTCATACGCGACCTTGCCGGTGCAGAGGACCAGCCGCTTCACATCGGCGTCTGCCGGCGGGGTGGGGTCCGACAGGATGCGCATGAAGTGGCTCGCACCCTGGAAGTCCGACGCCTTCGACACTGCCATCTTATGCCGCAGCAGCGACTTGGGGGTCATCACTACCAGTGGCTTGCGGAAATTGCGGTGCATCTGGCGGCGCAGCAGGTGGAAATAGTTCGCCGGCGTCGTGCAATTGGCGACCTGCATATTGTCCTGTGCGCACATTTGCAGGAAGCGCTCGGGACGTGCCGACGAATGCTCGGGGCCCTGGCCCTCATAGCCGTGCGGCAGCAGCAGGACGAGGCCGTTGGCGCGCAGCCACTTGGCTTCTCCGCTAGCGATGAACTGATCGATCATGATCTGCGCACCGTTCATGAAGTCGCCGAACTGCGCCTCCCACAACACCAAGGTCTTGGGGTCGGCGAGCGCGAAGCCATATTCGAAGCCGAGCACACCATATTCGCTGAGCGGCGAGTCGAGCACCTCGAAGCGGCCATGCGGGATGTCCTTGAGCGGCACGTAGCGATGCTCGTCGGTCTGATCGACCCACACTGCATGCCGCTGGCTGAAGGTACCGCGCCCCGAATCCTGCCCCGACAGGCGGACGCCATAGCCCTCTGACAGCAACGATCCGAACGCGAGTGCCTCACCGGTCGCCCAGTCGAAATTCTCGCCCGACTTGAACATGCCGCGCTTGGCATCGAGCACGCGCGCCAGCGTCTTGTGGATCTCGAGCCCCTCCGGAACGTCGGTGAGCGTGCGGCCGAGCGAGTCGAACAGCTTGGTTTCGATGCCGGTCTCGATGTTGCGCCGCGAGCTTTCCTCTTCGGCGGGCATGTGCAGCCCCGACCAGCGACCAGCGAACCAATCGACCTTGTTGGGCTTGTAGCTCTTGGCAGCCTCGAACGATTCCTCGAGTTCGGCGGTGATCTCGGCGACCTTGGCGGGGACGAACTGGTCGTCGATCACGCCTTCGCTGACCAGGCGCTTTGCATAGACTTCGCTGACCGGCGGATGCTGCTTGATCTTGGCGTACATCAGCGGCTGGGTGAAGCTCGGTTCGTCGCCCTCGTTATGGCCAAAGCGGCGGTAGCACCACATGTCGATGACGATGTCGCGCTTGAACGCCTGACGGAATTCGATCGCCATCTTGCATGCGAAGGTGACCGCTTCGGGATCGTCGCCATTGACGTGGAACACCGGCGCCTGGACGCCCTTGGCGACGTCCGAGGGATAGGGCGACGAGCGCGCGAATTGCGGGCTGGTGGTGAAGCCGACCTGGTTGTTGATCACGAAGTGCAGGCAGCCGCCGGTATTGTAGCCGCGGATGCCGGAGAAGCCGAGGCATTCCCACACGATGCCCTGGCCAGCGAAGGCCGCGTCGCCATGGATGAGCACGGGCAGGACGCTTTCGTGTTTCTCGAGGTCCTGGCGGAAGGTCTGCTGCGCGCGCACCTTGCCGAGGACCACGGGGTTCACCGCCTCGAGATGCGAGGGATTGGCGACCAGCGACATATGGACGTTGACGCCGTCGAACGCGCGATCGGTCGACGTGCCCAGGTGATATTTCACGTCGCCCGATCCGCCGACCTCGTCAGGATTGGCCGAGCCGCCCGAAAATTCGTGGAAGATCACCCGCGTCGGCTTGGCCATCACGTTGGCGAGCACGTTGAGGCGGCCGCGATGCGCCATGCCGTAGACGATCTCGCGCACGCCCATCGCGCCGCCGTACTTGATGATCGATTCGAGCGCGGGAATCATCGCTTCGCCACCGTCGAGGCCGAAGCGCTTGGTGCCGACATATTTGCGGCCCAGGAATTTCTCCCATTGCTCGGCCTGGACGACCTTGCTCAGGATCGCCTTCTTGCCCTCGGGGCTGAACCCGATCGCCTTGTCGCGGCCTTCCATGCGCTCCTGGAGGAAGCGGCGCTCCTCGACATCGGCGATGTGCATATATTCGAGCCCGACATTGCCGCAGTAATTCTTGCGCAGCGTGTCGACGATCTCGCGGATCGTGCCGGTCTGCATGCCGAGCGCGCCGCCCAGGAACACCGGACGGTCTATCTCGTCGTCGCTGAAGCCATGATATTCGGTACGAAGATCGGCGGGCATCTCGTGCTTGGCGATGCCGAGCGGGTCGAGCTTGGCGGCGAGGTGGCCGCGCACGCGATAGGTTCGGATCAGCATCATCGCGCGGATCGAATCATTCGCAGCGCGCTGGATGTCGGCGGCCGAAGGGGCAGGCGCGGCAGCGGCCGGCTTGGGTGCGGGAGCGCCGCCCTTGGCGAGCTTGGGCTCGACCTGCATCTGCGTGGGATCGAGCGCTGCGGTGAGCGCGTCGGTGTCCTTGGGCGGCCAGTTGCTGCGCGCCCAGCTAGGGCCGGTCGCGGTCGACTCGAGTCCCTCGAAAAAGGCGCGCCAGCCGGGTTCGATCGAGCCGGCATCGGCTTGGTAGCGCGCGTACATCGCGTCGACGAACGCGGGGCTGACGCCGCCTGCGATCTCGCTGAAATCCTGACCTTCGTAACCCATTTCAATCACCTCTTTCCCTCGCCCCTGGAAGGGAAGAGGGTTGCGAAGACTTGGTCCGCGCCTTCGCGGGCCTAGTCGTAGCTGGGTGAGGGGTTGCGGTCGCACTTGCGACCGCGCGAGCCTTGCGGCTCGCTCAACCCCTCTCCAACCTGCGCTAGCCAGCAAGCTGGCAAGCTGCGGTATCCTCTCCCCTATACAGGGGACAGGGTCAGTGGTTCTTCAACACCTCGGCCAGCGTCGAGCCCAGTTCGCTGGGGCTCGCCGCGACCTTGATGCCGGCGGCTTCCATCGCCGCTATCTTGTCTTCGGCGCCGCCTTGGCCGCCCGAGACGATCGCGCCGGCATGGCCCATGCGGCGACCCGGAGGCGCGGTGCGACCGGCGATGAAGCCGGCCATCGGCTTGCTGCGGCCGCGCTTGGCTTCGTCGCGTAGGAACTGCGCGGCTTCCTCTTCGGCCGATCCGCCGATCTCGCCGATCATGATGATCGACTTGGTCTCGTCATCGGCCAGGAACATCTCGAGTACGTCGATGAAGTTGGTGCCGTTGACCGGATCGCCGCCGATGCCGACCGCGGTGGTCTGGCCGAGCCCGGCGTTGGTGGTCTGGAACACCGCCTCATAAGTGAGCGTGCCCGAGCGCGAGACGACGCCGACGCTGCCCTTGGAGAAGATGCTGCCCGGCATGATGCCGATCTTGCACTCGCCCGGCGTCAGCACGCCGGGGCAGTTCGGGCCGATCAGTCGCGACTTCGATCCCGACAGCGCGCGCTTGACCTTGACCATGTCGAGCACCGGGATGCCTTCGGTGATCGTCACGATCAGCGGGACTTCGGCGTCGATCGCCTCGAGGATCGAATCCGCCGCGAAGGGGGGCGGGACATAGATCACGCTGGCGGTCGCGCCGGTGCGGGCGACTGCCTCGGCGACGGTGTCGAACACCGGCAGGTCGATGTGCGTCGTGCCGCCCTTGCCGGGGGTGACGCCGCCGACCATCTGCGTGCCATAGGCGAGCGCCTGCTGGGTGTGGAAGGTGCCGGTTTCGCCGGTCATCCCCTGGGTGATGACCTTGGTGTTCCTGTTGACGAGAATGCTCAAGGGTAGGTTTCCTTCAATACAGCGGAAAAACGGGCCGCGCCGAAGCGCGTGTGCAAAAGCGAGAATATCATGCGTCGATCAACTGATCGGCCTTGAGCGCGATGCCGGCCACCTGCGGCACCCCGAGCATCGGGCTGGCGGTGGCGATGAACGAGAGTTCGAAACTGTCCTGACCCTTGGCCATGCCGGGTTCCCAGGTGGTACGCGCGAGCGCGGGCTGGTCGACCGATTGGACCGGTTCGCGGCCGATCCAGGCGGTGACGGTGGCCGGGGCGATGCGGCGCGGTTCGTCGGCGTCGTAGAGGCGGCAACCATTGACGGTGCGCCCTTCGAGCGTGACCCCCGACAGCACCAGATACACCAGCTCACCCGCGATCTCGCGCTTGAACATCGATGAAGGGCGCATCGTACCGCCGCCTTTCTTGACAAAATCGGCAGCAGCGGTCTCGCTGAAACGCATCAGCCCGGCGAGCGGGGTGGCGGCGGAATCGGCGAGCTTGGTCCAGCCCGTGGCGGTCGCCCGGCGCTCGGTGCCGGTGAGATCGCGCAGGTTCGAGCAGGTGGCGCGGAAGGCGTCGAGCACCGGTTTCGCCGGATAGGCGGCGGCGGGAGTCGCCACGCCCTGCGCCCTCGCCGCGCCCAGAGGGCGGAGCGAGCCGGCAGCCAGCGCCATCACGATCGCTGCCGCGCCGCAGAAGCGGCGCGACGTCGATACGGTCAAGCGAGCGCGGGTTCGATGCCCTTGCATGCGACGACCAGCTCCTTCACGGCTTCGACAGACACGTCGAAATTGGCACGTGCGGTTTCGTTGAGTTCGATTTCGACGATGCGCTCGACGCCATTGGCACCGATCACGATCGGCACGCCGACATAGAGATTGTCGACGCCGTACTGGCCGGTCAGGTGTGCGGCGCAGGGCAGCAGGCGCTTCTTGTCCTTCAGGAAGCTCTCGGCCATCGCGATCGCCGACGAAGCGGGCGCATAATAGGCGCTGCCGGTCTTGAGCAGGCCGACGATTTCGCCGCCGCCCGAGCGGGTACGCTGGACGATCGCGTCGATCCGCTCCTGCGTCGACCAGCCCATCTTGATGAGATCGGGGATCGGGATGCCCGCGACAGTCGAATATTCGATCACCGGCACCATCGTGTCGCCATGGCCGCCGAGTACGAAGGCGGTGACGTCCTGCACCGACACGTCGAATTCCTCGGCGAGGAAATGCTGGAAGCGCGCGCTGTCTAGCACGCCGGCCATGCCGACGACCTTCTGGTGCGGCAGGCCGCTGAATTCGCGCAGCGCCCATACCATCGCGTCGAGGGGGTTGGTGATGCAGATGACGAAACTGTTGGGTGCGTGCGCGGCGATGCCCTCGCCGACCGCCTTCATCACGCCGAGATTGGTCTTGAGCAGATCGTCGCGGCTCATGCCGGGCTTGCGCGCGATTCCGGCGGTGACGATGCAGACATCGGCGTCGGTGATGTCCTCGTACGAGTTCGCGCCCTTGAGCTTAGAATCGAAACCCTCGACCGGGCTCGACTGCGACAGGTCGAGTGCCTTGCCCTGCGGCAGCCCCTCGGCGACGTCGAACAGGACGATGTCGCCCAGTTCCTTCATGGCGGCGAGATGGGCGAGCGTGCCGCCGATCATGCCGGCGCCAATCAGCGCTATCTTCTTGCGAGCCATCAGGGTCTCCCTCGTCCGTCGTTCAATTTCACGAATTCGCAGGGCGAAATCGCATTGGGCCCTCGCCTACCGGGTTTGCCGTGATGGAGCAACCGCCAAACTGCGCGGGTTACGGGTTTCTTTGCACTTGCGAATGATGTGCAATAATGTGCGATGGAGCGGTATCAGGACGCGCCGGGCTATTCGGACGCGCCGTGGCCGAGCTCCATATACGCCTCGGAACGCATTTCGTTCAGTCGGCTCGCGGTGCGTTCGAACTCGAACGCGCCGTCGCCCCTGGTATACAGATCGTCGGGCTCGGCATCGGCGCCCGCGAGCAGCTTGACCTTCAGTTCGTACAGCGCGTCGATCAGCGTGACGAAGCGCGCGGCCTCGTTGCGGTTCTCGGGGCCGAGCCGGGGGATGCCGACGATGATGACGGTGTGGAACTTGCGCGCGATCGCCAGATAGTCGGGAGCACCGCGCGCCTCGCCGCACAGCCGCTTGAAGCTGAACACGCCCACCCCTTTCAGGCATTTGGGGACGTGCATGGTGCGGGTGTCGCCGATCTCGACCTCGCAGGTGGGGACATGCGCGCGATCCTCGACCGCGAAGTCGGTGAGGCGGAAGAACGCCGCCGACAGCGCTTGGGTCGTCTGGGTGCCGTTGGGGGTGAGCCAGGTGTCCATCCGCCCCAACCGGTCGCGGCGATAATCGGTCGGACCGTTGAGTGGTCGCACGTCCATCCGCGCTTCGATCAGATCGATGAAGGGCAGGAAATGCTCGCGGTTGAGGCCGTCCTTGTAAAGATCGGCGGGCGGGCGGTTCGAGGTGGCGACGACGGTGAGGCCGCGCTCCATCATCGCGGTGAACAGCCGCGAGAGCACCATCGCGTCGGCCGAATTGTTGATGACCATCTCGTCGAACGCGAGCAGCCGGGTTTCGCCGACGAGGGCGGCGGCGACCGGCGCGATCGGGTCGCCGCTTTCCTTGGCGCGCTCGGCATGGATGCGCGCATGCACCTCCTGCATGAAGGCGTGGAAGTGGACGCGGCGTTTGCGGCGGACGGGGACGTGATCGTAGAACAGGTCCATCAACATCGATTTGCCGCGCCCGACGCCGCCCCACAGGTAGACGCCCTTGGGCGGTTCGGGGGCACGACCGAGCATCCGCCACAACACGCTGCCGCGCTTGGGGGTGGCCGAGAGTTCGGTCGCGAGCGTGTCGAGCCGCGCAGCAGCGGCGGCCTGGTCGGGATCGCGCTTCAATTCGCCCGCGGCGATCAGCGCTTCATAGGCGGCGAGCACCTGGGTCATGCGCGGATGCTCCCCTTGCGCGCGGTGCAGGCGAAGCTGGCGATCGTCGTCCAGTCGCTGTCGTCGCCCTGCACCACCAGCCCGCGCACGAAGAACAACCGACCGGTTTCGCGCAGCATCTCGACATGCGCTTCGATCGGGTGGGTCGAATCGGCGCCGGCGATAAACTGGGTCGACAGGTCGACGGTCGAGGCGCCGCCTTCGCCCATTACCCCGAACGCGCGCGCCGCGGCGAACACCGCAACGTCGATGAAGCCGAGCAGCGCACCGCCATGGACATGGTCGCGCAGGTTCGAATGCCGCCGCTGCGGCACCATCCGCACGCGTGCGATCGCGCCGTCGACGCGGGTCGAGATGGGCGCAAGGCTGGCGTTGAAGCGGGTGTCGTCCATCATTTCCCAGCGGTGCCAGCCGGGCAAATCGGGATCGGCGAAATAGCGGAAATGGGGGGAGGGGGAGTCAGCCAATCGGGGTCCGTTCGTGCGCGGCGGGTGCGCTGCGTGGCGAGCGGGATAGCGGGTAGGGGGCTGCGGGCCAAGTGGGCCCCCGTTATCCTCCCCCGCAAGGGGGAGGTGGCAGCCGAAGGCTGACGGAGGGGGAGGAGGCGAAGCCGTCGGAACCTGCACTAAGCAGCGTCCTCCCATCCGCCCCCTCCGACGGGCGCTAGCGCGCCCGCCACCTCCCCCTGGCGGGGGAGGATTTACGCAGCATCACACTACGCGTTCGGCTTCCATCTTCTTGATCTCGGCGATCGCCTTGGCGGGGTTCAGGCCCTTGGGGCAGACGTTCGCGCAGTTCATGATCGTGTGGCAGCGATACAGGCGGAACGGATCCTCGAGCTCGTCGAGCCGCTCGCCGGTCATCTCGTCGCGGCTGTCGGCGAGCCAGCGATAGGCTTGGAGCAGGATCGCCGGCCCCAGGAACTTGTCGCTGTTCCACCAATAGCTCGGGCACGCGGTCGAGCAGCAGGCGCACAGGATGCACTCGTACAGGCCGTCGAGCTTGCTGCGATCCTCGGGCGACTGGAGCCGCTCCTTACCCGAGGGCGGCGGAGTGACGGTTTGCAGCCAGGGCTTGATCGACGAATATTGCGCGTAGAAGTGGGTGAAATCAGGCACCAAGTCCTTGATCACGTCCATGTGCGGCAGCGGGGTGATGCGGATATCGCCCTTCACGTCCTCGATCGCCTTGGTGCAGGCCAGCGTGTTGGTGCCGTCGATGTTCATCGAGCACGACCCGCAAATCCCCTCGCGGCACGAGCGGCGGAAGGTGAGGCTGGGATCGGCCTCGGCCTTCACCTTGATCAGCGCGTCGAGGACCATCGGGCCGCAATCGTCGAGATCGACCTCGAACGTGTCGTAGCGCGGGTTCTCGCCCGAATCGGGATCGTAGCGATAGATTTTGAGCTTCTTCACCCGCTTGGCGTCGGCGGCGGCCTTGTGGACCTTGCCTTCCTTCTTGATGACGCTGTTCTTCGGCAGGGTAAAAGTGGCCATGATGCTCTCGTTCCTAGGTTCCTGACGAAGTGGGGTGCGGCCCCCCTCGTTCAAGCTTGGCGGTCAGATACATGACCGGTCGACATACGCAAATACCGCATGTCGGCCGTGGGCAGCATCACACGACGTCGAGCACCAGCCCCAGATCGCGCGCTTCGTCGGCCTCGATGTACCAATTTTCGGGCGCGCGCTTGACCAGGTCCTCGATCGGTACCTTCGATCCCTCGACGATCGCGCGGAAGCCCTCTTCCTCGATCAGGATCGAATGCTCGATCTCGTGCAGATTGGCCTTCAGGTTGGCGATGCAGGTCTTGAGCGGGCCGGCGATCTCGATCGTCTTGTTCATGATCCGCTCGTGGATCATGATCCGCGTGCCGCGCGTCAGGAAGCGCTTGTCGACCGGGAAGGCCGACATGAAGGTGGCGCCCGCCGAATAGACCGCGACCTTGCCGAGGAACAGGAACTCGCGGCCTTCGAATTCGCGGAGCAGGCGGATGTCGTCGCCCATCAGCCGCGCGACCTCGGGATCGCCGCCCAGCGTCGAGATGGTGATGACGGTGGCGGTGTCCTTGGGCGCGTTGGCCAGGCCGTCGCGGAACCGCGCGTACATGTCGTGATCGACCGGGCCGCTAAGGGTGATGTGCGGGCTGGCGAGCAGTGGATAGTCGTTGATGTCGCCGCGGCGATGGGCAGTGTAAGGCGTGGCGGCGGGCTGGGTCTGGTCGGTCATGGAATCCCCTTTGGGTTCGGGCGCCGATGGGATGGCGAAATGGCGCAACGACGCGCCTCTCGCACGTCGTCGCGGGGAATCGAAAAGCAGCGCCCACAGCACGACGCCGACGCCGGTAGCGCCCAGCGCCGTGAGGACGGCGTACACGATGGCGTCGGTATTCCCGGCTTCCATCGCCTCCCGAACCGCGATGCGCGCCGATGGTTCCGGGCACATCGAAAGAGTGGTGTAGGTTGGCGCGAAGGCGCAGCGCTCAGCCGGATGTGCGGCGACGCGTATCTCTCGCTGTTCTGATCGTTCTTGGCGCGACCGACGCACCGTTCGGACCGTGCTGGCAAGCGGCCTTTATGGATTACGGTGGGCAGTCCGAAGCCTGCTGCCCGGGCCAAGATTTTGGTGGGCAGCAGGCTTTGGCAGGATCAATATACCCGCTTCTTGGGCTTGATATACTCGATGTCGTCGGTGAGCGTGTATTCGTGCACCGGGCGATATTCGATCGCGGTGGTGCCGCTCTTGCCGCCCCAGCCATCGAAGCTGGCGACGGTGTGCTTCATCCATTCGGCGTCGTGGCGCTCGGGGAAGTCCTCGTGCATGTGGGCGCCGCGGCTTTCCTTGCGGTTGAGCGCCGAACGGATCGTCACCAGCGCCTGGCCCATCAGATTGTCGAGTTCGAGCGTCTCGACCAGATCGGTGTTCCAGATCAGCGAGCGATCGGTGACGCTGACGTCCTGCAGCCCCGCATAGATCGCATCCATCTTGGCGACGCCTTCGGTCATCAGCTCGTCGGTGCGGAAGACCGCGGCGTGGCGCTGCATCGTCTTCTGCATGTCCGAACGCAGCACTGCGGTCGGGGTCGAACCCTTCGCATTGCGGAAATGGTCGAGACGACCGAGCGCCAGATCGGCCGAATCCTTGGGCAGCGCGGCGTGCGAGGTGCCGGGCTTGAGCGTTTCTTTGATCCGCAGGCCCGTTGCGCGGCCGAAAACCACTAGGTCGATGAGGCTGTTCGAGCCCAGGCGGTTGGCGCCGTGGACCGACACGCAAGCGGCTTCGCCCACGGCATAGAGGCCTGGGACGACCGAATCGGGGTTACCGTCCTTGGGACGGACGACTTCGCCGTGATAATTGGTCGGGATGCCGCCCATATTATAATGGACGGTCGGCACCACCGGCAGCGGCTGGCGCGTCAGGTCGACACCGGCGAAGATCTTGCCCGTCTCGGTGATGCCAGGCAGCCGCTCGGCGAGCACCGCGGGATCGATATGGTCGAGATGGAGGAAGATGTGATCGCCCTCCTTGCCGACGCCGCGCCCTTCGCGGATTTCCATCGCCATCGACCGCGACACGACGTCGCGCGACGCCAGGTCCTTGGCCGAGGGAGCATAGCGCTCCATGAAGCGCTCGCCCTCCGAATTGGTCAGGTAGCCGCCTTCACCGCGCGCGCCCTCGGTAATGAGCACGCCCGCGCCGTAGATGCCGGTCGGGTGGAACTGGACGAACTCCATGTCCTGCAGCGGCAGGCCGGCGCGCAGCACCATCGCGTTGCCGTCGCCGGTGCAGGTGTGCGCCGAGGTCGCCGACTGGTACACGCGGCCATAGCCGCCGGTCGCCAGCACCACCGAATGCGCGCGGAAGCGATGGATCGAGCCATCGTCCATGCACAACGCGATCACGCCGCGGCACTCGCCATTTTCCATGATCAGGTCGAGCGCGAAATATTCGACGAAGAAGTCGGCGTCGTACTTCAGGCTCTGCTGGTACAGCGCATGGAGCATCGCGTGCCCGGTGCGGTCGGCGGCGGCACAGGTGCGCTGCGCGGGCGGGCCTTCGCCCATATTCTGCATCATGCCGCCGAAGGGGCGCTGGTAGATCTTGCCCTCGGCCGTGCGGCTGAACGGCACGCCGGCATGTTCGAGCTCGTACACCGCCTGCGGCGCTTCGCGGCAGAGATATTCGATCGCGTCCTGGTCGCCCAGCCAGTCCGACCCCTTGACGGTGTCGTACATGTGCCAGGTCCAGTGATCGGGACCCATGTTGCCGAGCGACGCGGCGATGCCGCCCTGTGCCGCGACGGTGTGGCTGCGCGTCGGGAACACCTTGGTGATGCAGGCGGTCTTCAGACCCGCCTCGGCGATGCCCATCGTGGCGCGAAGGCCCGAGCCGCCGGCGCCGACGACGACGGCGTCATAGGTATGGTCGATGATCTTATAGGCTTCGGTCATGCGGAAACTGCTCCGGCGGCGAACGCCAGCTTGAGGATCGAGAAAATCGCGATCGCCCCCATGCCGATCGTGAAGAAATTCAGCAGCACCATCAGCACCACGCGCGTTTCGGCATGGCTATAGTCCTCGATCACCACCTGGAGCCCCAGGCGGAAATGATAGAAGACGCTGAAGACCAGCAACAACATCGGGATCGCGGCCCAGGGCGAACCCAGCCACGCCGATACCGTCGCATGATCGAGCTGAGGTAGTAGCGCGAGCGACGCGATGAACCACAGCATTAGGGCCAGATTGCTGCCCGCGGTAACCCGCTGGTGCCACCAGTGATGCGTGCCTTCCTTGGCGGAGCCAAGGCCCCGGACGCGACCGATGCTCGTTCCCGATGCCATCTTACTTCCCCATGATCAGATAGGCCCACAGCGCCAGCGTCGCCAGGACCGAGACTACCATCGTCGCCTTGGCGCTTGCCTTGTTGCGATGGAGTTCGAAATTGGCGCCGGCATCCATGAACAGATGGCGCACGCCATTGGCGATATGCTGGAACAGCGACCAGGTGAGCCCGATGCCAAGCACGTAACCGACGATGTTGGTGCGGCCATCGGCGAGCGTGAACCAGTCCATGAAGGCGGCATAGCTCGCCTCGCCCGCCGCAGCGGCGGCGAGCCAGCCGACCAGCAGCACGGTGCCGACGAGTGCCAGCCCGCTACCCGTCGCGCGGTGCAGGATCGAGACCAGCATGTGCGGGCCCCATTTCCAGATCGACAGATGCGGAGAAAGCGGGCGGTTCGTGGATCTTGTGGCCAAGGCGGGCTCCTTTTGCTTGGCAGCGCTAATGAAGCCGCGATGACCATGTTGCAAGACGGCATCTCGACCGTGGCTAACCCACTCTTAACGGATGGCGGCGTAGCAACGATCCGAGTTGCGCGGGGAACGCACAGGTAAAACAGCGAGCGGGGGCTGCATTTGTGAACGACAAGCACAAGGAAATGCCCGAGCCGGGGGCATTGAGCGCGCAGGTAGAACTGGCGCGGCGGATGCGGCTGTTCGATCCCGACGGTACGATGGCGGGGTCCGCACGCGGGGTGTGGGCGGTGCTTGAACCCAATGCGCGCGCGATCGCGGGCGAATATTGGCGCCACTGGCAGCGATCCTTCGCCGATCATGGCGACTGGGCGCCGGTGGAGGGCGACGCGATGATCGACGCGGGCGTCGTCTTCCTGCGCAATCGCTTCCTCGATTCGCAGGGACAGGCCTGGATCGAATCGATCGAACGATCGGTCGCCGCCGCTTATGCCGCCGACGTGCCGCCGATGGCGCTGGTGTCGATGATCACCGCGTCGGACCGCGTCGCGCTCGGCTTCCTCTTGGCGGCGATGCCCGCCGATGATCCGCAGCTGGCCGCGGGTATCGACACGCTGATGCGGCTGTCGGCGATGGAGATCGAAATCACCGTCGCGATGTATCGTGCGCATGTCGAGCACGGAAACGACCGCGCGCGCGAGCGGCTGGCGGGCGAGTTCCGCTCGAAGATCGGCGCGAGCCTGGAACAGGCATCGCGCGAGGGCGAAGCATTGCGCTCGCAGGCGATGGATACGTCGGCGGCGGCGCGCGGGATGCTGGGCAAGGCGAGCGAAGTTGCCGCCGCCGCCGAACAATCGGCGGTCGCGATGCGCGAAGCTGCCGAAACCGCGGGCGGGCTGATCCGCGCGATCGAGGATGCGCGCACCGAAGTCGAGGTGGCGACCGAGATCGCGACGCGCGCATCGGCGCAGGCGGGTGCCGCGGTCGAGACATCGGGGGTGCTGTCGGACCATGCCAAGTCGATCGAATCGATCCTGGGGCTGATCCGCGAAATCGCCGGGCAGACCAATTTGCTCGCGCTGAATGCGACGATCGAGGCGGCGCGTGCTGGCGATGCCGGGCGCGGCTTTGCGGTGGTGGCGCAGGAGGTGAAGAGCCTGGCCAACCAGACCGCGCGCGCGACCGACGACATCGCCTACAAGATCGCGGCGATCCAGTCGGCGACGCGATCGACGGTCGACACCAGCGTGTCGATCCGCTCGACCGTTTCCGAGGTTCGGCAATCGGCCGAGCGAATCCGCCACGCGATGGAAGCGCAGGCGCAAACGGTGACCGCGATCACCGCCGCGGTCGACGAGACCGCGCTGGCCGCCGACACGATGTCGACGACGATCGCGACGATCCGCGAGGAAACCGAAACCGTCGCCGAAGGCATCGACCAGGTCGGGCTGGGGTTTGCGGTGTTGGACGAACAATTGGGGACGCTGAAAAACAGCGCCGGCGAATTTGTGGCCAAGGTCGCGGCCTGATGGAGAGGACGTTGGATGGCAAGGAACGAACAGGCGCTGGGCCGCTGGAGCGGCACCGATCGCGGGATCGCGGAGCGGCTGCGCGAATATGACTGGGACGGCATCGTAATACCGACCGCGCACGAGGTGGCCGAGCTGCTTGCGGGTGAATATGACGCGATTTCGCAGGCATTCTGGCAGCATTATCTGGCGCTGCCGGCGTCGGCGCATATTCGCGACCGAACCGCCGGTCCGCGGATCGACGCGCAGCGCCGGCGAAGCGCGCATTACGCGCATATCAAATATGCCGATCCTACCGGCGACGAATGGGTGACGATCGCGCGGCTGCATGCCGATGAATCGCAGGCGGTGGGGATCCCGCTGCCCGCCTTGCTATCGGCGCTGGCGTTCGCGCACAGCGACACGCTGTGCCGGCTGGAGGCGAAGGTGGGGGACGATGTCGCGCGGATGCGGCGGCTGGGCGACGTCGTCCAGCGGCTGGCGCTGATCGAGGCCGACATCATGGCGACGCATCTGGGCTTGAGCGACGCGCGGCAGGGGCGTGCGATGCGCCAGGCCAATGCCGCGCAGTTCCGTGATGGGATCGCCGAATCGATCGCCGAGGCATCGGCGGCGGGCGACCGCATCCGTGCGCAAGCGGTATCGACCGCGGCGTCGGCGCGCGGGATGCTGGGCAAGGCGAGCGAAGTCGCCGCCGCCGCCGAGCAATCGGCGATGGCGATGCGCGAGGCCGCCGAAACCGCCGCCGGGCTGATCAGCGCGATCGAGGATGCGCGCTTCGAGGTCGATGCCGCGGGCGAAATCGCCAGCCGCGCATCGGTGCAGGCGAGCGCCGCGGTCGAGACGTCGGGCGCCTTGTCCGATCACACCAAATCGATCGAATCGATCCTGGGGCTGATCCGCGAGATTGCGGGCCAGACAAATTTGTTGGCGCTCAATGCGACGATCGAGGCGGCGCGCGCGGGTGATGCGGGGCGCGGCTTCGCGGTGGTTGCGCAGGAAGTGAAGAGCCTGGCGAACCAAACCGCGCGCGCGACCGACGACATCGCGTGCAAGATCGCCGCGATCCAATCGGCGACACGATCGACGGTCGACAGCAGCGCGTCGATCCGCGCGACGGTGGCCGAAGTGCGCGACAGCGCGAGCCGGATCCGGCTGGCGATGGAGGCGCAGGCGCAGACGGTGACCGCGATCACCGCGGCGATCGACGAGACCGCGATGGCCGCCGATTCGTCGTCGCTGACGATCGAGGCGATCCGCCACGATACCGAACAGGTGACCGGCGAGATCGACCGGCTCGAAACCGAGGTCGCCGCGGCGAACGAGCGGCTGGTGACGCTGAAGGGCGCCGCAGACGCGTTTTCGAGTTCGGTCGCGGCGTAGCGTTGCTCCCCCGCCCTGGCAGGGAGGGGTTGGGGATGGGTCGGTCTGCGAAGGAACGCAAGCGCCCTGCAACGAGCCGACCCACCCCCGGCCCCTCCCTTTCAGGGAGGGGAGAAGCAGGGGAGTTTCCCCTTCCGCCATTTCCCCCTAAGCGGCGTCGCATGACCACTCACATCCTGCTCACCGGCGCGAGCCGGGGCATCGGTGCGGCGATCGCCGCTGCGTTCGATGCCGACCCCGGCGTCCGCGCCGCCTGCCAATCGACCCGCGGCGCGCTTGCCGCCGACTTCGCCGATCCCGCCGCCCCCGCCGATCTTTGGGCGCGTGCGCTCGATAGCCTCGACGGGCGGATCGACGTGCTGGTGAACAATGCCGGCGTGTTCGAGGATTCGCCGCTCGACGCCGATCACGCCGATTGGGTCGCCGCGTGGGAGCGGACGATGCGGATCAACCTGACCGCCAGCGCCGAATTGTGCCGGCTGGCGGTGCGCCATTGGCAGCAGAGCGGGCGCGAGGGGCGGATCGTCAACATCGCCAGCCGCGCCGCCTATCGCGGTGACAGCCCCGCGCACTGGCATTATGCCGCGTCGAAGGCTGGGATGGTCGGGATGACCAAGACGATCGCCCGCGGCTATGCGCGCGAAGGCATCCTGGCGTTCGCGATCTGCCCGGGCTTCACGATGACCGGGATGGCCGAGGATTATCTCGAGAGCCGCGGCGGCGACAAGCTGCTCGCCGACATTCCGCTCGGCCGCGTCGCCGACCCGGCCGAGATCGCGACGATGGCGCGCTTCTGCGCGCTCGAGGCACCGGCATCGATGACCGGCGCGGTGCTCGACGCCAATGGCGCGAGCTATGTGCGATGAGCGATAGCTGGAAGATCACGCTGCCGTGCACCCGCGCCGAGGCCGAGGCAATCGATCCCGAGGGCGAGGCCTTTGCCGAGTTCGGCGCGCCGCCGGTGCTGATGACCCGCGAGCTGACCGAGGACGATGTCGAGGATTGGGTGATCGAGGCCTATTTCCAGGACAAGCCCGGCGCGCGCGAGATCGCGGTGCTGCGCCGGCTGGTGCCGAGCGCGGCGGCGACCAAGGCCGCACCCGAGCGGATCATCGAGGCCGATTGGGTGACGCTGAGCCAGGCGGGGCTCGATCCGGTGGTGGCGGGGCGATTCTATGTCCACACCAGCGCCAATCGCGGCAAGGTGCCGCCGGGCTTGCGCGCCTTCCATATCGAGGCGGGGCTGGCGTTCGGCACCGGGCATCATGAGACGACCACCGGCTGCCTGCTGACGCTCGAGGCGATGCGCAAGCGCGGCGCGGTGGTACGCAACCTGGTCGATGTCGGCACCGGCACCGGGCTGCTGGCGTTTGCCGGCATGCATTTGTGGCCCAATGCGCGTGCAACCGCGTCGGACATCGATCCGATCTCGATCGACGTGACGCGCGAGAATGCCGCCGCCAACGGCGTGAAGCTGGGGGTAGGGCCGGGGCAGCTGACGCTCGCGGTGGCGCCGGGGATGGCGCACGACATCATCGAGCGGCGCGCGCCCTATGACCTGGTGCTGGCGAACATCATCGCGGCGCCGTTGATCGATCTCGCCCCGGTGATCGCGGCGGCGGTGGCGCCGGGCGGGACGGTGGTGCTGGCGGGGCTGCTCGAGCGGCAGGCGTCGGCGGTAGCGCAGGCCTATCGCCGGCACGGGCTGCGGCTGGCGGGGAAGGTGACGCTGGGCGACTGGCCTACGCTGCGGATGGTGCGGCGCGCGATTCGGTAAACCATAATCCTCCCCCGCCAGGGGGAGGGGGACCGCCGCGCAGCGGTGGTGGAGGGGGCGGTAACGGGCGTGGCGCTTGTGGCGAGGCCCCCTCCGTCAGCCTTGCAGGCTGCCACCCCCCCCTGAAGGGGGAGGGTTTACCGCTTGCGCATCGCATAGGCCTGGGTGCCGTGGTGGATCACCTCGTCGCCCTCGACGATCTGCGCCACCGGGATCGCGGGCAGCGGGAGGATTTCGTCGTACAGCGGCGCGAAATCGGTTTCGATCGTCAGCCGCAGCAATTCGTCGAAGCTGGGGATGACGAAGTAATTCTGCTGGAAATCGTCGATCCGATAGTCGGTGCGCATCACCCGGCGCAGATCGAAGCCGATCCGGTTGGGGCTGGGATCGTCGAGCGCGAAGACGCTCTCGGCCGAGGACGAGACGATCCCCGAGCCATAGATCCGCAGATCGCCATCCTCGCGCACCAGCCCGAATTCGACGGTGTACCAATAGAGCCGCGACAGCTGCTTGAGCGCGCCGAGCTCGAGCGCGCGCAGGCCGCCGCGGCCATAGGCTTCGAGATAGTCGGCGAACACCGGATCGGCGAGCATCGGCACATGGCCGAACACGTCGTGAAAGACATCGGGCTCTTCGAGATAATCGAGCTGGTCGGGGCGGCGGATGAAATTGCCCGAGACGAAGCGGCGGTTGGCCATGTGATCGAAGAACACGTCGTCGGGGACCAACCCCGGCACCGCGACGACCTGCCAGCCGGTGAGCTTCATCAGCCGTTCGGACAATTCGTCGAAATGCGGGATGCCGCCTTCGGATAATTTGAGCGCGTCGAGCCCGCGCAGATACGCCTTCGACGCGCGGCCGGGGAGCAGCTTGATCTGGCGCGCATACAGCGTGTCCCACACCGCATGTTCCTCGGGCGTGTACCGGTCCCACCCTTGCGCGATGGTCCAGTCGGCGGATGCGCCCTCGGGCGGCTTTTCGAGTAAGTGGGTTTGATCGACCATGGACGGGGCCCTAGCATGAGCGTGGTATGAACAGAAATAGGGTGCGACCTCGCGGCTTGCGAGCAATGGGCGGCGCGGTGGCGGCGCTGCTGCTGGTGCTGGCGGTGATCGGCTATGGCTATTGGATGGCGGGGCTGGTCGGCGGCGCGATCCCGGCGAACGCAGCGTGGCGCGAGCCCGCGCAAGGCATTGAGGTCTTCGTCGAGGACAATGGCGTCCATACCGGTATCGCCTTTCCCAAGGCGATGCTGGAGGGCGCGCTCGACGGGCTGGTCGCGCCCGGGGACATCGGCGATCCGCGCTTTGCCGCGCATGAATGGCTGGTGGTTGGCTGGGGCGACCGTGCCTTTTATCTCGAAACGCCCAGCTGGGCCGATGTCCGCCCCGCGACGGTGGCCGCCGCGCTGATCGGCAGCGACCGGACGGTGCTGCATGTCGAGCATATCGCGCAGCCGCGTGGCGGGCCGCAGGTGAAGGCGGTTCGACTACGACCGGAGGAATTCGCGCGGCTGGTGGCGTTCGTGCGCGCCAGCTTCGCCGAAGGGCAGGCGGTGCGCGGCTATGCGGCCTACGACGCCTTCTATCCCGCGAACGGGCATTACAACGCGGTGCATACCTGCAACGACTGGACCGGCGCGGCGTTTCGCGCGGCAGGGGTTCGGATGGGGGCGTGGACGCCGTTTTCGCGGACGGTGATGTGGTGGCTCTAGGCCCGCCGTCGAAGCTGCGGCTGCTCACCGAAGTGCCGCGCGCAGTGATCGGGGTCGGCGGATTGCCCTTTGCCCGGCGCGCGCTGATGGACGCACCGCGCGGCGACGGGCGGCGGGTGATGCTGCTGCCGGGGCTGTTCAACGGCGACCGGTCGAGCCTGGTGCTGCGGCGCTATCTGAATGCGCTCGGCTATCGTGCCGAGGGCTGGGGATTGGGCCGCAATTTCGGGCAGCGCGCGATCGGTGCCGATGGCGAGCGGCTGTTCGCGGCGATCGAGGCGATGGGTGGCGGCGAACCGGTGACGCTCGTGGGGGTTAGCCTCGGCGGGATCATGGCGCGGATCGCGGCGCATCGGCATCCCGAACTGGTGCGCGAAGTGGTGACGATCAGTTCGCCCTTTGCGGGACCGCCGAGCGCGACCAATGTGTGGCGGGTGTACGAGCTGCTGTCGGGCGTCCGGGTCGATGATCCCGAGGTCGTGGCGTTCGCCGCGCTCGCCGCGGCGCATCCGCCGGTGCCGACCACCGCGATCTGGAGCGCCAGCGACGGCTTCGTCAACGGAGCGATCTGCCGCGACGATCGCTGCCGCTCGATCGAGGTGCGCAGCAGCCATGTGTGGGTGCAGCATAATCCGCAGGTGCTGCGTGCGGTGGCGGGGGTGTTGGGGGGTGATATCTCCCCTCCCGGAATTAGCTCCCCTCCTTGAAAGGGAGTGAGGGTGGGCCGAGTGGTCGTGATACGGCCGCGCCGCATATGGCCGACCCGTATCTCCAGGCCTCTACCCACCCCCGGCCCCTCCCTTCCAGGGAGGGGAGACGATCAGTCGTCTCGCTCGGCTCGTTTGCGGCGCTTTTCTTCCTCGCGCAGGCGGCGGCCTTCTTCGGCTTCCTGCTTGCGCATCTTGCGGCCGTAATTGCGGTCGCTTTCTTCCTGGCTGGTGGTGGTCCAGTCGACCGCCTGCCCCGCCGCCTTGACCGGCAGCGTCGCGACGTCCCACGCGGTCTTGGCGATGCACCCGCCGCTCAGCAGCGGCAGCGCGACCAGCAATAGCAAACCCTTACGCATGTCACTCGTCCCCGGCTGCGCGGACGAAGGCGTCGCGCGCGCGATTGCCGATATACGGGAAATCGGTGAAGAATCCATCGACGCCTGCCGCCAGATGCCGCGCGATCTCGTCGTCGATCCGCCCCGCCGCGCGCGGATCGCTGCCGGTGCGAAGATCGGTGGGCAGGAAGTAATTCTCGGCGCGGAAGGTCCAGGGGTGGACGACCAGCCCCGCGGCGTGCGCGTCGGCGACCAATGGTGTGACTTGCCCCTCGGCAGTGACCACCAGCGGCTTTTCGGGGCCGAGCCCCGCGGCATAGCCGGCGATCGCGCGCAGGCCTTCCGGCGTCAGCATCGCGGCATAGCTGGGGGCAGCGCCATCGGGCGGGCCGCCTGCCGAAGCGACGAGCTGGACCAGCCGCACCTTCGTCAGCGTCGCCAGCCGCTTGAGATTGTCGACCTCGAACGACTGGATGAACACCGGCGCGGTGGCGCTGTCCCAGCCCGCGGCGCGCAGTTCCGCCACCAGCCGTGCCTCCATCGGCTTGCCGATCGATGCGAAATAGCTCGAGTGCTTGGTTTCGGGATAGATGCCGATCGTTCGCCCGGTGTCGGCCGAGCGGCGCTTGGCGAGCGCGATCACTTCGGCGAGCGTCGGCACCTCGAATTGCCCGTCATAACGCGCATTGCCCGGGCGAAGCTGCGGCAGGCGCTCCTTGGCGCGCAGCGTCTTCAGCTCGGTCAGCGTGAAGTCTTCGGTGAACCAGCCGGTGTGCGGCTGGCCGTCGATCGTCCTGGTCGCCTTGCGCGCGGCGAATTCCGGGCGCGAGGCGATGTCGGTAGTGGCGGTGATGTCGTTCTCGTGCCGCGCGACGAACACATCGTCCTTGGTAAGCACCAGATCGGGTTCGATGAAGTCGGCGCCCTGATCGATCGCGAGATCATAGGCGGCGAGCGTGTGTTCGGGGCGTTCGCCGCTGGCACCGCGATGCGCGATCAGCAGCGGCTTGGCAGCGGTGGGCATCATCTTCTCCTGCGTGGCGGCGCAACCACCGGTGGCGATCAGCACGCAAAGGCCAAACAGTTTCAAGCCCCGCCAAGCCCCTTTGTTGCGGGTCGTTCGCAGGGAAACACCGGCAAGGGCGCGCGTTACCCCACCAACCCCAGGGGAGCGACCCATGCAATTCACCATCAACGGTATTTCCTATTCGGCGGATCCAGACATCCGCACCTCTCTACTCGATTTGTTGCGCGAGCATGTCGGTCTGACCGGCAGCAAGAAGGGCTGCGATCATGGCCAGTGCGGCGCGTGCACGGTGCTGGTGAACGGCAGGCGGATTAATGCCTGCCTGACGCTGGCGGTGATGCACCAGGATGACGAGATCACGACGATCGAGGGGCTGGGCTCGGCCGACGACCTGCACCCGCTGCAATCGGCGTTCGTCCGGCATGACGGCTTCCAATGCGGCTATTGCACGCCGGGGCAGATTTGTTCGGCGGTGGGCATGCTCGACGAGGCGGCCAAGGGCTGGCCCAGCCATGTCAGCGACCGGCTCGAGGGCGATGCCGAACTGACCGACGATGAAATCCGCGAGCGCATGAGCGGCAACCTGTGCCGCTGCTCGGCCTATCCCAACATCGTCGATGCGATCCGCGAAGTCGCGCATGGAACCGATACCGTGAAGGTGCCCGCATGAAGACCTTCGACTATGCACGCGCCGACAGCCCCGAGGCGGCCACGCGCGATGGCAGCGGCGAGGGGGTGAAGTTCATCGCCGGCGGCACCAACCTGCTCGACCTGATGAAATTGCAGATCGAGACGCCCGACAAGCTGGTCGACATCAGCCGGCTCGATCTGGCGACGATCGAGGAAACGCCCGAGGGTGGGCTCTCGATCGGCGCGATGGTGCCCAATTCGGACCTCGCCGCCGATGAGCTCGTGCGCGAACGTTATCCGGTGCTCAGCCGCGCGTTGCTCGCCGGCGCATCGGGGCAGCTGCGCAACAAGGCGTCGACCGGGGGCAATCTGCTCCAGCGGACGCGCTGCTATTATTTCTACGACACCGCGACGGGCTGCAATAAGCGTGAGCCGGGTAGCGGTTGCTCGGCGATCGGCGGGCTTAACCGGATCATGGCGATCCTGGGCGCGTCGGATCAGTGCATCGCAACGCACCCGAGCGACATGGCGGTGGCGATGGCGGCGCTGGATGCAGTGGTGGTGACGCTCAAGCCCGACGGCGATCGCCGCCGGATCGCGCTGCGCGATTTCCATCGGCTGCCGGGCGATACCCCGCAGATCGACACGATCCTCGAGCCGGGCGAACTGATCACCCATGTCGAGCTGCCGCCGGCGCCCAAGGGCAAGCAATTATACCGCAAGGTGCGCGATCGCGCCTCCTATGCTTTTGCGCTGGTGTCGGTTGCGGGGGTGGTTTCGGTCGAGGATGGCAGGATCGCCAGCGCCGCGCTGGCGTTCGGCGGGCTGGCGCACAAGCCGTGGCGCGATCCCGCGGTCGAGGCCGCGCTAATCGGCCAGGTCCCCGGCGCCGCGGTGTTCGCCGCGGCCGCCGATGCATTGTTGAAGGACGCGCGCGGGCAGGGGTCGAACGACTTCAAGATTCCGCTGGCGCGCCGCACGCTGATCGCGTGCCTGAAGGAGTTGACGGCATGAGCAGCACCACCAGCGCGACCACCACCAGCCTGACGATGGACAAGCCGATCAAGGATTCGATCCTCGATCACACGGTGCAGGAGGTGCTCGGCAAGCCGCTCGACCGGATCGACGGGCCGGTCAAGGTTTCGGGCGCGGCGACCTATGCCGCCGAATTCGCCTTCGACGACCTGACCTATGGCTATCTGGTGCGCGCCGATTACGGCGCGGGGACGATCGAGGCGATCGACGCGACCGAAGCGCTGGCGATGCCCGGCGTGATCGACGTCGTGCATGATTTCGAAGGCTTCATCCGCAACGCAGCGCAAGGCGGCGAGACCGAGGGGCCGACGCAGGGCGTCCAGGAAATCGCCTATTTCGGCCAACCGATCGCGATCGTCGTCGCCGAAAGCTACGAGATCGCGCGCGACGCCGCGCTTCGGGTGCGCGTCCAGGTGATACCCAAGCTCGGCGATTTCAGCGTCGAGGGGCGGCAGGGCGAGGCGTTCAAGCCAGCCGACGCATCGGCACCCGCGCACGCCGCGACCGGCGATCTCGAACAGGCGATGCTCGACGCGGACGTGACGCTCGACCAGAGCTATACGACCCCGTCGCAGAATTCGGCGGCGATGGAGCCGCACGCCTCGACCGCGCAATGGGACGGCGACAGACTGACGATCCACGGGTCGTACCAGATGCTGGCATCGGACCGGCTGCAGCTCGCCGATACGCTGGGGATGGACCCCAAGGACGTTCGGATCGTCGCTTTGTATGTCGGCGGCGGGTTCGGATCGAAGCTGGGGATCGCGCCCGAGGTGGTGGCGGCAGCGTTGGCGGCGAAGAAGATCGGACGTCCGGTTAAGACGGTGATGACGCGTCCGCAGGTGTTCGAAGCGACGGTGCGGCGATCAAACACCAGCCAGCGGATCCGGCTGGCGGCCGGGGCCGATGGCCGGCTGATCGGGATCGGCCATGAGACCTTGTGCTCGAACCTCGACGGCGAGGAGTATTTCGAGCCTGCGGGGATCGCGACGCATTTCCTGTATCCGGGCGATCATCGGCTGGTGACGCACGATATCATCCCGGTGAACCGCACGCTGTCGGGATCGATGCGCGCGCCGGGCGAGGCGGTGGGGATGCTCGCGCTCGAAAATGCGATGGACGAGCTGGCGGAGAAGCTGGGGATCGATCCGGTCGAGCTGCGCCGCCGCAACGAGCCGGCGCAGGATCCGTCGAAGGCGATCCCCTATTCGTCGCGCAAGCTGCAGGATTGCCTCGACGCGGGCGCCAAAAGCTTCGGCTGGGACCAGCGCAACGCCACGCCTGGCGCGATGCGCGACGGCGAATGGCTGATCGGGCACGGCATGGCGGCGTCGACGCGCAGCAACATCCTCAAACCGTCGCGCGCGCGGGTGTCGCTGACCCCCGAGGGACGCGCGATCGTCGAGACCGACCAGACCGATATCGGCACCGGGAGCTACACGATCCTCGGCCAGATCGCCGCCGAGATGCTCGGACTGCCGCTCGACCAGGTCGATGTGAAGCTCGGCGATACCGACTTTCCCCCCGCGGCGGGCTCGGGCGGATCGTGGGGTGCGGGATCGAGCGGCTCGTCGATATATCTCGCCTGCGAGGGGCTGCGCGCGAAGCTGGCCAGGGCGATGGACACGCACGAGGGTTCGCTGACGCTGAAGGACGGGCGCGCGATCGCGGGCAACCGCGCGGTGCCGCTCGCCGATTTGGTGGGCGAGGGACTGGCGCAAGAGGGTGCGATCGAACCCGGTGAAACGTCCGAGGCGGTGAGCCAGGCGAGCTATGGCACGCATTTCTGCGAAGTGCGGGTCAACGCGGTCACCGGCGAAGTGCGCGTTGCGCGCTGGGTGAGCGCGTTCGCGGCGGGGCGAATCCTCAACGAAAAGACCGCGCGGTCGCAGTGCATCGGCGGCATCGTCTTCGGCATCGGCTCTGCGCTGACCGAGGAGCTGATCCACGACGATCGCACCGGCAAGTGCGTTAACCGCGATTTGGGCGAATATCATGTGCCGGTGCATGCCGATGTGCCGCCGATCGAGGTGATCTTCGTCGAGGAGCGCGACGTGTCGGCCAATCCGCTGCAGGCCAAGGGGATCGGTGAGCTCGGCATTTCGGGCGCGGGCGCGGCGGTGACCAACGCGATCTACAACGCCACCGGGGTTCGGGTGCGCAGCTATCCGATGACCTGTGACAAGTTGCTGGCGGGGTTGCCCGATTGAGACCCTTCCGCAGAACATCGTTCGTCCTGAGTAGCCGCTGAGCTTGTCGAAGCGGCGTATCGAAGGACCGCTCGCTTTGGGCAATGTCCTTCGATACGGGCCTTCGCCAAGCTCAGTCCCTACTCAGGACGAACGGAATTCTGTTAGGACGCTTGCCGCATGAACGACAACGACATCATCCTGAATACCGCCCGCGATTGGGCGGGCGCGCCGATGGCGCTCGCCACCGTCGTGTCGACTTGGGGATCGGCGCCGCGGCCGCGGGGCAGCCATATGCTGATTCACGCCGATGGCCGGTTCGAGGGATCGGTGTCGGGCGGCTGCGTCGAGACCGACATTCTTGCGACCGCCGCCGAAGTGATCGGGGGCGCGCCGGCAGTGGTGAAGCATTATGGCGTCGCCGATGCCGCGGCGTGGGAGGTCGGGCTGCCCTGCGGCGGCGAGATCGCGGTGCTGGTGCAGCCGGTCGCCGCCGACGGCTTCGACCCCGAATTGTTCGATCGGATCGCCGAAGCGCGCGACGAGGGGCGGTCGCTGACCATCCAGACCGATCTGGGCAGCGGGCAATCGTCGCTGCGGCCGATCGAGGGCGCGGCGTTCGTCAACCGCTACGATCCGCCGCGGCGGTTGCTGATCATCGGCGCAGTGCAGATCGCGCAGGCGCTGGTGGAGCTGGTGCGGCCGCTGGGGATCGCGACGACGGTGATCGACCCGCGCGCGCGCTTCCTCACCGCCGAGCGCTTCCCCGGCACGACGCTCGACGATCGCTGGCCCGACGAGGCGGTGGCGGCGCTCAATCCGGGGGCGACCAGCGCAGTGGTGACGCTGAGCCACGACGTGAAGATCGACGATCCCGCGCTGATCGAGGCGTTGCGGCGCCCGACGGGCTATGTCGCGGCGCTGGGCAGCCGCAAGAGCCACGCGGCGAGGCGCGAGCGGCTGGCGGCAGCGGGGATCGGCGAGGCCGATCTCGACCGGATCGACGGTCCTGCGGGGCTCGCGATCGGCGCGATCGGCCCTGCCGAAATCGCGCTGTCGATCGCCGCGGCAATGGTGAAGGCGCTGCATGATCGCGCCTGAAGACGTCGCCCTGGTGCTGCTCGCGGCAGGGCGATCGGTGCGGTTCGGCGATGCCGACAAGCTCGAACAGCCGTTCCTCACCGAACCGCTGGCGTTTCATGTCGTGACCGCATTGGCGGCGATCCCGTTCAAGCGGCGGATCGCGGTGGTGTCGGGGACGCAGCTCGATTTCGCCGGCCGTGGCTATGAGGTGGTCGCCAACCCGCGCGCGAAGGACGGGCAGGGGCATTCGCTGGGGCTGTGCATCGCGGCGGCGCGGCGCGTCGATGCCAAGGCGGTGCTGGTGGCGCTGGCCGACATGCCGCGCGTTACCGCGGCGCATATCTGGCGGCTGATGGACGGTGCCGAGGGCGAGGACGCTGTCGTCGCGTCGAGCGACGGCGCGAGGCCGATGCCGCCGGCGCTGTTCGGGCGGGCGCATTTCGGCGCGCTGCTGGCGCTGGAAGGGGACCAGGGTGCGCGCGATCTGGTGCGGGCCGGGCATCACGTGATCGCCAGTCCCGAGGAACTGGCCGATGTCGATACGCCCGAGGATCTGGCGGCGCTGCGGGCGAAGTACGCGGGGTGATGCATCTGCTCCCCTCGCTGGGAGGGAGGGGTAGGGGGTGGGTCGGTTTGCGAGGAGCGTTACGCCAGCCAATCGCCCGACTCACCCCCGGCCCCTCCCTTTCAGGGAGGGGAGGAGGGGGGAGCGCGCCCTCTATTCGTGCCGTAGGGCGTCGATCGGGTTGAGCGCGGCGGCGCGCCTTGCCGGGAAGAAGCCGAAAACCACGCCGATCAACGCCGAGATCGCAAACGCCACGATGTTGATCTGCGCGTCGAAGATGAAGGGCACCTGCATGATCGGCACCAGCACCGCGATCACGATCTGCGCCAGGATGAGCCCGATCAGCCCGCCGAGCATCGACAGCACGATCGCCTCGACCAGGAACTGCAGCAGCACCTCGCGCGCCACCGCGCCGATTGCCAGGCGGATGCCGATTTCGCGGGTGCGCTCGGTCACCGACACCAGCATGATGTTCATGATGCCGATTCCACCGACCACCAGCGAGATGCCGGCGACGGCGGTGACGATGCTGGTCAGCAGCGTCGTCGTGCCCGTCAGCGTCGCCGATATCTGCGCGGTGTCGAAGATGTTGAAGTCATCCTCCGCCCCCGTCTCGATCCCACGCCGTTCGCGCAGCAGCGTCGAGAGCGATTCCTGCACCTGCGCGCCGTCATAGGCGGCGTCTACCCCGACGAGCATCAGCCGGATGTCGCGGTTGCCGGTGAAGCGGCGTTGCACCGCCTTGATCGGCATGATGACGACATCGTCCTGATCACCGCCGAAACCGGCCTGGCCGCGCGTCTCGAGCGTGCCGATCACGTCGCACGATACGTCGTTGAGGCGGATCCGCTCGCCGATCGCGTTGGTGTCGCGGAACAGGTTCTGGCGGACGGTGTTGCCGATGATGCACACCGCCTTGCCCGCGGCTTCCTCGGCGGGGAGGAAGGTACGGCCGCCCGTGAGGTTCCAGGGCTGGACCTCGAAAAAGGCGTTGGTGGTGCCGTTGATCGTCGTCGACCAATTGGCGCCGTTGTAGATTGCGGTCGCGGTCGCCTGCGCTTGCGGCGCGACCGCCTTCACGCCCGCGACCTGCCCCTTCACCGCCTCGACATCCTGCTCCTCGAAATCGGGCGGCCGCGGCCCGCCGCCGCCGCGCCCGAAGCCCTGGCCGGGGCGGACCTGGAGGATGTTGGTGCCGAGGCTGGCGATCGATTGCTGGACCGCGGCGGTGGTCGCCTGGCCGAGCGTCACCATCGTGACGACCGCAGCGACGCCGATGACGATGCCGAGAATCGTCAGGAACGAGCGCAGCAAATGGCGGCGGATCGATCGGACGGCGAGCGTGAAGGTGGTGCTTAGCATTGCCGGACTCCCTCCCCCCGGCGAGGGGGGAGGATAGCGCAGCTTGCCAGCTTGCTGGCTAGCGTAGCTTGGAGAGGGGTCGGGCGCGCCGATGGCGCGCGTGGCGCGATGCGCCGCCACCCCCTCACCCAGCTACGACTAGGCCCGCGCAAGCGCGCGGACCAAGTCTGCGCAACCCTCTCCCCCCTGCGGGGGGCGAGGGAAGAAAGGCCGCTCACGCTACCACCTCGCCGCGGGCGTGCTGGCTGTCGATCCGTTCGACCAGCCCGTCCTTGAAATGCACCACGGTGCGCGCGAACGCCGCCATGTCGCCTTCGTGGGTGACCATCAGCACGGTGATCCCGCCATTCTGGTTGAGGTCGGTGAGCAATTCCATGATCTCGATCGATCGTTCGCTGTCGAGGTTGCCGGTGGGTTCGTCGGCGAGCAGCACGTCGGGCTGGGTGACGATCGCGCGCGCGATCGCGACGCGCTGTTGCTGCCCGCCCGAAAGCTCGGCGGGGGTGTGGTCCCACCAGTTCGCCAGCCCGACCTTGTCGAGCGCCGCCATCCCCATTTCGCGCCGCGCCTTCTTGTCCTCGCCGCGATAGAGCAGGGGCAGTTCGACATTTTCGAGCGCCGAGGTGCGGCTGAGCAGGTTGAAGCCCTGGAACACGAAGCCCAGATAACGCCGCCGCAGCAGCGCGCGCTGGTCGCGGTCGAGCGTCTCGACATGGATGTTCTTGAACAGGAAGGTGCCCGCCGAGGGCACGTCGAGGCAGCCCAGAATGTTCATCGTCGTCGACTTGCCCGACCCCGACGGCCCCATCACCGCGACGAAATCGCCCTGTTCGATGTCGAGATCGACGCCTTTCAGCGCCTGAAACGCGGTCGGGCCTTCGCCATATACCTTGGTGACGCCGCGCAGTGTGATGATCGGCTGGGCTGCCATGACTAGCTCGCCGGGCGGGCGCGCTGGCCGCCCTTGGCCTGTCCGCCTTTGGCTTGCCCGCCCGATCCTTCGGCCGCCAATTGCCCGGTGATGACTTGCGCCCCGGCGCGCAGATTGCCGCCGATAACCTCGGTGACCTGGCCGTCGCTTTCGCCGACGCGGATCTGCACCGGTTGCGGCTCGCCATCCTCACCGACGATGTAGATCGTCTGTTCGGAGCCGCGGCCGATCGATGCGGTGCGCTCGGGGCGCCCGCCACCGCGGCGCCCGCGGGGCACGATCGCGCTGGCCAGGCCGCCGCCCTTGCTCGCATCGGCCCCCGCCGCCGTGGGGCGGAAGCGCAGCGCGGCGTTGGGGACCAGCAGCACGTTGTCGCGCTCGGTCGTGACGATTTCGGCGGTCGCGGTCATGCCGGGACGCAGGCGAAGCTCGGGATTTTCGACCGTAAGGATCGCGGCGTAGGATACGACCTGCCCGGTCGTGGTGGTCGTGGTGGTCGACGAGGACGCTTCCTGCGCCGACAGGTTCGACCCGACATCGACGCGGGTGATCGTCGCGGCGAAGCTTTCGCCGGGGAAGGCGTCGACGGCGAAGGTGGCGCGCTGGCCGTTGCGCACCGATCCGACATCGGCCTCGTCGATCGCGACTTCGAGCTCCATCTGGCTGAGGTCCTCGGCGATCACGAATAGGGTGGGGGTGTTGAACGAGGCCGCGACGGTCTGGCCGGGATCGACCTGGCGCGCCAGCACCACGCCGTTGACCGGCGAACGGATGATCGCGCGCTCGCGCTGCGTCTGGCTCGACGACAAGGCCGCGCGCGCTGCGGTGACATTGGCTTCGGCGGTGCGGACGCCGGCGACCGCGCGCGCGGCGGCGGCGCGCGCGGTGTCGAGCTCGGTCTTGGCGGGGACGCGCCCGCCCGACAGCCGGCTGACCTCCTCGAACCGGCCGAGCGTCGCGCGCGCTTCCTGCAGCGTCGCCTGCGCCTGCTGGACCGCCGCCTGCTGTGCCGCGAGCTGCGCCTGGTTCTGGCGGATCTGGTCGTCGAGCTGTTCGGGATCGATCAGCGCGAGCGATTGGCCGGCGCGGACGCGATCATTGACGTCGACCACCACCTGCGTGACCAGTCCCGACAGCTGCGAACCGACGGTGACCTGGTTGGTCGGCGCGAGCTTGCCGGTGGCCGAGACGGTGACCTGCAGCTTGCCCTGGCGCACCGGGGCGGCGGCATAGCCCTGCTTCTCCGCCGGGGCAAAGAAGCGCATCGCGGCGAGCACCAGCAGGACGATGCCGAGCGCGACCATCGCCCATTTGGCATAGGTCTTCCACTTGGGCTGGGTCTTGGTGCCCAGGAACGCGTCGAGATCGGGGCTTTGCGCGTCAGCCATTGGTATCGTCCTGCCTTTCCGGGGCGAGAATGGTGCCCGCCACCCGGGGAATCGTTTCGCTGTCCCAGCCGCCGCCGAGCGCGCCGAACAGCTGCACCAGCGCGGTCGCCTCGTCCGACTCGACCTGGGTCAGGCTGTTGCGCGCATTGAGCAATTGGGTTTCGGTCTGGTTGAGCGTGGTGAAATCGGTGAGCCCCGCGCGATACTGGCTGCGCGCGAGGATCGCCGAGACGTTCGCGGCATCGAGCGCGATCGCGAATTCGCGCTGGCGCGCCTGCGCGGTGCGCAGCGCGACGATCGCATTCTCGATGTCCTCGAGCGAGGTCAGCACCGTCTGCTTGTAGGCCAGGAACGCGCCGTCGGCGGCGGCTTCCTGCGCGCGGATCGCTGCGCGGGTGCGGCCGCCGTCGAAGATCAGCTGGTTGAGGCCGGCGAACAGGGTGCCGGTGATGATGTCGGTCAGGCTGCCGATCACGTTGGCGCTGGTGTCGATCCCGCCCGAGATGCTGAGCGCGGGATAGAGCTGCGCCTGCGCGACGCCGATCTGCGCGGTGGCGGCGGCGAGCGCGCGTTCGGCGCTGCGCACGTCGGGGCGCTGGCGCAGCGTATCGGCGGGGATGCCCACGCCCACCGTCGCGGGGCCGCGCGGGATCGGGCGCACCGCCGCGAGCTCGCCCTTGAGCGCACCGGGCGCGCGGCCGGTCAGCACGCCGAGCCGCGAGACCGCGCTGTTGTAGCTCGCCTCGAGCGAGGGGATCGACGCTGCGGTCTGTGCGCGCTGGGCGCGGGCCTGTTCGGCATCGAGCGACGAGACGAGGCCCGCCTGGACACGGAAACCCGCGATTTCGAGGTTGTCGTCCTGTAGCGCCAGCGACTGGCGCGCATTGGCGATCTGCGCCTGCGCAGCGCGCGCCAGGACATAGTTGCGCGCGATCTCCGACTGGGTCGAGATCAGGACGGAGGCATAGTCATAGCCGCTGGCGTCGTAGCTGGCGCGCGACGCTTCGACCGAGCGGCGGATGCCGCCGAACAGATCGGCCTGGTAATTGGCATCGGCGCCGAGCGAGAAATTGTTGGTCGATCCCGCGCCGGTGTTGATGATCGTGCCATCGGGCAGCTGAGTCTGGTTGCTGCCGCCGCGGATGCTCTGGCGGCGCGAATAGCCGCCCGATCCGCTGAGCGAGGGCAGGAAATCGGCGCGCGCCTGCACCAATTGCTCGCGCGCCTGGCGTAGCCGGGTGACCGCCTGCGCGACGTCGAGATTGTCGCTCGCCGCCTGTTCGACCAGCCGCTGGAGCAGCGGGTCGTCGAACCGGTTCCACCAGCGCGTCAGGTCCTCGGGGGTTGCGGGGGCGGGGACCGAGAAGCCCTCGGGCACGCCGAGCTCGCTCGGCGCGGCGGGGCGGTAATCGGGGCCGACGGTGCAGCCGCTGAGGCCGATGCCCGCGAGCGCGAGAAGGGAAATGCCGTGACGCCACATCATGGCTCTGGTTGGCCAGAAAGCGATTGAAGGTCCAACGAATTGTTGTCGCAAGATGTAACGATCGTGGAACGGTGCGCGGCCAGGGTCAGCCGATCCAGCGCCAGATCCCCGCCGCCCAACCGGCGAGCGGCAGATGCGCCCAGGTGGCGGCGAGCCAGAGAAGGAAGCCGCCCGCCCAGTCATGGGGGCGCAGCTTGGCGGCAGTCCACGGCAAGCGACCCGCGCCGAGCGCGGCGAAGGGAAGGTACGAGGTGCGACGCGACCATTCGGGCCAGAAATCGGGCATGAGGCTGCGTTTCTTGGCGTCCTGCAGCGCCGCGCCGACCAGCGCGAGGACCGCGATGCCAAGCGACAGCACGATCTGCGCGCCGATCGGGAAGACCAGGATATGCGCGACCGCCCACAGCGCGAACGCCCACATCATCGGGTGGCGGGTGATCGCGAACACGCCGCGCGGCTGCGGGACCGGCTTCGACCCTGCGGTCGGATCGGGCAGCGCCGGATTGCCGATCAGCGATCCGATCAGCAGGATGCTGGCGACCAGCATGACGATCGTCGCGGTGATCCACAGCCCGTCGCCGACTTCCCACAGCATCGGCTGGGCGGGCATTGTCCTATAGGCATGCGCCACCCCGCCAAGCGTGGCGAACGCGACCAGCGAATAGACCAGCAGGAACCCCCGCTCGCCGATCCGCGACGCCAATGGCGCGCGCAGCGGGTGCGAGAGGAAGAAGTGGCTGCCGACAAAGGCGAAGACGGTGGCGACGAGCAGCGTCATGGCGGCGATCCTTCGGCCTAAATCGGTGCCAAATTACCGTTCGCTTCGAACGGAATCGAGAAGCCCAGCGCCCCGCCAGCGTTTCTCGACTTCGCTCGAAACGAACGGATGGGTGGTCAGCGCTTCGTCTCGCCCTTCGTATTCACCCCTGCCGCAGCGGGTTCGGCCAACTCGGCCTGCCCCAGCATCGCACGGTCTTCGTCGGCGAGCGTGTCGAGGTGCATCCAGCGCTTCACCAGCGGCGACAGCGCGAGCACGACCGCCGCGATGCCGATCGTCCACCAGCCGATCGTCGAATAGACCGCGAGCGTGCCTTCCTGCGTCATCTCGCCGCCTTCGCCGCCGGTCGCCTCGCCGATCTTGCCCGCGACGAAATTGCCGACCGCGGTCATGTAGAACCACGCGCCCATGATCAGGCTGGCCAAGTGGCGCGGCGCGAGCCGGTTCATCGCCGACAGCCCGACCGGCGACAGGCAAAGCTCGCCGGTGGTGTGGAGCAGATAGATCAGGAACACGAACAGCACCGGCGTCGCGACGCCCGGGCCCACCGATTGCGCGCCCCAGACGAATACCAGGAAGCCCAAGCCCACCTGCACCAGCGCCAGCCCGAACTTGGCGGGCGTCGAAGGTTCGAACCCGCGCCGGCCGAGCAGCACCCAAAGCGTCGCGAAGATCGGGCCGAGCAGGATGATGTAGATCGCGTTGATCGACTGGAACAGCGATGCCGGCACGTCACCGCGGCTGACATAACGATCGGTATAGAGGTTGAGCGACCCGCCCGCCTGCTCGAACAGCCCCCAGAAAACCGGGTTCAGCGCGATCAGGAACAACACCACGAACATCCGGTCGCGCGCATGCGGTTCGAGCTTGAAGCTCTCGAACAGCACATAGCCGAGCAGCGCGATGCCGGAGAAGATCAGCAGGTTTTGGATCACGTCCTGATACTGGATCAGTGCCCACATCACCGCGATCGCGACCAGCCCGACGCCGTAGAGCGACCATTCGGTGCGCTTGGTGAGCGGGCGGGGGGCCTCGCCGCGGCCGAGCAGGAACGGGCGGCCGAGGATGAAGACGATCAGCCCCAGCAGCATGCCGATACCCGCCGCGCCGAAGCCATAGGCCCAGCCATAGGTCTCGCCCAGCCAGCCCGCCATGATCACGCCAAGCGCAGCGCCGACGTTGATGCCGATGTAGAAGATCGTGTACGCGCCATCGCGCCGCACGTCGGTGAGCGGATAGAGCTGGCCGACGATGACGGAGATATTGGCCTTCAGAAAGCCGCTGCCGACGATGATGAACGCGAGCGCCAGCCAGAAGATGTTGATGATCGGGTCGGCCTGCCCGCCGGTTCCTTCAAACGCCATCAGCGCGTGGCCGATGGTGAGCAGGACCGCGCCGAACTGCACCGCCTTGCGCTGGCCGAGATAGCGATCGGCGAGATACCCGCCGAGCACCGGGGTGATGTAGACCAGCGACAGATAGGCACCATAGATCAGGTTGCCCTGCGAATCGTCGAACAGCCAGTGCTTGGTGAGGTAGAAGATCAGCAGCGCGCGCATGCCGTAGAAGGAGAAACGCTCCCACATTTCGGCGAAGAACAGGACGTACAGCCCCTTGGGATGACCCGCCACCTCGGGCGATTTGGTCGTCGCGACATACACGCCGCCGGCCAGGAGGATCGCGAGGAATCCCAGCGCGATCATCGGGATGATGGGCAAAACTTACGCTCCCTGAAAACTCGTCGCGGTGAACCCCCGCGGATTTGGTTGCGCCGGAGACTAGCGGCAAAGCGCCGGGTGTAAATATCCAGCAGGGCGACCGCCGGCGCATCTGCCCATTGCCGCGGCGCGTCGGCATCCCCAAAACGATGCGATGTTCAACGATCTCAGTTCGCTGCCCGCCTATCTGTCCACCCGCCGGTCGGGCAAGCCGCGCGATATGGTGGCGCCGGGTCCCGACGACGCGACGCTGCGTACGATGATCGGCATGGCGGCGCGGACGCCCGATCACGGCAAGCTGGCGCCGTGGCGCTTCGTGATCGTGCCGGCCGAGCAGCGGACGGCGTTCGCGGCGATGCTGGTCGCTGCTTACCGCGCCGACAAGCCCGAGGCGGGGCGGCTCGAGATCGAGGCGATCGAACAGTTCGCGCACCAGGCGCCGACCCTGGTCGTCGTCGTTTCGGCACCCAATGCCACCAGCCATATTCCGCTGTGGGAACAGCAATTGTCCGCCGGCGCGGCGTGCATGAACCTGCTCCACGCGGCGCATGCGCACGGCTTCGTCGGCGGGTGGCTGACCGGTTGGGCGACCTATTCGGCGGCGGTGCGCGACTCGCTGGCTGAGGGAGCGACGATCGCGGGGTTCGTCTTCATCGGCACGCCGTCCCGCGCGCTCGATGAACGCCCGCGTCCCGATCTTGAAACAATCGTACGTTATTGGGCCGAATGAAGGCTGGATCGTTCGCGCGCTTTGGCGTATTAGTCGAGCATGACAGCACTCGAACATGAAGACGCGCCGGTGTACATGCGGCTGCGCGCGACAATTGCGACCGCGATCCTGCGCGGCGAGTATCGCGCTGGCGATCAACTCCCCTCGGTTCGCGCCTTTGCCGCCGAAGTCGGTGCCAATCCGCTGACCGTCGCCAAGGCGTACCAGACCTTCCAGGACGACGGCTATGTCGAGGTTCGCCGCGGCGTGGGCATGTTCGTGCTCCCCGGTGCCGCCGAAGCGCTACGCGCCGCCGAGCGCGACCGGTTCCTGACGAGCTATTGGCCCAAGGTCCGCGAGCATATCGCGCTGCTGGGGCTGGATCGGGATGTGCTGTTCGAGCGCGAGACGGCGTAGGCTGGTTTCTCGGGGCGAGCAGAAGAAGAAGGCCCTCACCCAACCCGCATCGGGTGAACAGCGCCCCGCGCTGTTCAGATCATGCCGGGGGCATGATCGACCCGATGCGCCCGCAGGCGGGAGAGGGCTTAAAGGTTACTTCACACAGCCCTATCCCCGTTCGTTCTGAGCTTGTCGAAGCACCGTTCTTCCTTCCCCGGTTGAGAAGAAGGACGGCACTTCGACGAGCTCGGTGCGAACGGGACGGGTAGTCCCCGCCCTCTCAGGCGGCGAACGCCTCGGGGGTCAGCGCATACAGCACCTCGGCCTTCGCCATCGCCGCAGCCTTCAGCCCTTGTGCCTCGGGCACGACCTGCTCGACATAGAACCGCGCCGCCGCGCGCTTGAGCGACAGGAAGGCGGGGTCGCCCTCGGCCCCCGCCGCGATCGTTCCCGATCGCTCCATCAGCCAGCCGCAGGTCGCGACCGACAGCATCGTCAGGAACGGATAGCTCGCCGCCAGTTTGTCGTCGGTGTCGGCGGTGAGCAGATGCCGCCCGACCTCCTCGCAGGCGTCGATCAGCGCGATCAGCCCGGCGTCCTTCGCCTCGGCGCGCATGTCTGCGACGTGCGACAGGAACACCCCGCCATTGTCCATGCCGAGCTTGCGCCCGACCAGATCGGCGGCCTGGATGCCGTTGGTGCCTTCGTAGATCGGGGTGATGCGCGCATCGCGGAACTGCTGCGCGGCGCCGGTCTCCTCGACATAGCCCATCCCGCCGTGCACCTGGATGCCGATGCTGGCGACTTCGTTGCCGAGATCGGTGCCATGCGCCTTGGCGAGCGGGGTGAGCAGGTCGAGCCGCTTGCGCGCATCGACATCGCCCAGATTGGCGCGATCGACCTGACCCGCGGCATAATACACTAAAGCGCGCGCCGCCTGGGTCTGCGCCTTCATCCGCAGCAGCATCCGGCGGACATCGGGATGCTCGATGATCGCCACCGGCTCGCGGCTGGCACCGCCCGCGCGCGCCGACTGGATGCGGTCGCGCGCATAGGCCACCGCCTTTTGCGTCGCGCGCTCGGCGACCTGGACGCCCTGCAGCCCGACGTTGAGCCGCGCATTGTTCATCATCGTGAACATCGCCGCGATCCCGCCGCCTTCGTGGCCGATCAGCTCGCCGATACAATCGGCATTGTCGCCGAACGACAGGACGCAGGTGGGCGAGGCGTGGAGCCCCATCTTGTGCTCGATCGACACGACGCGGACGTCGTTGAAGTCGCCCGGCGCGCCGGCGGCGTCGAGGCGGTATTTGGGTACGAGGAACAAGCTCAGCCCCTTGGTGCCCGGCGGCGCATCGGGGGTGCGCGCGAGGACGAGATGGACGATGTTCGCCGCCATGTCGTGGTCGCCATAGGAGATGTAGATCTTGGTGCCCGTGATCGACCATTTGCCGTCGCTGAGCGGATCGGCGCGGGTGCGAAGCGCACCGACGTCGCTTCCCGCCTGCGGCTCGGTCAGGTTCATCGTGCCGGTCCATTCGCCGCTCGAAAGCTTGGCAAGATACGCCGCCTGCTGCTGCGGGCTGCCGTGATGCATCAGCGCCTCGATCGCGCCGACGGTGAGCGTCGGGCACAAGGCGAGCCCCATGTTCGCCGCGCCGAGCGTGTCTAGCACCGCGGTCGAGATCGCAAACGGCATCCCCTGGCCGCCATGGTCGGTGGGCGATCCGATCGTGCCCCAGCCGCCTTCGACATAGGCCTTGTAGGCAGCGACGAACCCCTCGGGCATCACCACGCCATCGGCGGTCCATTTCGCGCCGACGGTGTCGCCCACCCGGTCGAGCGGTGCCCATTCACCTGCGGCGAACTGGCCGACGCCTTCGAGCACGGCATCGACCATGTCGGGGGTGGCGTCGGCGAAGCGTTCGCTTGCCGCCAGCTCGTCCAGCCGGACGATATGGTCGAGCACGAAACGCTGTTCGGCTTGCGGTGGGGTGAAGCTCATCGATCCTCTCTCGCGCGGCCATCTTGTCGGCTCTGTCGCGGCGATATAGCGCCGGTTTCGTGCCATCACCAAACCCGCCCTTCGTCACCCGGACCTTACCCTACGGCACCGCCGCGATCGCCGAAGCCGCGGCGCTGATCGCTGGCGGCGGGTGCGTCGCGGTGCCGACCGAGACGGTCTACGGCCTCGCCGCCGACGCGACCGATTCGCTGGCGGTTGCCGGGATCTATGCGGCGAAGGGGCGACCGAGCTTCAACCCGCTGATCGTCCATGTCGCCGATGTCGCAGGCGCGCGCGCGCTGGCGGGGTTCGACGACGAGGCCGAGCGGCTGGCGGCGGCGTTCTGGCCCGGCCCGCTGACGATGGTGCTGCCGCTGCGCGAGGGGAGCGGGGTGGCGGGGCTGGTGACCGCGGGCCTCCCCACGATCGCGATCCGGGTGCCCGCGCACCGCGCGATGCGGGCGCTGCTGGCGGCGTGCGGACGGCCGCTGGCGGCACCTTCGGCGAATGCGAGCGGCGGCATCAGTCCGACGCGCGCGGCGCATGTGGTGGCCTCGCTTGGCGGGCAGGTGGCGCTGGTGATCGACGACGGCGCGACGCCGGCGGGGCTCGAATCGACGATCGTCGCGCCGGGCGGGCGATCGATCCTGCGGCCGGGGCCGGTGACGGCGGCGATGCTGGGCGAGGGCTATGCGGCCTATGCCGGCGACGCGATCACCGCGCCGGGGCAGCTTTCGAGCCACTATGCCCCGTCGAAGCCGGTGCGGCTGGGGGCGAGCGAGGCGCGTGCGGGGGAATGGCTGATCGGATTCGGCGCGATTGCGGGGGCCGATACACTGTCGGCGGCAGGCGACGTCGTCGAGGCGGCGGCTCGGTTGTTCGAGGCGTTGCATCGGGCTGATGCCAGCGATGCGGCGGGTATCGCGGTAGCACCGGTGCCGGATGAGGGCATAGGCGTCGCGATCAACGACCGGCTCGCG